>JAUVEB010000005.1 GCA_030595055.1 Desulfuromonadaceae bacterium
AAGTCAGCAATGCCATGTCTGCTTATCTGGACAGGGAGCCGCAGCCGAGTTTGGCCGGTTTTCTGGAAAAAGTTTCCCTGCTTGACGATGAGCGGCCCGGCCGCAACGACAAGGACAAGAAACTGGCGGCCGATGCGGTCACCCTGATGAGCCTGCATTCGAGCAAAGGGCTGGAGTTTCCGGTGGTTTTCCTGGTCGGGATGGAAGAGGGTTATCTGCCGCATAAGAAAACCATCGATGAGACTTTTGATGTCGATGAGGAACGGCGGCTCTGTTATGTCGGGATGACCCGGGCGGAAAAACAACTCATGTTGCTGGGGGCTCGCCGGAGGCGCAAATACGGTAAGTTGGAGCAACGTGAACCGAGTCGTTTCTTGAGCGAAATCCCGGAAACGTTGCTCTTGAGGAATAAAAGCGGCAGACCTGAACAAGCAACCGCAGAACAGCAGGAGCAGAGTGCCAACCAGTTTTTCAGCGGCATCAGCCAGTTACTGGAAGATTCCTGACTTAATTCGTGCCGTCGGACTCTGTTCAGTGAAGAAAACGATCCTCAATCTGCCCGAGTTTGAACTGACGGCGGGATAACCGCACTGAACCGGGGACAGAATTCAACTCTGTCCCCTGATGATTCACTTCCGCAGATAGTCTCCGGCCCGATCGATCAGGTAGCGGGCAATGCTGCGACGCGGCGGCAATGTCGGTAACTGATCGAGTTTATACCACGCGGCTTCCGCCAATTCATCTTCCTGTAGTTTGATCTTCCCGGCCAGATAATCGGCGACAAAACCGGTCATCATCTGACTGGGAAAAGGCCAGCACTGGCTGCCGACGTAGCGAAGATTGTTGACCTGAAGACCCGTCTCCTCGCGGATTTCTCTTTCCATCGCTTCTTCCAGTGATTCGCCGAATTCGACAAACCCGGCCACCAGTCCGAAACGACCGTCCGCCCATTCCGGTTTGCGCACCAGCAGAATTTCATCTCCTCTGACAATCAGACCGATCACGCAAGGGTGAATGTGTGGGAAGTGCCGGCTGGCGCAGTTGTGACATTCCTTGCCCCATTCGCCCGGCAGTCGAACCAGCTGCTCTCCGCAATGGCTGCAGCGTCGGCTGGTTTTTTCCCAGTGTAAAATCATCTGTGCGATCCCGGCCAGCGACAAGAGTGCCGGCGGGAGCTGCGGGTTTCTGTCCTGCAACGAGATCGTCTGAAAATCTGGCGGTAACTCTGCCTGCCGGGAAATGTCCAGCACCCGGCAGGGCTGCTCTTGCCAGTCACCGATATACAGGGGGGGGCGGACGCTGGTCAAAATCGGCGAATCCCCTTCAGGAAGCTGTGGCCCCGATGTTGTTGCCTTAATTAACAGGGAACTTCCTTGCAGGATCACCCATACTCCGGGGGTGCCCGGATCCCGGTCTGCTGTCGACAGCTGAAAATGGGCATCCAGGCCGGCCCGGTTGAACGGAAGATCGATTGTCGACGGGTAGCTGTCAGGTAGGCCGCAGTTCATTGGACCAGCCTGTTCTGCCATGCATAACGCAGTAGGGTGATCTGGGTTTTCGCGTCGCAGATAACGCCGTCGGTGATCATTTGCAATGCCTTTTCAAGGGTTATCCTCACCGGCTCGATAAATTCGTTCTGCTCCAGGGCGGTGGCGGTTTTGGAGAGTTCTTCGGCGACAAACAAGTGAATCTGCTCATTGCAGAAACCGACACTGCTGTAAACCGCACCGAGCGGGGTGATCTTTGCCGCCTGGTAGCCGATCTCTTCCTGCAGTTCCCGAGCAATGCAGGCTTTGCCGTTCTCTCCCGGTTCCAGACGTCCAGCCGGAATTTCGTAAACATATTTCTCAACTGCCGGGCGAAATTGCCGGATCAAAATAACCTGCCCGTCGGAAAGGACGGGCAATGCAGCCGCTCCGCCGGGATGCTGGACGATTTCAAAGCGGGCTTCGCGCTGATCCGGCATCCGGTGGGTCTCACGAGCCAGATCGAGAATGCGCCCCTGGTAGAGAATTTCTTCGCTTAGCTTACTCATCAATAAATCCTTTCTCGGTTGTTCCCGAGTGTAAAGAAATCCCGCTGAACTGGCAATGCGCAGGAGTAAAAAATAGTTTATTAAGGAAAAAATAATAATTAGCTGTTAATAATAGAAAAAAACCATTATTTTGCTAAACTCCCTGGAGAAATAAAAACGTTACTTTGTCCGCATAAGGGGGAACCGAATGTCCGGTAAATTTCAGAAAATCAATTTTGAGCTCGATAAATTACCGACCATGCCGACTGTGGCGACGCAGATGCTTGAGTTGATCAGCTCCGAGGAGATGAGCGCTGGAGGTTATTCGGTGAATTTGAGTTTTTTTGCATGAGGGAGTACCGGATGAGTGAATATGCAGAGTTGTTTCGCGCCATTTACCCAGGTGCGGGGAGAGGCTAGTGGATGTCACGCGGTTTTAAACACAGATTGATTCTCTCCCTCCTGCTGCTGTTCAGCGTGGTGCTTGCAGTAGCCGCTGGGTTCATCTCGCCGCCACCTGCGGTCGCGGTGGAACAGGAGCTGTTATGTCAGCTCCTCTGCCATGAAGATGTTATTTTATGGGGAAGTGTCGGAATGGCGCTGGTTCTGCTCGGGTTTGGCCTCTTTCTGGTCTGGAATCGGGGACTGCACGCCGAGGTGAAGCGACGTAAGGTGACCGAACGGGCGCTGTTCGATTCCGTTCTGCAGTACCGGCACCTGGTCCAGTCCGTTCCCCACGGTATTGTTGAGATCGGCCGGGCCGGAGAAATTCTCTTTAATAACGAACCGTTTTGTCAACTGATCGGTGTGCAGGAAAAGAACTTACAGGGTCACAGTTTCGCCGAATTTGTGGTGGATAAGGAGCAGCTGACGGCTCTGTTGCCGCAATTGACGGCCGCAGAGGCTGTGCCGGGCCATTTCACCGAACAGCTTGAATTGCGTTCGCGGCAGGGGCAGAGCGTCGCGGTGCAGATTGATTTCGACCGCAGCCAGTCAGTGCTTGACGTACAGTCCGCCATCATCATTATCACCGACCTCACCCGTAGCCTGACGGCGGAAAAAGCCCGGGACAAAAATGCCGAGCTGGCGCGGGAGCTGAGGAGCCGGATTGACGAGGTTGAAGAACTGAACCGGGTGACGCTGTATCTTGCGGAAGATTTGCGCAGCAGCAACGCTGAACTGCAGCAAAAGACCGTGGATCTGAGTGAGGTGAACCGGGATCTGGAGTCGTTTTCCTACTCGGTTTCCCACGATTTGCGGGCACCGCTGCGCCATATCATGGGCTTTGCCGAGATTTTATCGGATGCTGCCGCGGCGGAACTTTCCGCAGACAATCGTCGTTATCTGGATAAAATCAAAAAATCTGCCGGTAATATGAGTCGCCTGATCAACGATTTGTTGACTTTTTCGCGGGCCGGGCGTACAGAACTCACCTTTAGTGAGGTTGATACCGACCCACTCGTTAAGGAAGAGATCGAGAACTTTGCTGCTGAAACCGCCGGACGTCAGATTGACTGGCAGGTTGGGAATCTTCCGGTGGTTACGGCTGACCTGGGGACTTTGCGGCAGGTGTTCAACAACCTGCTGGAGAATGCGGTCAAGTACAGTTCGACCCGCGAACAGGCGGTTATCAAGGTTGAGGCTGAACAAACCGGCGATGAGTGGGTCTTTGCCGTGCATGATAACGGAGCTGGTTTCAATCCGGAACTTGCCGATAAACTGTTCAAAGTTTTCAGTCGCTTGCATCGGCAGGAGCAGTTTGACGGAACCGGGGTCGGTTTGGCTATCGTGCGACGCATTCTCCAACGGCACGGTGGGCGAATCTGGGCACAAGGAGCTGTTGATCAGGGCGCCGGCTTTTATTTTTCACTGCCGATTGTGAAGAGGGCTCAGTCATGATGAACAAGGGAGGCCTCTGTAACCGCAGATTCGTTTCAGTATGTTGAGTCGGTGGTTATTTACGCGAATGTAGGGTGGGCGATGCACTGATCATGGCATATCCCGCGTAGGGGCGCTGCTTGCCGCGCCCTCTTGACAGATTACAGCTTCGCTATCAGGGCGCAGCAAGCGGCGCCCCTACTGACGTACCAGGGGTGAATCTTGTATTCGACCGAACGGAGGAGATGCCTTGATTCCACCTGAACTGCATATCCTGCATATTGAAGACAGTGATCTGGATGCCGAACTGGTGCGTTTTACCCTTGAAAACGGCGGTATCCCCTGTGACATCTGCTGGGTCGATAACTTTCCCGCCTTCGTGGAAGAGTTGGAAACCAACCGTTATGATCTGATTCTGGCCGATTTTTCCCTGCCTGATTGCGACGGTTACAAGACCCTCGCGGTGGCTCAGGAAAAAGCCCCGCAAACCCCCTTTGTACTGGTAACCGGGGCCATCGGGGAAGAACTGGCCATTGACTCCATCAAGGCTGGAGTGACCGACTATGTCCTGAAAAGCAACCTGGTTCGCCTGAAAACGGCCGTTCCACGGGCCATTGAAGAAGCCAGGGCCAGTTGGGAAAAACGTCAGGCCCTGGCCGATCTGCAACTGAGCGAAGAGCGTTTTGAGCTGGCGGTGAAGGGCTCCGGTGCCGGGCTCTGGGACTGGTCGGATGTCAATGAGGAGCAGATGTGGTGGTCGCCCCGGATCTATGAACTTTTTGGTCTGGATGATGGTGAACTGCCGCCGACCCGCAGCCAGTTTTATACCTTGCTCCATCCCGATGATGTCGCCGAAGCCAAGGCGGCGATCCGGCGTCATCTGCTTGAGCGAGTGCCTTATGACGTGCAGTATCGCCTCTACAACAAACAGGGGAAGCTGATCTGGTTGCGTTCGCGGGGCAAGGCGATTTGGGATGCAAACGGTCAGGCCACGCGGATGGCCGGATACCTCCAGGATATTACCGGCCGGAAAAAAGCCCAGGAGGAGCGCCGAAAGCTTGACGAGAAATATCGGGCGATCATCAAATCGGCCCGGGACGCCATCGTCATGATCGATGCGGCGGGTCTGGTCACCCTCTGGAATCCAGCTGCAGAGCGGATGCTCGGTTTCTCCCCGGATGAGATCCTGGGCAGAGTATTGCACGAGACGATTATGCGCCCTGCCGATCAGCAAAAAATCTGTCTGTGCAAGTATCTACAGGGCGCCAGAAAGAATGAAGCAGCGGTGGAATTGACGGTTGCTGACAAGAACGGTCAACAGGTGCCGGTCGAACTGACCGCAAGTGCTGTCTTTCAGGATGAACAGTGGTACGGTATCGGCATCCTGCGGGATATCAGCGAGCGCAAGCAGGCGGAACAGCGGCAGCGCGATCTGGAACAGCAGTTGCGGCAGACCCAGAAGATGGAAGCGATCGGGACTCTCGCAGGCGGTATCGCGCATGATTTCAACAATATCCTGGCTTCGATCCTGGGTTATGCGGCGATGCTGGAAAAACAGCTGTCCGTCGGCAGTCGGCAGCATCGGGATCTGTTGGAAGTTCTCAATGCGGCCGACCGGGCTAAATTGCTGGTGCGGCAGATTCTGACCTTCAGCCGTCAGGGTGGGCAGGAAAAGTGTCCGGTTCAGGTCGGCCTGATCGTCAAGGAAGCTTTGAAGCTGCTCCGGGCTTCCCTGCCGTCAACGATTGAGATTGAGCAATCGATTGCCCCGATCGATGAAGTGGTCCTGGGTGATGCGACCCAGATCCACCAGGTGATGATGAATCTCTGTACCAACGCCTACCATGCTATGCCGAAGGGTGGAGTGCTGCGGGTCTCTTTGCAAAAAACTGATCTTGGTGCAGCAAATTTCTGGCAGTTGCCGGCTGGACCGTATCTGGAGCTGCAGGTTTGCGATACCGGGACCGGCATCGAAGCGGCCATTCTTGAGCGGATATTTGACCCTTATTTTACCACCAAGGATGCCGAGACCGGAACCGGGCTCGGTCTCTCCATGGTCCGGGGAATCATCGATGGTTTACAGGGAAAGATCTCTGTTGCCGGCCGTTTGGGTGAGGGCACGACCTTTACCATCCTGCTGCCTTGCCGACTGTTTGTCGAGGAAGAGATTGAGGACATCATGGAAGTGACCGAGGTGTGGGGGAATGAGCATATTCTGCTGGTTGACGACGAGATGAGTCTGGTTGTCGTCGGCAAGGAGTACCTTGAAGATTTCGGCTATCGGGTGACGATCCAGACCGGCAGCTCCGCAGCATTGCGGCAGGTGCAAGCTGAGCCGGGCAGGTTCGATCTGGTCATCACCGACTTGACCATGCCGCACATGACCGGAATCGAGCTGGCCCGGGAACTTAAAAAGGTTGCTCCGGAGCTGCCGGTTATTCTCTGCTCCGGCCTGCAGATGTCACTCGACTCTGAAGGGGTCGCTGGTACGGGTATTCGCCAGGTGTTGCTGAAGACAGAGATGTTTGATAGATTGCCGACCCTGTTGCGGATGATTTTTACTCAGGGAGGGGATGATTGAAAGAGACAGTTTCCTGGGCGAAAAATTCTAATTGTTCAAGATACCCTGAAATCAATAGACCTCCATGAGAAACCTGTTATAATTCCTCTGCGAAATGAGTTCGTCCCTGCCTGAAGAGAGGATCGACTGTTCCATGTGTGCAGAATTTTTCACCGCCGGCGGCGGCGGAAAAAAAATTCTTTATGTCGATGACGAGGAAAGCCTGGCCTTGCTTGGCGAGGAGTTTCTGAGCGATCTCAACTACCGGGTGACCTGTGCCTTTGGCGGGGAACAGGCTCTCAGCCTTTTTCGGGATGCTGAAGATGGTTTTGATCTGGTCGTGACCGACTTGACGATGCCGGGGATGAGCGGGATTCAACTGGCTCAGGAGTTTTACCGCATCTCGCCGGAGACGCCGGTGATCCTTTGCTCCGGGCATCTGTTGACGATGGAAGAGGAGGGGATGGCAAAGACCAATATTAAAGCGGTGTTGATCAAGACAGATGTCTGCGTCAAGTTGCCGATGCTGCTGGAAAAATATCTTTGCTGATTGGTCATGTGAGTGCAGGGTTCAAAAAAGCCGCTTCTGAAAAGAAGCGGCTTTTTTTGATGGGAACAACAGTGGTTCGTTACCCAAAAAACAGATCCCGGGAAAGCCAGAGAATCACGATCGGTCTGCTGCTCACTTCCAGGAAAAGAGCTTTTTCTTTTTCTTCAGCGCAGCTTCTTCCAGGTTGCCGATGACCGGGAAACGTTCAATGAGCGTCCGCACATGGGGGGCCGATTTCAGGGCTTGGGTCAGATCCTGACCGGCCTGGTGAATCCCTTCATGGTGACCGTTTTTCCAGCGGAGACTGTCAGAGACATTGTAGATTGTTCCGCTCACCGCGACGTAGGCGGGACGCCCTTCGCGACCATCATTTTGCGCCAGTTCTGTGGTTGTCATTCTCATTTCCCGCAACGTTTATAGTATGTCGACCCCCGCAGGCGGGCGGCGAACTGATCAAGGATCTCCCGTCGCTCGGTCAGGTTAATCTTGCCGTCGCGAACCGCCTGTTCCGTCTTGGTACGAAAGTCTTCGAACAATGTTTCCGGATGATATTCCACGTAGCTGAGAACTTCAGCAATGCTGTCACCGGAAATTTCCTTGACCAGGTCAAAGCTGCCGTCCTCGTTGAGCCGGATACTGAGGACGTTGGTGTCGCCGAACAGGTTGTGCAGATCCCCGAGGGTTTCCTGGTAAGCTCCCATCAGGAAGACGCCGAGAATGTAATCTTCGTTTTCCTTGAGTTGGTGCAGGGGCAGGGTCTGCTGTTCCCCACCGTTGAGGACAAAACAGTCGAGCTTGCCGTCGCAATCGCAGGTCAAGTCGGAAATAATGCCGTCGCGGATCGGGGCTTCATGCAGTCGGTGGATCGGTAAAACCGGGTAAACCTGGCCGATGGCCCAAGTGTCGGGCAGCGACTGGAAAACGCTGAAATTGCCGTAATAGATATCTGCCAGACTTTTGCGCAGCTCATTCAGGCCGGGAGCGTCGGGGCTTGCCGCAGTCAGTTCAGTCGTGACTCGTCGGGCGATACTTAAAAACAGGTTCTCGGCCAACGAGCGTTGCCGCAGGTTGAGTTCTCCCTGACGGAAAAGTTCGCGAATCCGGTCACGGTTGGCCAGCGCTTCGTTATAGGTGAGAAAGGGATCCGCTTCTTGTTGTTGCTGATGTAACACGAACTGACGGGCGACTAAGGGCGGTGCATCCGCCGGGCAGTTTTCAGGCAAGGACAGAGGTTCGAAGCGCAGCACGTCAAGGATGTCGAACAGCAGCATGGTGGTATGGGCCACCGTGGCTCGTCCCGATTCTGTGATCAGGGTCGGATGTGCAACCTGTTTGCGGTCGAGAGTTGCCGCGACGGTTTCCACCAGGCAGCGACAGTAACCGGCCATGTCGTAATTGCGTGAATGGCTCTGTTTTGATTGGTTGCCGATGTAGTCGACGGCCAGGCCGCCCCCCAGGTCAAGGTATTGCAGTGGCACACCTTCTTCTGCCAGATCGGCATAAAAGCGGCCGGCTTCACGAACCCCGGCGCGTATTTCCTCGATATCGGGAATCTGTGAGCCGAGATGGCAGTGGAGCAGTTGCAGGCAGCCGAGCATATCTGCCTGGCGGAGCTGATCAACGACAGCGACCAGTTGTGCCGTGCTCAGGCCGAAACTGCTGCGATCACCGGTGGTTTCGGTCCAGAGTCCACCGACTTTCACCGAAACCTTGATCCGCACACCGATCAGCGGCTTGATGCCGGTCGCCTTGCTGCGTTCGAGGAGCAGCGGCAGCTCGGTCGGCGACTCGATGACAAAGAAACAGCGGTAACCCAGCTTGCCGGCCCAGAGGCCGAGATCAATGAATTCACGGTCTTTATAACCATTACAGATCAGCAGCCCGCCTTCATTCAGGTTGGCCAGGGCGAGCAGCAGTTCGGCTTTACTTCCGGCTTCCAGGCCATGACCATAGGCGGCACCGAAACGACTGATTTCGCGGATGACCTGGCACTGCTGGTTGACCTTGACCGGAAAAACGCCCTGGTATCGACCCCGGTAACCCGCCTCGGCCATTGCCGTCGCGAAGCTCTCGTTGAGCAGTTGGATTCTTTCATCAAGCAGGTTTTCCACCCGCAGCAGCAAGGGAAAGTCATAGCCGCGTTGCTTGGCCCCGGTGACGATATCGATGAGCGGGATGGCGACTTCGCCGGACGGGAATTGACCCTTGACCCGGACATTGCCGTCAGCGGAAAGGTCAAAATTCCCTTTGCCCCACTGGTGAATGCCGTAAAGCTCGGCGGAATCTTTGCTGCTCCACGCGGTTGCTTGAGTTCGCTTCATTCGGCAATATTTTCCCTGGCGAAGGTCGGCAGCATGAAGGCGCCGAGGTGCAGGTCTTCGTTGTAGTACTTGGTGTAAAAACTACGCTTCGCAGCTCTCTGGCGATCAAAGTCTTTGACCGGATGGTATTTTTTGCCGGCAAAGGCAAAACTCCAGAAGCCGCTCGGGTAGGTCGGAATAAAGGCCTGATACATCTCGACGATCGGATAGACGGCCCGCAGGTTACGGTACATGTTCTGCTGGATTTCGGCGTGGTAAAAGGGGGACTCGCTCTGGGCAACCATGATCCCGTCCGCTTTCAGGGCACTGTACACCAGGCGGTAGAAATCCTCTTCGAACAGGCCGACCGCCGGGCCGATCGGGTCGGTGGAGTCGACCAGGATGACATCGAATTCGTTCCGGTGTTCACGGATGTAGGCCAGGCCGTCAGCAACATGCAGTTTGACGCGCGGATTGCTGCCGTCGATCTCGCAGGCCATGCCGGGCAGCAGCTCGACAGATTTGTCGATGACCAGACCGTCGATTTCACAGAGGGTGGCCAGTTCAACCCCGGGGTGTTTGATGATTTCGCGGATGCTGCCGCCGTCACCACCACCGATGACCAGCACCTGCTTGGGATTCGGATGGGTGAAAAGGGCCGGGTGAACAATCATGTCATGATAGATGAATTCGTCCCGCTCGGTGACCATGACGAGCCCGTCAAGCAGCATCATCTTGCCATATTCCGGGGTATTGACGATATCAAGCTGTTGGAATTCACTCTTGCCCGAGAAGAGGGTTTCGGTCACCTTCAGGGTGATGCCGACATTCTCGCTATGTTTTTCCGTGTACCAGAGTTCCATAGATGATGGCATCCTCGCAGGGTTAGGAATTCTGCTCAATGACCGCTACGGCAAGCACGCTGCCGAGTCGCTCGACACGATGCTGGACGGCGATGGAATGGATTTCGCGAACCGCGAGTCCGCGGGCTTTCAAGCCATCTTCGGCCATTCGCCGGGCAATCGCTTCGATATCCTCTTTATGCCCGGAGGCTGCGTATTCCATCACCAATCCCGCCCGTCCGGTCTCTGTCGGCCAGGCCACAGCGATCCCGGCAGAAATGATTTCATCCGGGGTTTCACTACAGATCGAGGCAACAACAGCGGGAAGCGTCGCTGCTTCGGCGAGTCGTTCCGGCGCTGTCTGCCTGGTTTGCGGTGGGACCAGGTGACAACCGGTGAGCAGGTTGATATTGTCGACACCGGCGGCAATGCGGGCCAGGTCCAGGGCGTTTTGGCAGGAACTTCCCTCGCTGGCTCCACAGCTGAGAAAAAATCGCTTGGCAACTTTCATTGGTTTTTCGGCTCCCTCAATTATGATGCACTCGCAAAAAGTCATGAGATGGCTAAGCAAAAATTTCGACCTACAAGGCCTAGGAGGCTGTCCGAGAATACAAGAACCTACTGTGAAACCGTCTGATCGGTTCATATTTTCGTAAGTTTTCGACAAATAGCGGTGTTATTCGCTCTCAAACCTACGAAAATCTGCCCTCGAACAGCTGATTTCTCGCTACGGTTCGTATTCTCGGACAGACTCCTAGTGGTTTTTCAGGGGTGAAGGCATACATATGGTATGTCGAGGTCCTGAAAAAACGCTGCAACGCAGTAGGGCGGACTTTTTGCTTAGTCATCAATTATGCCGGGTTGGAATCAGCTGTTACTATACTCGGTTTTCAGCCCTGTCAAGCATTTATTCTTAGCATCGCAACGGCTTTTCTCTTCTGCGAGTGCATTTTTTTCAATGCTGTGCTAAATAGTTCCCACCCGGAAACTCCGGGTGGGAGCTGGTAGGTTTCCAGGTCGGGGACTAAACAAGACTGTAAAAGGACATCAGATAGGCATTTGAAAGGGAACAGCGATGACCAATGTGCAAAAAATCGGTTTTATCGGTGGCGGGAACATGGCAGAGGCCATGATTAAGGGTTTGCTCTCCAGCAGTTTTCCCCTTGAGCGGATCATGGCGTCGGAACCGAGCGAATTGCGCCGGGAACATCTGCTGGAAACCTATGGGATTGAATTGACGACCGATAATCTTGAGCTGATGCGAAGTTGCGAGATTGTCATACTGGCCATCAAACCGCAGATTGTTGTTGAGGTACTTGAAGAGGTTGCTCCGGCTTATCGCGATGACAAGCTGATTGTCTCGATTCTGGCCGGGGTTTCGTCAACCACCATTGAAGGGTATTTCCAGGGGTCACCGCGGGTTGTCCGGGTGATGCCGAATACGCCTGCCCTGGTCGGTGAAGGAGCCAGTGCCATCTGTCATGGACACCATTCAAGCAAAGAGGATCTGGCCCTGGTCAAGCAGTTGTGTGAAGCGGTGGGCAAGGTGCAGATTATCGATGAGCGGCAGATGGATGCGGCAACCGGCCTGTCCGGTTCCGGGCCGGCCTACATTTACACCGTGATTGAGGCTCTGGCCGATGGTGGGGTGCGTGAAGGGTTGCGACGCGATGTTGCTCATGCCCTGGCGGTACAGACGGTGGTCGGTGCCGCATTGATGGTGCGCGAGACCGGCGAGCATCCGGCGATCTTGCGTGACCGGGTCTGTTCTCCCGGCGGTACGGCGATTACCGGTGTCAGTACTCTGGAGAAAAAGGGGCTGCGGACGACCCTGATGGAGGCCGTTTCCGCCGCTGCTGCCCGTTCTCGCGAGCTGGGGAGTCACTGAGCGGACTTTCAGATAAATAATTGTCAAAAAAACAGGGGTTACTGATATTCAGTAACCCCTGTCCCGCCTCCTGCTGTAACTCGCAAAAAGTTATTTTTTGAGAATATTTATCGCTTTTTCCAGTGAAACCTTCATCCGGTTAAACGCATCGGCCAGTAATTTGATTTCATCATTGGTGTCGACATCGAAAGAGCGATCCATCTTGCCGCGACTGATATCGCCGGCAACATCGACGATATTTTCAATCGGTTTCACCACGCTGCGAATAATGATGCGGTCAATGACGATCAGAGCGATCAGGAAGAGCAAGCTGATTGTGCCCCCCAGGTAGGCAAGTTTTGTCATGGCCAGCGCCTTGGATGCCTCGGTGGGGACATAAACAATCCGGGTGCCGACAATCTCTCCCAATTTGTAGCCGTAACCAGAGGTGTCTCCATACTCTGCAACCATATCAGGGTGGGCTACTTCCGGGGTGTCATGACACCAGATACAGCCTTTGCTCACTTTAATCGGTACGGCGGCCGCGTAGAAACTTTTGCCGTTGCGGGTGGTAAAGCCTCGCCATTCTTTGTAATCACCATTAGCGAAACCGGCAATGATCCTCTCTTCAAAAGAGGTCGACAGATTCTCCTGGTTCAGTGGGTTGGGCGAACTCACCCGGAGAATGTATTCCGGATACTGCTCCTGGAGCAGCTTTGCTGTTTTAACCAGCATGACGGCGCCAACTGATGCTTCAGGAAAATAGACATCTTCGGCCAATTCTTTCAAGTTCGGGCGGACGAACTTTTTCATATATTGCTGGTTGGCCAGCATCGATGAAATGAACAGCTCCGTTTTTTCCGCCGCTTCGCGTTCGGTGTCCCGTTGCAGCAGGGAATAACCGATCCCTATAACGGCAACCATGGAAAAGATATAAACGACAGCGAGGATAACCATGATCCTCTTGCGGATACTCATATTTTTCAGCATATTACCAACTCCTGTTTTTTTCGACCGGGGAATGGATTAGTTTCCATCCGGAAACGTCCCTTTTCCACAATCTCAGTGTTAAGTTGCGCGTTTGCTTGTGCGGAGGTGTAGATCGCTACGCCTACGCACAACAGCTTGATTGTCTTGATCTTGCATAAAAATTAAATTGTGAATCGTTCAATAAAATCGCTGCGCTCAGTTTCCAGGACCTCTTTCGCCAAGGCTAGAACAAAAGCGTCGAAGAACGGCTTCTGAATCGGTTTTCCCAGGGTGTAATTCATTGCCGTGGCTGCCTGCTCGGCGAGAATTGTGCCGATCGGGCCGACCAAATCGATAAACCCGTCGATCACGAGGTTGACCCTGTCCGCGGAAATTTCGTCACCATCCCCGACGGAAACCGGTTTGACTTGTTCAGGGACGGCTGTTGGCGGTACGGGAGCCGCTGCTGCCGGAGGGGGGAGCGCAGAGTTGCCGAAAGTTGCCAGCAGTTGCTGATGAAGTGGATAGTCGAGCCTTTTGCGCACCGGGTAGCCCGCGATAAAATTGATCCATTCCACTGTTTTGGTTGTTAGTGCCGCAATGATCTGCTCGGGCGCCAGGCGGCCATGAGAAATATGCACCGCCTCGCCATTCTCAATAAGAATTTTGCACAGGTGGATATCCCCGGCCAGTTTTATGACCAGTTGTCCCTGCTGTCCTTTGACGAGATGCTGGCTGAAAGCTTCCACCAAGGTCATTTAAATTCCTCCCAGCTGCTTTTTTATCTCCAGTAGCAATGCCATCGGATCATAGGGTTTAGTGATATAGGCGTCTGCACCCTGTTTTTTGCCCCAGAACTTATCGCCGGCCTCCGATTTTGAAGTCAGCAGGATGATCGGGATGTTTTTGAAGTTCGGATCGGTTTTCAGCGATCTGCAGACCTGAAACCCGTTCTTTTCCGGCATGATCACATCGAGAATAATCAGGTCGAACGGCTCTCTGTGGGCGACTGCTTCAGCCTCCTTACCATCACGTGTCGTGGTGATTTCGTAGGGCGTTGACTTGAGGATTTCCTGGAGAAAAAGAAGTTCTGTTTCGCTGTCTTCAGCAATAAGAATTTTGGCCATGATCGCTCCTTTATGTCTGCTTTGAGCCAAGGGGCACGCTTGAGTCAAGCATGAATTGTGCCCGATGTCTCTACGGTATGAAGATGTACTAAGGCCTGCTTATTACGTGAGTATAATGAAAGTTTAATTATTTTACAACTGGTGATATGGAGATATTCTGAAAAAAAGACCGCGGAAGCACGGAATTCTTGGTCAGCGGAACGAGGTGTTTTCAGCGAAGGGGATTCTCAGTAGTGTTTTGCGATGATCGGTAGGAGCTTTTGCCGCTCGGCAACAGGCTGCGGAATCTGCTCATCTGGTAGTGACCGACCCGGCGGGTCAGATCAAGGACATGACTGAGAAGTTGCGGATCAGGCATGGTCAGGTGACTTTATTCCTTTCGCTGATGATCTGCGTGTGCGGATTGAAGGTCCGGCGATACTGACGAATCTCAAGAATAATGATGTTGATAATGCTGACGATCGGCACACCGATAATCATTCCCAGGACCCCGTAGAGTTTGCCGCCCATGACAATGGCGAGAATGACCAGCAGGGGATGCAGGTTTGAGACCCGTGAAATGAGAATCGGGATGAGGATGAAGTTGTCGAGAATGACCTGGGCAATCAACAGGTAGACACAGAGAATCCACCAGAATTGCCCTCCCATTCCCAGGTCGACCAAGGCGATCAGCAGGCCGGGGATCATGCCGATAATCGGGCCGATATAGGGAACCAGGTTGGTGACCCCGGCAACCACCCCGAGGATCGGGGCGTAGCG
Source organism: Desulfuromonadaceae bacterium (assembly GCA_030595055.1). Lineage (GTDB taxonomy): Bacteria > Desulfobacterota > Desulfuromonadia > Desulfuromonadales > Geopsychrobacteraceae > Malonomonas. Next base: position 14,867 of record JAUVEB010000005.1, read on the forward strand.
AATGTCGGTGAGGGAGAGCCCCATCCAGACAACGATGCCGATGATCAGGGCTTCGAGGATTCTCCCGCGGATAAAATGTGTCAGCTGCCAGCTGACATGATCGTAGATGTCGAGCACCATCTCGAAGTAGCGGTTCGGTGTCAGGGAAATCAGGCCACGCATGAGCCACCGACTGTCGCGCAGAAAAAAGAAGGAAAAGAGCGGGACCAGTAGGAACAGACTGCCGATTCGCATGGCCGATTTTGGTGTGTGGATGAGGATCAGGCCGAGGAAAGTCTCGGCCGATTGGCGCATTTTCTCCGGCAGATCATAGTCTTTGACGAAGGGAAAATGTTCCTGGGCCTTCATCAGCAAGCCGTTGAGGTACTCAATGGCACGACCGAGATAGCGTGGGAAGTCGGCTTTGAGGGCTTGCATCATCCCTTCCCAGTTTGGTGATCCGATCGATAACAGCAACAGCAGGATCAGCATTGAAAGCAGGAAATAAACAATGAAAATACTCCCGGTTCGGCCGATCTTTTCCCCTTCGAAAAATTGCACCAGCGGGTCAAGCAGGAAGGCCGCGATCAGTGACAACAGGATCGGCAGGAACAGTCCGTCGGTTGCTGTCTGCAGCATTTTGGTGATGGTTGATGCCGAGGAAAAGATGGCAATTCCGGAGGCAATGGCCGCCGTCAGGACAAAATAGAGCAGGAAAACCTGGGCGCGGCTGAGACCGCTCTGATCGGTCATGGCTGGTTATGTTCCCGGTCCGAACCGGTTTGCTGGCGTTTTAATTCGTGAATCAGCATCTGGCTATGGTGTAAACGATCGCTGATCACCCGGGTGAGCCCGAGTAAAATATTTGCCGCGCCGGACGGGTGTTTGCGGACAGCTTCCAGCATGTCGGAGCGAAACAGGCCGACCAATACGGTCTGTTCTGTGGTGCGGGCTGAAGCAATGCGTGGTCGTGAGGCGGTTAAAGCGACCTCGCCGAAAAAGTCTCCCGATTCGAGAACTGTCTCTTCGGTTTCCCGGTCATGTTCGTCACGTGTGTAAATGACGACCTGACCGGAACGGATGGCATACATCCCTGAGCCGATATCCCCCTCTTCAAAAATCACTTCATCTTTCTGATAGTTGCGGACATGGACGATTGTTTCGAGAAAATTCAGTTCGCGCTTTTTCAGCTTGCTGAAAACCGGGACGGTGCTGAGGAAATAGGCCAGGGTGTCTTCATACCCGGATCCGCGGAAAATATTGCTCCAGAATGGATTCACAGTGGTTCCTCTTGAATAGCAACCGGTCATTTGGCTCAGGCTGCAGGGTATGTATTAAAAATCCTATTATACCGATATGATAGCTGAGTACCAGCCAAAAAGCTTGCGGAGGAAAGAGTCCTTTATTCGCCAAGCGATCTTTATTATGCTAGACGGATGCTATCCATCGACCTCAACAGGTATCCTGCCGAGCCGGGTGTTTACCAGATGTACGGAGCAGGGGAGGAAATTCTCTACGTCGGTAAGGCGAAACATTTGCGCAATCGGCTGCGTAGCTATTTCTCCGCCGGTGGCGACGGTCGTCTGCACATTCCGCTGCTGATGGAGAAGGTGCAACGGATCGAGGTGATTGTCACCGATACCGAGAAGGAAGCGCTGTTGCTGGAAAATACCCTGATCAAGAAACATCGGCCGCGCTATAATATTGACCTGCGAGATGACAAAACCTACGTTTCGGTGCGCATCGACCTGAACGAAACGTTCCCCGCACTGCAGCTTGTGCGACGGGTCAAGAATGACGGTGCCCGTTATTTCGGTCCCTATTCTTCGGCCGCGGCGATTCGCGCGACCCTCAAGGAAATCTACCGGATTTTTCCGTTGCGACATTCTTCAATGGAACGTTGCCGCAAGCGGGGCCGACCTTGTCTATTTTACCAGATCGGCCAGTGCAGCGCTCCATGTCAAGGAAAGATTGGCGAAGCCGCATATCGAAAACTTGTCGACGGGGTTATCGATCTGCTCGAAGGGCGCGAAGCACATGTCATCGGTCTGTTAAAAGGGCAGATGCAAGCGGCCTCGGCGGAGCTGCGATATGAAGACGCGGCACGCTTGCGAAATCAGATCAACGCCATCAGGAAAAGTATCGAAAGGCAGAAAGTGACCGACTATGGCGGCGGTAATCAGGATGTTATCGGAATTCACCGCGCCGGGGGGGACGTCGAGGTGGTGCTGTTGTTTATCCGCCAGGGTCAGCTGATCGGTCGGCGCAGCTATTCGCTGGAATGGATTTTTGGTTGGCAGGAACTGCTCACCGGGTTTTTACAGCAGTATTATTCGCGTGAGGTGATCATTCCCGATCAGTTGTTACTTCCTGAACCCTTGGAGAATGCCGAGCTGTTGGCTGGCTGGTTGAGTGAAAAACGCGGCAGGAAGGTTCAGCTGCTGGCTCCGCAACGGGGAGAAAAGTTCCGCCTCTGCCGTTTGGCGCAGCGAAATGCGCGCGAAGCTTTTCGCCAAAGGGGCAGTCGGCGCGAGGCTCGCGCACAGTTGCTCGAAGAGCTGCAGGGGAAATTTCACTTGCCGGTGCTGCCTCGGCGCATTGAATGCTTCGATATTTCCAATGTGCAGGGAACCCATGCGGTTGGCAGCATGGCGGTGGTGATTGACGCTGAACCGGCCCTGGCCGAATACCGTCGCTTCAAAATTAAAACCGTAATTGGTCCCGATGATTATGCCTCGTTGGAAGAAGTGCTGCGGCGTCGCTTGCAACGCGGGATTGAGGAGCAGAATCTGCCGCAGTTGATCATGATTGATGGTGGTAAGGGACAGCTTGGAGTTTTGTCAGCGGTCCTGGATGAGTTCGGCCTGCAGACGCAGATTGGTGCCGTAGGTATCGCCAAGAGCCGGGTTGTCGCCAATGTCCGTGGTAAGGCGGTGGAAAAAAGTGAAGAGCGTTTTTTTCTGCTCGGGCGCAAAAATCCCGTCAGTTTCCGGAGTGGAGCAGCCACCCTGTTTCTGCTTGAGCGGTTGCGGGATGAGGCCCACCGTTTCGCGGTCAGTTACCATCGTAAACTGCGCAGCAAGGCCGGTTTGCGCTCCTCCCTGGAAAATATTCCCGGTGTCGGCCCAGCGCGGCGGAGAGCTCTGCTGAAATGTTTTGGCAGTCTGAAACGGGTTCAGGCGGCTTCGCTGAGCGATCTGAAACAGGCGCCCGGCTTGCCGTCCAAACTCGCCGAAATAATCTATCATTCATTGAAAAGTTAATCGCATTATCTGTTTGAAAAGACTAAACAATCTATGATTTCTTGGTTGGTTAAAGATAATTAGTTGTTGATAATTATTATTGACTCGATTAAGAAAAAGGGCCAGAATGTCATATTGAGAATCTCTGATATATAGACAGGCTGATTGGCCGGCCCGAGCAAGGAGTCATGTATTCAATGCAAAAAACATTCAAGCATCTCATGCAACTCGGTCTGTTGTTGATTCTGGCTGGCGGTGTTGTTTCATCGGCTTTTGCCGGGAGCCACAAAAAACGGGTTCAGGGGCCGATTAGCGAGCCTCAGGATGTCACTCGCCAGTGTCTCAAGTGTCACAAAGGTGTGGCGGGGGATTTCATGAAAACCTCGCACTGGAACTGGGGCTTGGAGCAGGAAGTTGACGGTAAGATGGTCGACCGTGGTAAGAAGAATTCTCTGAACAACTACTGCACTTCAATCGCCGGAAATGAACAGTTCTGCGCCAAATGTCATGCCGGTTACGGATTGACCGATGCCGGGACCTATGATTTCGGTAACGCTGAAAACATTGACTGCCTCGTCTGCCACGATACCACAGGGACTTATAACAAGGGCTCGAACGTGGCCGGTTACCCGTTGGAAAAGGTTAACCTGCTGCGGGTTGCGCAGAACGTCGGTTCGCCGAACCGTGACAACTGTGGACAATGTCATTTTTACGGCGGCGGGGCCGATGCTGTCAAGCACGGCGATCTTGATTCTTCTATGTCTTATCCTGACAGAAAGACTGACATCCATATGGATGTCGATGGTAACGATTTCCAATGTATCGAGTGTCACAAAACGGAAGATCATCTGATTACCGGTCATTCTCTTGGTGTTTCCCCGGATGGGCATACCGAGGTCAACTGTGAACAGTGTCACGATGGTGAGGTTCACGAAGAAAGCCGTCTCAATGCCCACCTGGATACCGTTGCTTGCCAGACTTGCCATATCCCGGTTTATGCCAAGAACCTCGCAACAAAAATCTGGTGGGATTGGTCAAACGCCGGTGAAGAGCGCCCGTTTGATAAAAAAAATAAGCATGGTTATCACACCTATGTAAAGAAAAAGGGTGAGATGAAGTACGGCATGAATCTGGCCCCTGAATATCGCTGGTTTAACGGCAAAGGTGGTACCTATTTTCGTGGTGACAAGATCGATCCGAAAAAAGTGACCAGTCTGGCCTACCCGATCGGTGACATTGCTGATGCCGAGGCAAAGATTTATCCCTTCAAGGTGATGCGTGGTAAACAGATTTACGATACCGTGAACATGACCCTGATCACCGCCAAACTTGCGAACGAAGGCGGGTACTGGGTTGATTATGATTGGGACAAGGCGGCCCGTCTCGGTAGCGAAGCCAGTGGCTTGCCTTACAGCGGCAAGTATGGTTTCGCCGAAACTGATATGTACTGGCGGGTGAATCACATGGTCTCGCCGAAAGAGCAGGCCCTCGGTTGTCTCGACTGCCACGGTGACAACGGCCGTATGGATTGGGTCGGGCTTGGCTATAAAGGTGATCCGATGAGTTGTCCTGAATGGGCACGCGAAAAGTAGGCCGATCATCGGCCCCTGCGTTGGGATAGATGTCGTTAAAAAGGGCTGCCTTGTCGGGCAGCCCTTTTTAACGTTTAGAGATTCTCAACTTTTCTGAGATTGAGTCGAGAGGCCCTTATTCCACGGTCACCTGGGCATCCTCCATGATCAGGTTGTACTGATACCCGTAGCCGAAATCTTTGTCGAGAGTCAGAGGGCCGCTGATGAGGACGGTGTTGCCAACCTGTGCAGTGACGTCGGTGTTGACGGTCAGATCATGAGTGTCAGCTGCGGCGTCGCCGCTGCCGTCTTGAACGTGTAGCCAGTTTTTCCCCATGATTTTCGGGCTGAACTTGACGACCTTGGCTCGCAGGGTGATATTTTGACCGGACAACTCAGTTTTTCCGGCGTAAATTTCAGCAATAGTCAAACCGTTTTCCGCTTTTTGCACATTGGAAAGATCAACATCCACCGGAGCGGTGGTGTCGGTCTGCGGGTGTCCAGTCGGCATGGTCATGCCGCCGGCAGTAGAGAGTTCCGGAGCACTGGCATTCAGCACCGAGTCGACAAAGTAGACCAGCGGAAAATCACGGTTCAGGGTTTTGCTGTGGTAGTTGTGCATCGGCATGCCATCGGGAACAACCACTGAATCACCGACCGCAACGGTGAAAGCCGGGGCTGCCGCCCAGATTTTTTCGCCATTGTTGTCAACCTGAACATAAGTGTAACCGGCGGCGTTCATGGTTTCCACAACGGTTCCGGATGTTCCCCCGCCTGACATCGGTGCGCTTGCAGCCATCTGTTCCGGATTTGCTGCCGAAGTGGCTGGTGTTGCAGATTGCGTCGGCTGGTCTTGACTGCAAGCGGTCAAGGCAAGAACCGCCAGGGAGAGAGTGATCATTAATCCTTTTTTCACAACATATTCCTCCAGTGTTGAAGCCTTTCAGGCTTGGTTAATCGATTTCCATCCGGGAACGATAGCATAGCAGGAAAAACCTGTACAAGTGCTTATTGTGGCTTGCTTACGTTTCTGCGGGAATGCACAGTGAGCGTCCGTATAGATGAGTAACATACTGTAATTGCACACTTATTTCTTCGCTCGGCTGCGTCGGGAGCAAGCGCCACAGCCAGTTTCCCTGGACGGTACCGGGGCGGTTCATCCGGGCTTTTCCATCCAGGCCGAGAAAATCCTGCATCGGAATGATCGCGAGATCGGCAACGCTTGCGAGGGCGCAATCGATTAACGGCCAAGGCATGTCGCGGCAGGGACGTTTCAGGTATTCCCGGACCTGTGCTTTCCCCTCAGCGTCAAGTCCTTGCCACCAGCCGAGACTGGTGTTGTTATCATGGGTTCCCGTGTAGACAACTGAATTGGCTCGATGGTTGTGCGGCAGGTAAGGGTTTTTCGGACCCGAATCGAAAGCAAATTGCAGGATTTTCATGCCCGGTAAAGCAAACTGGTCGCGGAGATTTTCGACATCAGGGGTGATAATTCCAAGATCTTCGGCAATAATCGGTAATTCTTCCAGCTCTTCTTTCAGTAGCGTAAACAGCCGTTCGCCCGGAGTCGTTACCCAGCTGCCGTTGATTGCGGTTTTTTCTTGAGCGGGAATGGCCCAGCAGGCGACAAAACCACGGAAATGATCGACCCGTACCAGGTCGAACTGTTGCAGGTTCCAGTGAAAACGAGCCCGCCACCAAGCGAAATTATCGGTCGCCATGCGCTCCCAGTTGTAGAGGGGATTGCCCCAGCGCTGACCGCTTTTGCTGAAGTAATCCGGGGGGACACCCGCCACCAGCGTCGGTCGATCCTTTTCATCTAAATGAAACAACGAGCGATTGGCCCAGACATCAACCGAGTTCTCTGCAACAAAAATCGGCAGGTCGCCGAGAATCATAACCCCTTGGCTATTCGCATAGTCTTTCAGTGCGAACCATTGTTCAAAGAAGACAAACTGCAGATATTTATGCCAGGCGATATCCCCTTGTAGTTTTGTTCCCCATTGATGCAGGCCCTCCTCCTGTCTTTGCCGGACAGCCTTCGGCCAGCGCTGCCAGCCCTTTTGCTGAGATTGTTGCATGGCTGCAAACATGGCGTAATCGTTCAGCCAATAGGCCTGTTCTGAACAGAATTGATCATAATCCCGGTGTCTTTTTTGCTCGGCGTTCTCGATAAAATGCCGGTAGGCAGATTTTAATAACGGCAACTGCTGTTCAACGGCAACAAAATCAACAGCGTCGGAGACTTCAGGCGATTCCGGTAATTCTGTTGTCGATAGATCCCCGGCTGCCACCAGTTTTTCGAAGCTGATCAATTGCGGGTTGCCGGCAAAGGCAGAGTCGGCGCTATAAGGGCAGTTGCCGTAACCGGGTGGGCCCAGAGGCAGGATCTGCCAGACCGATTGTCCCGCGGCAACCAGAAAATCGATAAAATCGTAAGCTTCTTGTCCGAGGGTGCCGATCGCTTGCGGTCCGGCCAGTGAACTCGGGTGCAGCAGAATTCCGCTGCGGCGTTTTTGTGACATGACTTATCCCTTATTTGACTCTCCCTGGAAGCTGTCGGACTACCCGATAACCTCCTCGGGATAAAAAAAGCTTTCCAGATAGTTGGAAAGCTTTTTTCTTTCAGCAATGTGACAATGCTTCATGTTCCGGCACCAATATAGGCTTTAATTAATCTGGCCATTTCTGCCGATTTAAATGGCTTGGTGATATATTCGTCGGCCCCGGCTTTTACCCCTCGCTCGATATCCTCCGAGGTTTTTTTCGCTGTGACCATAAAAACGGGCATTGACGACGTGGCCGAGTTGTTACGAATGTGCTGACAAATTTTAAAGCCATCCATATCAGGTAAGACGACATCAAGCAGGGTCAAGACCGGATTTTCTTCAGCCAGAACTCTCAGGGCTTCGACACCGTTAGCGGCTTTGATCGGTTCATACCCGAGCAATTTCAACATGGTCGAGGCAAGTTCCAGAATTGGCAGACTATCATCGACAATGAGTATTTTTTTCCTCATGAGTTTTATTCTCCCCCCTTACAAGATAAAAACTGTTTGACCCTTTTTAAGTTGAAATATGATAATAACTTAAGGTGTAAAATATCTCAAGTTGATTGGTCGTTAGCTTGGTTGTGTTGTGACGATTACCGATTATCTTCCTATACAGGGGGTGGGCAATGCCCGCCCTACGGATTGATCAGGCGTCCGGCCTGCATTTGTGTTTCAGCAATCTCCAGCATATTGGTTGCGCGGCCGACGGCCAGCTGCTCTTTGAGATTGTAGAATTCGAGACAGAGTCCACATGATGCGATATCGACGCCGCGGTCGGCCAGGATATTCAAGGCTTCCAGTGCTTCTGAACCGGTGCAGACCAGTTTGACACCGCTGTTGACAAACAGAATCGTTTCGGGGAGCGGATCAAGTTCAACCAAGGTGGCAAGAAAATTTTTCAGCAGCAGCCGGCCAAACTCTTCATCACCATTGCCCATCTGATCGCTACCGCAGAAAACGACGCTATCGCCACTGATGCCGGACGTTGTCACAGTCTCTTGTTGCGGTGCGGAAGTGGGCGACAGGGTCAGTTTGTAGTTGGGTCCTGCCGATTTCCAGGTGGCCTGGTAGCCCATCTTGCCGGCCAGGCGGCTGATATTTTCACGGGCCGCCTGATCCCCGACCAAGACTTCGATAATTTCACCGGGATTTGTCAGCATCTGCTTGCGGGTTTCAACCACGGGGTAGGGGCATTGATGTTGATGATAATCGAGTTCAATCATTGTTAAATCTCCAGAGGGTAAAGATTTCTGAAGCCTACGCCAAGCAATGGGGATTGTCCAGTCAGTCAAGGGTGGGTACCGCCCACCAAGGAAGAGGCAGCTCATCAGGTGGGCAGTGCCCACCCTACGAAACTACCAAACTGAGGAATGCCAGAGGTGTGTGGGTAAGAAAAAGCCCGGCTGTTTCCAGCCGGGCAAAAGAAAACAATTCAAAAAGTTACTTTGAAATCAGAACCGCCAGCCGATACCGGCGTAGCCATAATAGGCCGTTCCGTCTTCATCGCCGGAAACAAATTCTTCTTTTGCATCAAAGATGTCATAAGTGAAAGAAGCATTTCCATAGAATGTTTCGGTGAAGTTGTAGGTGCCACCGACAGTCATCTGATACTGCTCGTAAGAGAGATCAGAGTACTCGTCCATCAGGTTGTTTAGTTCCCAGGTATCATAGTTGTAATCACCACCACCCATGATGAGAGAGTCACGCTCAGCAAAATCCCAGTCCAAAGTATCTTCGGCCTTATTATAGGTAAAGCCGGCATTAATTTGCAGTTTCTCGGTTGCTTGATAATCAGTAGTCAGAGATAGCGTGTGGACTTCACTTTCGTACTCGGCAATATCACAGTACGATCCAAACTGGATCGATGCAACATTGTTCGCTCAGCCATGGTACCAGCCGACACACATCCGATTTTCTGTGTCCTGCTTATTGAATGTGTAGGCCATGGTTAGATTTACCTTACTATTCGGTGCGTAGTAGAGGGAAACCCCGGGGACATAAGTGTTTTGTTGATACTTAACTGCATCATTTTCTTCCGTCCGCACTCGGGCAAATACTGTTGCTGCCATATTGGCCGAAGGTGTCCAGGTTGCAGAAAATTTGGCCTCATGGACACTTTCTGGGTCAACAGACGTTTCCAGCTTCCGGTTCGGATACACACTGTTCCAATAGAAAACAGCAGTTGTATTGCCTGGATCCCCAGCGTAATTAGCAGTGAGATCAGAGGCAAAGCCGGGATAAATGGCACTCATAAATTCTGCTGATTGTAAAATCCCTGTGTTTGCTCCACGAAGCGGCTCATCAATGTCTTGATATTGATAGCTGACCCGTCCTGAGAGTTGCTTATTCAAGCGCGATTTGACAGCCACTTTAAAGGTGTGGGTTTCAGTTTCACCCAACTCTGCTTCTTCCCGATCAATGTCTTCGTACTCATAGCCGAGACGCAGAGTTGTTCCCTTTGCCAACCGATAAACACCATCAATGCCGAATTCCGTTACATCACGAGTTTCAGCTGATTCATAATGCGCTGGGTTATCAAAGGTGTGATTGTGATTGGCAGCATCGTCCCTGTCAGGGAAAGTAACATAATAGTCCGGACCATCAATTTCATAGGTTCCACCACGGACAGACATACGTAAATCGCCAATACGGGTTGCGCCCTTGAGGAAAAATGATTCGAATTCGCTGGTTAACGCGTTGGTGTCCAGGGAGTAGGTACCTGCTTCACCAGCTTTGTCCGACTTGACTTCGGCATTGACATAAGTAGCTGAAAGTGATGAGTCACGGTTGAAATCAAGCCTGGTTTTCAGCATATGGCTGTCTTTTTTTGAATCCGGGGTCACTTTATAGGCCTGTGAACCTGAATACAACAACTGGTCGGCATCAGGTATGCCGCCATGTGTACCAGGAGAGCTCAGGTAGTTATAAGTTGGATCCTGTCCGTCTTCAGTGAATTCGCGGGTCAGGTACTCATATTCAATTGTGGCCATGCCAAATTTTCCTGTGGCACCAAATGTCCAGTCCTCGGTCCGCTCATCTATCTCTTTGCCATTGGCTTGTACATGACATTGGTTACATTTACTTGACGTGATGGCTTGCTCAAGCCCTTCGCGGGTTTCGATCCGCATCCCGGTATGGAAAGTGATGTTCGGTAGCTCGGGAATGGTCAGACTTGCTTCAGCCTTAGTTTCCCGACGGGTGACAATGTAATTATTGTCCATCTCTTGATAGTAACGCTCAAGGGCTCCAGCTTCAGGTACGGCAGGCGCACCAGCTAGTTGTCCAACCGTGGCATCTGTAGTGACTCGAGGCTGATTGCCGTTAACATCATTGCGGGCAGTGGCCCCGACGTGCTCCAGGGTGTCATGATCTTTCCAGTGTTCCAGAACCTGGTGATCAAAGCCGAATTTGAAGATTCTTTTGTAATCAAAACCCAGGCTGAATTCCTGATCACGTGGTCCCATGATGTCAGCCTCGAAATCAAAGGCTGAACCATTATCCACAAATTCCAGAGACAGGCTCGGTGCAAAACTGAAGCCTTCCTCTGCTCTGGTGTTGACATATTCGTTGACGCGTGCAGGGCTGTCATCCGTCTCCATGCCCGAAATGCCGATTTCCACATGACCGCTCGCTTTTCCTTCTTCAGCGATTGCCAGGGTGGTGGTCGTCATTAAGGTCAGGATAGACAGCAATGCAAGCAGCCATAAATGGCGTTGCTTCATTTTTAGCCTCCTAAAGTTAACGGGTCAGGCCGCCACCGCCGAGCGGTTGAGACGGGAAGTCGCTGCCGTGAACAACCTGGTGGCAGGTTGTACATTTGGTGCCGAAGGATTTTTGAAAACCCTCAGCGCCGTGCGGATTCGCTGCAATTGTTGCGGCGTCAGAGGCACCATCAGGCTCTCTTCCTAAGCGCAGCAGATGGAAATGTCCTTCATGGCACTGCAGGCAGAGGAACGGCTCATTTTGTACCAGCAGGTTGCCGGCAACGGACCCATGCGGATCGTGGCAGATCGTGCAATCATCCTCAACCGGGGCGTGACCGAAGACAAACGGACCCTGGTAGCGGGTGTGGCAGTCGAGGCACAGATCGTTGGTGCGCTCGTGGGTGTTCAACTCACCGTGCGGGTTGTGGCAATCGCCGCAGCTCATCTTGCCTTCTTTGATTGGATGATGAGACGGGAAATTGGTTTTTGCCATCATCTCCTGGTGACAGGAGTAGCACAGCTCGGGATCTTCTTGTTTCAGGTTGGCTTTAAGAGGCTTTTCAGCGTGTATGCTGTGACAGTCGGTACAGCTGAGGTCTGCCAAGGCGTGTTCACTGTGGGTCCAGTCCATCAGGTTGCCGTCGGTATGACAGGTGGCGCAGATGGCGCCGGTTTCTTCGGCGTTCAATTCTGCCGGGCGGAGAATTTTCTCGGTGTCTCCATCGCTGTCAATGTGCAGACTGCCGGGACCGTGGCAGGATTCGCAGCCTTTTTCTGCACCCATCATTTCGAAATCAGCCAGACGCCCGTGAACGTTGTGGCTGAAACTTTCTGCCATATCTTCATGGCAGTCCAGGCAGCTGTCCTGCCCGACGTAGGTGGCACCATCAATGGCAGGCAAGGTGAGCATTTTTTCTCTGATCGCTCCCGTGGCGCAAGCGCCCAGGATCAGAACCAGGAAAAACAGCCCCACCAGTCTGCCGGTTTTGGTACCGGAAAACTTGGATGACATGTTACCTCCTTTTGTGAATACAAGCTTGGGGGATTTTCCGCTTCATTTTTCAGTACTTAAACTTTCTGACAGAAGCTGACCCGAATATATAAACCTCCTTTTCCGTTAGGTCACTAAGCGATTATAGTAAGCTATTAAAAATGGGTGCTGATAGTTTGCTGCCGCCCATTCCAAGGGTCGCCGATTGAATGAATGCATGGCCACCCTTTCCATGGGCATCACCAGCACATCTTACTGAACAGTTACCGATTATATTTGACTAATGGTAAGAATTCACAGAATATAATGACACATTTTTTGCAGCAGGACAAAACGAATCCTTTTTATATATATATTAAACTTGTTAATAGTGTTGATTCGTAATATTTGGATAATTGTATGGATACGCGATATTTGAAAACCTTGGTGACCGCTGTCGAGGCTGGTAGTTTTTCCAAGGCAGCGACAATCCTTCACCTGACCCAGTCGGCAGTTTCTCAGCGAATCAAATTTCTGGAAGATCGCTTCGGACAGAAACTCATGTGTCGTTTCGGTTCCAAGTTGAGTTTAACACAAGCCGGGGAACTTGTTCTGGAGATGGCAAACAGGGTTCTCGCTTTGCAGGATGCTCTGGTTCGTGATCTACAACGATTGACCGACAAACAGCAGCTCTCTCTTTGTTGTACGCCGACGTTCGGGACAGTTTTTCTGCCTGACGTGCTGAATACCTTTATGCTGGAAAACAGTAGTTCTGTTGATCTCAAGTTTCTGTTTCTCAGCCCCGATCAGGCTTTGGAGGGGGTTCGTAACCAGGAGTTTGACCTGGTGGTGATCGAGCATTGTCGGGAAAGAGATCTGAGTGGTTTTCAAACCTACCCTCTGCCGGAGGATGAGCTGGTTTTCGTCAGTGCCCCCGAGTTAGCTTTGTCAGCCCCTGATATTGATTTAGACGAGCTTTTAAAGATGCGGCTATTCGCCCGAAAAGATGGCTGCAGTTCCAAAAAGTTGCTTATGACAGGCCTTTCAAAGGCGGGTCGACAGTTGGAGGAGTTCACCGGAGTGATGGTTTCCGATGATCTGCATTTGACTTGCCAGACAGTGCTGGCCGGTGGCGGTGTGTCTTTTATGTCGAAGAGCCTGGTCCAGAAATACCTGGACAGTGGCCAGATGGTGGCACATTATCTCAAAGGATTTAACTCCCGGCGGTGCCGTACGGTCATTTTCAACAAAGGTCGTGACGAAGAGGAGATTTTCCGAAATTTTGTCAATGTTGTTTTTCGGGTGATGGGGGAGTCTCAACCTTTTAGCTGAAGCATCAACCGGGCAGATTTATACAAGTGGCGGTGACCGAGATATTCAGGTGCCGCTGTTTTTTTGCCCAATTCAGTTTTCCCTGTTTCTGTGTGTATCAGTGCTGTTGACAAAATCGCTCAAACTCCTGAATCCGAGCAGTCTGGCCAAGGGTGGTTGCAGGAGGAAGGGGAACAGCAGAAAGTAAATGCCGGCTGCGACCATACCAAGCATCGTTGAAATTTGCAGGGTGAGATAAAAGCCATAGGCCACCATCAGCAACCAACTGAGGTCGAAGAGAAGCATGCCGACGGTGGATGACGGGTACGGAATTTTCAGTTTTTCCTTGGGTAGCTTGCGGCACATGAAGCTGTAGTTGTGGATAATTCCGGCACAGATCAGTAAAACGGCCGCCAGGGTTGTATCATTCAACATTCTCAGCCTCCGGAAAGATTCAGTTGGACAACCGTTTCCACGTGGGATGTCTGCGGAAACATGTCGACCGGTTGGACGCGAACCAGTTGATAACCCTGGTCCACCAGCAGTCGCAGGTCGCGGGCCAAACTGTCGGGATCGCAGGAGACATAAATGATCTGTTGTGGGCGGATTTGACAGAGCTCCTGCAATAGTTCTTTTGAGCAGCCCTTGCGTGGCGGGTTGAGTGTCGCCAGGGCCAGATCCTCATTCTCCAAGCCCAGTTTCTGCAGCTCTTCCGCGGCATCACCGGCCACAAACCGGCAGTTCTTCAATCCATTCAATTCTGCATTATCCGCAGCGTTACGCACCGCTTCCGGGACATATTCGATGCCATAGACCTGTCCGGCATCCTGTGCCAGATGCAGGGCGATGCCGCCGATGCCGCAGTAAAGGTCGATCGCCGAGTCTTTTCGTGTCAATTGGGCCCATTCGCGAACCATGGTGTAGATACGTGCTGCCTGTAAACTGTTGACCTGGAAAAAGGCTTCCGGGGCAATCCGCAGCCGGATATCGCCGACCTGATCGATCAGGTCGGGCAGGCCGTGCAGCTTGAGAGTTTCCTGGCCGAGAATGACATTGCCGGTTGAGCTGTTGATGTTCTGGTGTACGGCAATGACCTCCGGAACCTTGCGCATCAGCCATTTGCCCAGTTTCGGTTGTTGTCGTAGGTCGCGGTCGTTGCTGACAAAGGTCACCAGTGCCTTGTTTCTGGTCGGACTGACCCGGATCAGCAGATAGCGCAGCAGACCCCGTTTGTGCTGCGGGTTATAAACGGACACCTCCTGCCGCTGGATTTCCTCGCGCAGCACCGCAGTGATTTTATTGATCAGCGGGTGATGAACCGGGCAATCAGGGCAATCGATAATTTCGTGGCTGCCCCGCCGATAAAGACCGATCAGCACTTTCTCCCGCTTGCGTCCAATCACCAGCTTGGCGCCGGCACGATAACCGAAGGGTGGGTCCGATGCCAGCGTTGTGCTGACCAGTTCGTCCCTCAGTAACTGTTCTCTCTCGAGAGCTTGTTCGACCCGCTGCTGTTTGTAATCAAGCTGCGCCTGATACTTCATGCGGATCAGCGGACAGCCGAGGCAGCTCTGCTCCAGCTCGCAGGCGATCTGGGCGGTGCGTTGCGGGGCATTGCGCAGCACTCTGCGCAGCCGGGTATAGATGTGGGTCCGCCCTTCGTGTTCGACTTCGGCGAGGACTGTTTCGCCCGGCAAGGCCCCCTGCACAAGGGCGGTTTTGCGCTGATGAGAGGCCAGGCCGATCCCCTCGTCGTCAAGGGCATCGATGGTCAGTTTCAGGGTTTCCCGGGGGGGCTGTTTTTTACTCTGCTGTTTTTTCACAGAAATAGTCGTTTCTCTTCGGCGATTCAATAGTTGCTGGTGATTTCTCACGGGAAGCGCAGAGTACTCCCGGAGGCCGGTCGCTGTCAAACATCGGTCCGCTTGATTGTCGCTGGTGATAGCGGTAAACTCGCGGCTGAATTTATCGATAAGGAGTAGAGCCGTTGCGACGTAAAAGCCGTCAGATCAAGCTTGGCAATTTTGCCGTGGGGGGAGATGCGCCGATCAGTGTGCAATCGATGTGTAACACCGATACCCGCGATGTGACCGCAACTCTGGCGCAGATCGCTGCACTGCAGACTGCCGGATGTGAAATTATCCGTTGTGCGGTACCCGACCAACAGGCCGCGCAGTCTTTGGGTGCCATCATGCAGAGCTGCCGGATGCCGCTGATTGCCGATATCCATTTCGATTATAAACTGGCCCTGACAGCCTTGGAGCAGGGGGTTGATGGCCTGCGGCTGAACCCGGGCAATATCGGTGAACGTTGGAAGGTGGCAGAGGTTGTTGCTGCCTGCCGGGAGCGAGCGATTCCGATTCGCATTGGGGTCAATGGCGGTTCGCTGGAAAAGCAGCTGCTGCAAAAATATGGGCATCCCACCGCCGCAGCGATGGCCGAGAGTGCTCTGGGGCATATCCACCTTCTTGAAGAGTTGAACTATGCGGAAATCAAGGTCAGCCTCAAGTCTTCCGATATCCGGCGGACCGTTGAAGCTTACCGTTTGTTGGCAACGCAGGTCGATTACCCTCTGCATATCGGGATTACCGAGGCGGGGACAACCTGGGCCGGCACCATCAAGAGTGCCGTCGGCCTGGGAACGCTGCTTTACGATGGTATCGGCGATACCCTGCGGGTCTCCCTGACCGGGGACCCGGTGGAGGAAGTGCGGGTCGGCTGGGAGATTCTCAAGAGTCTGGAGTTGCGGGAGCGCGGACCGGTGTTCATCAGCTGTCCGACCTGCGGGCGTTGCGAGATCGATCTGATCGACATTGCCGAAGAGGTCGAACGGCGCTTACATGATTTGCCGAAACCCTTAACCATTGCAGTGATGGGTTGTGTGGTCAATGGTCCCGGCGAGGCTCGCGAGGCTGATTTGGGGATTGCCGGGGGGAGAGGGCAGGGGTTGCTGTTCCGGCGCGGGGAAGTGGTGCGCAAGGTCGCTCAGTCCGAACTGGCCGATGTGCTGGTGGAAGAAGCCTGGCGGATGGTTGAAGAGCTGACGGAGCAGGAATAGCCGACGATGGAGATTCTCCTGCTTGAACCTTTTCTGGTCGGCTCACATGCAGCCTGGGCGAGAGAGTACGCGACGCACAGTCGGCATCAGGTGAAGATTCTCGGTCTGACCGGCCAGTATTGGAAATGGCGGATGCACGGTGGAGCAGTAACTCTGGCACGTGAGTTTCTGGACGCTGATGATCGACCCGACCTGCTGTTGGCCACTGATATGCTCGACCTGACGACCTTTCTTGCCCTGACCCGCAAGGTAACGGCCGATATTCCCACCGCACTCTATTTTCACGAAAACCAGCTGACCTATCCATGGTCGCCGACCGATGCCGACCCCGCTCAACACCGAGATGCTCATTACTCTTTTATCAACTACTCTTCGACATTAGCTGCCGATGCCCTGTTGTTCAATTCCGCTTATCATCGGCGAGACTTCCTGGCCGAACTGCCCGGATTTTTAGCGTCGTTTCCCGACCACACAGAGTCCGAGACGGTACAGCAGATCGCCGAGAAAAGCCGCACCCTGCACCTGGGTCTCGAGCTGCGGCAGTTTGATGCTTTGCGCCCCGCGCCGGAGAGTGCCGGCAACCGACCGCCGCTGCTGCTCTGGAACCATCGTTGGGAGTACGACAAAAATCCCGAGGAGTTCTTCCGCGCCCTTTTTGTCCTGCAGGAGCAGGGCGTCGATTTCGAACTGGCCGTGTTGGGAGAATCCTATCGTAAGCAGCCGGCGGTTTTTGCCGAGGCGCGCGAGAGGCTTGACAGTCGGATTGTCCACTGGGGTTACGCTGAAAGTTTCACCGACTACGCCGCCTGGCTCTGGCGTGCCGATATCCTGCCGGTGACCTCGATTCATGATTTCTTCGGTGTCAGCGTGATCCAGGCGATCTATTGCAACTGCCGGCCGCTGTTGCCCAAACGTCTCGCCTATCCTGAACATCTGCCGGAAGAGCAGCATGGCCGCTATTTTTATACCGACTTCGATGAGTTAGTCGTGCGTCTGACGCAATTGTGTCGGGATGTTGAAGCGTTGCGCAGCGAGAAGGTGCCGTC
>JAUVEB010000016.1 GCA_030595055.1 Desulfuromonadaceae bacterium
GACGGATTTATTTTTCGACCCTTCATGACAAATCCTCCTGACAACATAATACTAAATGTTGTTCCAACATATATCGATGCAACTTTTCAGGCAAGAAAGAGCGCTTCCTACAACCCCCACATTATCAGACAATTTCCGCCCACCCCTAAACTGGGTAGCAAACAGCAAGGTCAGAAATTTCAACAGCCTGTTCCGATTTTCAAACTAAAATCATTCCGCAGCAGCCAATTTTTTTAACAGTGGGTTCCGAACGCCCTTACCTTCAATCACCGACCAGGATAATCGGTGCTTCAAGGTAGCTCTTAAGGGTATCCAGAAATTCAGCGGCATCGGCTCCATCGAGAATCCGGTGATCGGTTGACAGGGTGAGGCGCATGATTGGCGCCACTGCCGGCTCACCCTGTTCATCGACAATCACCTCGCCCTTGACTGTCCCGACTGCCAAAACAGCAGCCTGCGGCGGGGTAATAATCGCCGTAAAAGACTCAACCCCGAGCATCCCCATATTACTGACCGTGAACGTTCCCCCTTCCATCTGCTCCCTGGTCAACTCCCCGGAATTTGCCGACAAACTCAATTCTCTTGCCTGTTCACTGATCTGCCTCAGGCTGAGTTGTTCACAGTGACGAATGACCGGCTGGAACAACCCCAGTTCGGTGGCAACAGCCATCGACAAATTGATATCAGCTTGTTCCACACCCTGCTCACCATTCCAATGGCTGTTAAACCAGGGGTGTTCCTGCAACGCTTGTGCAGTCGCCGCCAAAACGAAATCGTTGATGGTAAAACCAAGATCCTTGCGAAAACGAATCACGTCAGTCATATCGACGCTCATGGTCGTGTAACAATGCGGAATCGTCTTCCAGGCTTCTTCCATTTTGCGGGCCAGCAGGCGCTTCACCTTGACCCTCTTGCCGCTTCCGGCGGCGGCGGCCTGATGGGTCAGATCCCGAGAAACAACCACCGCAGCAGGGATGCGGTCAGAGTAAGCGTGCTCGACATCGGGCAGCACAATCCTTCCGCCGGGGCCGGTTCCCTCAATCCGGTCAAGTGGAAAATTCAATTCACGGGCTAATTTGCGTGCCGCCGGAGTCGCTGAAATACGCGGCGGAACCGCACTGATCGCCTCATCCTGATCGGGAATGAAATAGGCCATCAGCTGGCCGGTTTTCAGCGTATCCCCTGCAGCAACCAGACAACGGCTCAAAATTCCCGCCACGGTGGCTTCTACTTCGATGATAACCGCATCACCTTCCAACTCAGCGAGAATTTCACCGCGTGCCACCGCAGTCCCCTCAGCGACCCGCCAGCAGCGCAGTTGCGCGGAAGATATTTTTTTATCCCATTGTGGAACCCTGATTTCGATAGCCATCCCGATACCTCCATTGATGGCTTAGCCATCTCATGACTTTTTACCAGTACATCTTCATTGCTATGGCAACAAAAATTCAAATAAACTGCCGGAACAATAACATATTAATTCACAGGTGAGGGTCATTTTACCGGCCATGCAGGATCGGGAAAGCCCGCTGCAGATTTATGCGCCACATCGTTTCACGGCAAGGTCTTGCGACCGGCAACAAAAAACCAACCGGCTGCCAGTAGCTGTGCAGCGATTAAAATCAGCAACGCGCTATGGTAGCCATCCGCATGATAACCACCCGTTGCAGTTGTCGGCCAGAGACCGACAATCGCACCGATCAACCACTGGGCGGTAAAGGCACCGACAAACACCAGCAGATTCAGAGCCGTATTGCAGCGTCCGCCCAGCTGTTGCGGAAAAGCCTGGGAGAGCACGGCATAGGGCAGAATACAGGCGGTGCCGAAAAATCCAAAACCGAGCCAGAGCAGTGCCGCATTGCCGGGAAAAATGACCAGCAGAAACTGGACAAGGATAAAAATCATCATCCCGCCGGCCGCAACGGTCGCCGTACGCACTCCCCGGCGTGCCAAACGTCCGGCCAAATTGCCGAAAGAGAAATATCCAAGAATCATCGCGACAGCGATCCACCAGAGCATCTGCGCAACTTCAGCCCGTTCGTAACCGGCAACATCCCGTAACCAGGGACCGGACCAAAGACCTTGAATCGACAGATAAGCAGCTTGCGCGGTAAAAGCCCAAGGGGCAATCTGCCGGAAAGCACGACTGGTCAAGACAAAACGCAGCCCACGCAATTGTTCGGCGAGGGTTTCATCACCTTTTTGGTGCGGTTTTTCCGGGACAATCAGAAAAACAGCGACGGCCGCCAAACATCCAAGAACCGCCAAGGCGGTAAAAACTCCGCGCCAATCGGTGACTTTCAAGGCAGCTTGTACCGGGGTCGTCGCCACCATTGCACCAAGGCCGCCGGAAACCATCTGCAGGCCATTCGCAAAAGGCAGGCGTGCAGACGGCAGCCAGGCGGTAAATGATTTAAAGGCAGCCATCAAACAGGCAGAGACTCCCAGGCCGATCAGTGACCGTCCGACAATCAAGCCGGCCAAAGATTCTGCACGGGCAAATAACAAAGCTCCCACCGCAGCGAACAACAACAGGGCCGACTCCACCCGGCGCGGGCCGAAACGATCCAGCAGCAGTCCGAGGGGCAGTTGAAAAGCTGCGAAAGCGAGAAAGTAGACTGAGGTTAAAAGACCCAGATCAGCAGGACTCAATCCCAGATCGACAATCAGATCCGGGGCAATGACCGCATTGACGGTGCGGAAAAGGTAAGAAACAAAGTAGCCCAGACCGAACGGCAGGAACAGACGGATCAATGTGGTCACGGCGAGAGATTGACTTTCCATAGTTTTCAGGAACAAATGCCGCAACGGTGGCAACCCGGAAAACAGGGGGGAGTTAAAGATCCTGCCAGGGCCCGCTGATATTCCTGCCACAAATAATCGCGGCGCATTCCCTGATCGATGACTTCCCAGGGGAAGATCTCATTCTCACCCCGCTCTCGTGTGACGTAAAATTCGAGATCCAGACCGGCTTTTTTACAGAGTTGTCTGAGATTACCGCCCGCGCTCAGGCCGGGCAACAATTGAGCAATCCGTCGATCGCCACGGGACAGGAACGCCTGTAACACCGAACTGCGGATCGATTCACTGATCAGTTTAGTGTTCGGCATGCGAGCAACAGCGGCTCGGAGAAAACGAATCTTCTTTTTGAGGCTCTTCTCGCCGTCCATCCCCGCCCACTGTAAAGGGGTAAAGGGCTTGGGAATAAACGGATTGACACTCAGGGTGAGCGTGCCCATCCGGCCTCTTTTTCTACCCGCTTCACGCCAAAGCAGACGAATCTTTTCGGCGAGAGCAACCAACTCATCCAGATCATTCTGCTCTTCAGTCGGCAGACCGATCAAAAAGTAGAGCTTTAGATTGAGGATATCGCCGGCGGCCAACAATTGCACCGCATGCAGAATCTGCTCTTCATCCAGTCCTTTATTGATCAGGTTACGCATCCGCTGGCTACCCGCCTCCGGGGCAATGGCCGCGGTACGCAGACCCGACTCGCGCATACCGGCGACCTCTTCTGCCGTCAGCGCATCAAGCCGCAAACTGGAAACCGAAACTTTCCCGCCGCGCTGCAAAATTCCCTGTTGCAGGGGTGCGATTTCAGCATAATCGGCAACCGCCGCCGCGACCAGACCGATTTTTTGCCGTTGGCAAAGCCCGGCATCAACCTGTTCCAGCAGATTCACCAGACTGCGCTGCCGAAACGGCAGGTAAATATAGCCTGCTGCGCAGAATCGGCAACCCCGTGTGCAGCCGCGCGACACCTCGCAAAGAGCCATGTCACCGAACTCAGTCTCTTCGGCTTGGATAAAACTGCGGCTGGCTGAACTGTCCAAATCATTTAGATATTGACGCCGAACCTGTTTTCCGACTGCGGCAGCTGAGCGGTAGTCACCGATCGTTCCGTCCTTGCGGTAAGTACAATCATAAAACCTCGGCAGGTAAATTCCCGGCAGCCCGGCCAGTTCGTGGAACAAGTTTTCCCTGGCCACATTGCCTTGCGCCAAACAGCTCAGCAGCTTCGGCAGAATCGGTTCCGCCTCGCCTACGGCAACCAGATCGACGATCTCTGCCAATGGTTCCGGATTGAGAAATGCGCAGACACCACCGAACAGAACCAGGGGCAAGGACGGATCCCGTTTGTCGGCAAATAATGGAATATCCGCCAGGGAAAACAGGGTCGGTAAATTGAGATAATCGTTCTCAAAAGAGATCGACAGGGCGATCAGATCAAAATCCCGCAACGGTCGTTGTGATTCGAGAGAAACCAACGAGAAACCGCTCCGTTGATATTCGCTTCGATCGTCTTCATCCGGCAGAAAAAAACGCTCACAGAGGCAGTCGTCACGTTGATTGATCAGCTGGTAAACGCTCAGAAAACCCAGATTGCTCATTCCCTGGCGATAGGTATTGGGATAGATCAAGGCGACGCGATAGCGTCCTTCCCAGGGATGCACGACAGCTCCCGATTCGGCGGCAAGTCGATGACGAATTTTATCGATCAGCTTTCTGGACATAGCAACATATTGCCCTGTGCGGCAAAAAAAGAAAAGGGGCCGCAAAAGCGGCCCCAGTGACGAGGGAGTCGTCAGGGTAGTATTACAATATACAGGAAACGCTGTACATCCGCCGGGCGGAGAACCGGCTTACATCACAATTGAAACATCTTTCCACCACAGATGTGCGTGGTTGAAATCGGGCGTAACTATCCGCTACATGCGGAAATCCAGGTAACTCTTCAGCATTATCAGATCAGCAGAAAAAACGCCTGTCATCCCTTAAGTGCAGCTATCGGGGATTCAGTCTTTTGGTCTTCTGAAATCTGGGTTCCGGCTAAAATCCTGCCGAAATGACGGTCTTTTGTACGGTGCTGAACAGATTACAAATTCAGAAAATTTCCCCATTAAATTAAACAGGTTACGGCAAGGACGATCAATCGACCCGGCGACGCAGAAAAGTCGGAATATCGAACTGCTCGTCATCAACAAACAGATCACGGGTTCGCCCCGTGGATTCACGTTGCCTACCGGCAAATGAAACAGTCTGCTGATTGCGGATAACGGTCGGCACGTCAAGATCAACCTTGGCATTGCTACGCAGCAGCGCCTCGGAACGTTCGCGGATGAGATCGGTCACCCCCTGCTTATTATCAAAAGCGCCACCGAATCCGGTCGCAATGGCGGTGATCTTGATCTTCTCGCCAAGACTCTCGTCAATCACCAGACCGACAATGATATTGGCATCTTCATGAACCTTTTCATGAACAATGGTCGATGCCTCTTCAAACTCCTCCATGGTCATCGATGAAGAACCGGAGATATTCACCAGGACCCCCATTGCGCCGGAGATATCGACTTCTTCCAAGAGTGGGCTGCTGATCGCATTGTACGCCGCTTCGGCGGCACGACGCTCGCCTTCAGCAATCCCGATACCCATCATCGCCATGCCGCGGTTACTCATAACCGTGCGCACATCGGCAAAGTCGACGTTGATCAAACCATCGGTGGTAATCAGGTCTGAAATCCCCTGCACAGCTTGGCGCAGCACGTCATCAGCCGGTTTGAAGGCATCAAGGATGCTCATGTTTTTACCGGCCAATCCGAGCAACCGATCATTCGGCACCACCACCAGTGAATCAACCACCTCACGCAATTCGGCAATCCCCTGCTCGGCTCGTTGCAGCCGCTGCCTGCCTTCGCGACTGAAAGGCTTGGTCACGACACCAACCGTCAGGGCACCGGCCTCTTTAGCGGCCTTGGCAATAACCGGAGCTGCTCCGGTACCGGTTCCACCGCCCATCCCGGCGGCAACAAAAACCATGTCCGAACCCTCAAACATCTCGACCAGCCGCTGGTGATCCTCTTCCGCCGCCTGACGTCCGATGTCCGGATTTGCCCCGGCACCCAACCCCTTGGTCAGTTGTCCTCCGAGCTGGATTTTCACCACCGCATCACTGCGTTGCAATGCCTGGGCATCCGTATTGGCGGCAATAAATTCAACCCCCTCCACATTGCAGCGAATCATCGTATTGACGGCGTTCCCGCCGCCCCCACCGACGCCGATCACTTTAATCTTGGCGGCTTGATCCAAGGCACCTTCAAACTGAAACATGACTCCCTCTTGATTAGGCATTTTGCCATCCCCTTACTCAGTTACGCTGAAAGTTCTCCGCAGATCCCCCAGCTAGTTAATTTTAATTTTGCTTAATTTAGCTCAACTCTATTTTATTATCAAGTAATTATTATATAATTATTACTAAAAAAATTCGCCGAACCATTCCTTCATTCGCCGTGAAACCCGTTCAAAAACATTGGCTTCGCCGATCTTGAAATTCTGCGTCTGCAGATTGTGGCTGCCGTACTTCACCAGACCGACCCCGGTGGCGTAAATCGGGGAATTGACGACATCGGTCAGGCCACCGATGTCAAGCGGGTTTCCGCGCCGCACCGGCAGGTTGAAAACCTGTTCCGCCAACTCCGGCATCCCCGGCAGGATGGCGCTTCCGCCGGTGATAACAACTCCGGAAGCAATCACCTCCTCATAACCACTCTTGATAATTTCCCGACTGACCAGCGAGAAGATTTCCTCGACCCGCGGTTCAAGAATTTCGGCCAACAGCTGTCGCGACAAGATGCGCGGTTCGCGACCACCGACCGACGGCACCTCAACCGTTTCGTCTTTACCGACCATTGACGTCAGACAGCAACCGTAGGCTTGCTTGATTTTTTCCGCCTCAGCCATCGGGGTCCGCAAGCCGACCGCGATATCGTTGGTGAGATGATCACCGCCAATCGACAGCACCGAGGTATGCTTGATGGCCCCTTCCGAGAAAATTGCGATATCAGAGGTTCCGCCACCGATGTCGACCAGCGCCACACCCAACTCTTTTTCGTCCGGCGAGAGCACCGCTTCGCTGCTGGCCAACTGCTCAAGAACGATATCAGCAACATCGACCCCGGCCCGGTTGCAACTTTTAACGATGTTCTGGGCGCTGGCGACGGCTCCGGTGACAATATGCACCTTTGCCTCCAAACGGACTCCGCTCATCCCCAGCGGTTCACGGATGCCGTCCTGGTCATCAATGATGAATTCCTGCGGCAGAATATGCAGCACTTCGCGATCCATCGGGATGGCAATTGCCTTGGCGGCATCAATCACCCGCTGCAGATCATCGCCGGCCACCTCGCGATTCTTGATGGCGATCACACCCTGCGAGTTCAGCCCCCTGATATGCCCTCCGGCGATCCCGGCAAACACCGATTTGATTTCACAACCGGCCATCAGTTCAGCTTCGCGGAGCGCTTTCTGGATAGCCTCAACAGTACTTTCGATATTGATGACCACCCCTTTGCGCATCCCCTTTGAGGGGCTGGTGCCGATTCCGACCACATCCAATCCCTCATCCGTCATGTTGCCGACGATACAGCAGATTTTGGTGGTTCCGATATCGAGTCCAACGATCAGATTATCCCTTTTATTACTCATGATACCCCCTTGGCATCAGCCTCTGGCCGCTTTCGCAGACCGTTCAATTCGAACAATGACTTTTTCGTTAACATTCAGGTCGATATAATCCAGAATCGACAGACGTGGTTGCAGCTGTGCGTAGATACGTTCCAGACGATCCAGTTTTTCGGTAAAGTTATCCTGCCCCAGCTTCACCTTGACCGCCCCATTCACGGTAAACAGAGCGAAGCTGCTGCCGGTTTCACGGTGGATTTCAGAGATCTGCGACAACTTGAATTTTTCCCGCTGTCGCAGGTCGGCAAGCAGCTCAACAATCGATTTCAAATCGCCGGCATACTGCCGGTCACGCTGCTCAATTTTTTTATAATCGAAGCCGGTAATAATCGGATAATCGAGCTGGTCGGCGGCATCCAACACCTTGAACACCTCACCTTGGTCGTCCAGGTAGTAAAGATAGCCGAGATTGATAATTGCCACCGGCTTCCGTTCTCTTATCTGAATCGCTACCTGCCGTGGAAAAATTCGCTGCACGCGGGCCTCACGCACCCAGGGATTCCCCTCAATCTTGCGGCCGATCAGCTCAAGATCGAGGTTGAAGGTATTCATTCCCGTTTGGATATCTGAAAGCGCAACGATCTGCCGATGACTCAGTCGCTCTCCCCCCTGCACAGTGACCTGATCAATGCGGAACAGATCAGAAGCTATCAGCAGTTGCCCGGCCACAAAACCACCGACAAGAATCAGCGCACCACTGAACAGTGCGACGCTCACGCGCAGGCTCCGGTGCAGAATCTTGCGCAGGTTCAGCGTTTTATTCTGCTTCTTACGCCGATTTTGCTGTACCTTGTTTGGAGCTTTTTTCTGTCGTTTCAGATCACGCATACTCGTGTCTCTTATTTATCCAGATCTGCATCAAGCAGAATTCGCTCGACCAGTTCGGGGAAATCTATGCCGTCCTCAGCAGCAGCCTTCGGCAGCAGGCTGGTTTCGGTCATCCCGGGAATCGTATTGACTTCGAGGCAGTAATATTCACGTTCACGGATCATAAAATCGACCCGCGCCGCACCGCGGCAGCCAAGAGCCCGGCAGGCATCAACGGCGGCCTGTTGAATCCGCCGGGTACTCACAGCATCGATCGGTGCCGGTAACAGGTACTCTGTTTCGCCGGCGGTATACTTGGCGTGATAGTCGTAAAATCCCCCCTTGGGAACAATCTGGATAATCGGCAATGCCTCACCATTGAGGACGGAAACGGTCAATTCACTACCGGCGATAAAATCTTCGACCAGGACCGTACCATCGAGAGCAGCTGCCGTGTCGATACCATGACGCAAGGCTTCACGACTATGGGCGATACTGATGCCTATTGTTGATCCCTCCCGTGAGGGTTTTACCACCAGCGGCAGGTGCTTGCACCGTTCAAACAAACTTTCGCCGGAATCGCCGGGACGCATAAAATCGAATTCCGGGGTCGGCAATTCGTGATAGATCAGCAGCTGCTTGGTCATGACTTTATCGATCGCCATACTTGAGGCCAGCACACCGCTGCCGGTATAGGGAATCTGCAGCATCTCCAGCAATCCCTGCACCCGGCCATCCTCGCCGAAACGTCCATGCAGAGCAACAAAAGCAATCTCGACTCCTGCCTCTTTCAGTTGCGCAGGCAGATCATGACCGACATCCACAGCAACTGCCCGGTAATTGCGTTGCTGTAAGGCCTGCAGGCAAGCACGACCCGTTTTCAGAGAAATCTCACGCTCCGCCGACAGACCGCCCAGCAAAACACCGATCTTCTTTTGCAGCATCTTTTCGCGAGTGAAACAGTTCACGCTTAAACCTCTCTCCCACGCAATTCATCCGCCAACAATGAGCAAACCCGGTTGACATTTCCGGCACCGAGGGTCACCACCATATCTCCCGGCTCAACAACTTGAGCAAGGTAGTGAGCGGCATCCTCAAGACTCGCTTGATAGTGAGTTTCTTTATGGCCGTGTTCGATAATACCTTGGGCCAGCGCAGCACCGGTTGCACCGGCAATCGGCTCCTCACCGGCGGCATAAACGTCGGTCACCACCAGCAGGTCGGCCTGATAAAATGCCGTCAGAAAATCATCAAACAGTGCCGCAGTCCGGCTGTAGCGGTGCGGCTGAAAAACAGCAATGACCCTTTTCTTCCAGCCGGTTTTGGCTGCCGCCAGAGTCGCCTTGATTTCCGTCGGGTGATGACCGTAGTCATCGATCAGCATGATGCCGTTGACTTCCTCGCGCAGCTGAAAACGACGCTGCAGGCCACCGAAATTCCGGAAACCGCCGATGACCTTCGAAAAGGGGATTTCCAACTCATGGGCAACCGCAATCACTGACAACGCGTTGAGCACGTTGTGCCGACCCGGCATCCGGAAGGAGATTCGGCCCAGCTCCTGCCCCTGGAAGTAGGCGGTAAAACTGGTCCGCCCCTGGCGATGGCGGACATCACTGGCATGAAAATCGGCCTGACTACTGAAACCGTAGGTCAGATAACGTTTCTTCACTTCGGGAAGAATATCCTGAATATTCGGGTCGTCGAGGCAGAGGACGGCACGCCCGTAAAAGGGCACCTTGTTGATAAAATCGATAAATATCTGCTTGATTTCATCAATTCCGGAATAAAAATCGAGGTGATCGGCATCAATATTGGTGACAACAGCGATGGTCGGCGACAAAAGCATGAAAGATCCGTCCGATTCATCCGCCTCGGCCACCAGGAATTTCCCGCGCCCAAGCTTGGCGTTGGAACCGAATGCATCCAGTTTTCCGCCGATGACTGCCGTAGGATCGATTCCGGCGTGATGCAATACCACGGACATCATGCTGGTGGTCGTCGTTTTACCGTGGGTTCCGGCGATGGCGATGCCATACTTCATGCGCATCAGCTCGGCGAGCATCTCCGCCCGCGGAATCACCGCCACGTGCTGGCGATGGGCTTCGACAACTTCCGGATTATCTGCCTTGATCGCCGTGGAGGTGACCACCACATCACACTCGATGATATTTTCCGCACGGTGCCCGATAACAATCTCGCCACCTAATTCCACCAGTCGTTGCGTGGTATCACTTTCCCGCAGGTCGGACCCGGAAACCCGGTAACCCTGGTTGAGCAACAATTCAGCAATGCCACTCATACCGATGCCGCCGATGCCGACAAAATGGATTTTTTTGATCCGTCCGTACATCTATCCCGCCTCCGGCAGTGGAGTGCCGAGCAAGCGACGACACTCATTTAAAATCTTTTCTGCGGCACCCGGCTGTCCCAAAGTTCGCCCCTGATCGGCCATCTGCTGTAAAGACTTTTGATCGGCAAACAGCTCGCCGACCAAAGCTGCCAACGTTTCAGCCGTCAACTCCTGCTGCGGCAGCAATTTTGCGGCTCCCACAGCAGCCAGAGCCCCGGCATTGGCGGTCTGGTGATCCGCTGCGGCGAAGGGAAAAGGGATCAGGATCGCCGGTCGACCACAGACCGTCAGTTCCGCCAGGGTTGTTGCTCCGGCACGACAGATAATCAACCGAGCTTCCGCGTAAGCTTTTGCCATATCATCGATAAACGGTACGACCTGCTGTGGATCCATCCCCGCAGCAGAATAAGCCTGCCGCACCGACAGCAGATCATCCTCGCCGGTCTGGTGCAGAATTTCCGGCAATTCCGGCCAGTCTTTCAAGAGTGGCAACATATCCATGACCGTTTGGTTAATCGCCCGTGCCCCGCGACTGCCGCCAAAAATCAACAGCTTACCATTTTTTGGAAGCGCCGGCGCTACGGCCGCAAACCCGGAACGTAAAGGGTTGCCGGTCACCAGGGTTTTCCGCGCATCAAAACCTCGGCCACTATTGGCGAACGAGAGGAAAATTCGCTTTGCCCAACGACCGAGCAACCGGTTACTCAGTCCCGGAATAGCATTCTGTTCGTGAATCAGGTAAGGGATGCCCAGACGCTTTGCCGTCAACAGCACCGGAACCGAAGAGTAGCCGCCGACCCCGAGCACCAGGTCGGGATGAAACCCCTGAATAATCCGCTTTGCCTGCTGCATACTTTTCAGTAATCCCGGTATCATCTCCAACTTCCCACGCCAGCCACGCCCAACCACTCCGGCCATATCAACGGTCTGTAACGGCAGGCCCAGCTTCGGCAGCAGCCTGGCTTCCAGACCTTTTGCGGTGCCGACAAACTGTACTGCAGCCCCTTGATCCTGTGCCAACAGCAATTGCGCTAAGGCGACCGCCGGGAACAGATGTCCTCCGGTTCCGCCACCGGCCAGCAGCAGCCTCATCTCTTGGTCTCCTGCACAGTGGAAATATTCAGGAGAATGCCCACGGCTATCAAGCAGACCACCAGACTGGTCCCACCGTAGGAGATAAAAGGCAGCGCCAGCCCTTTGGTCGGCAACAACCCCATGCAGACCGACAGGTTGACAAAGGCCTCAAGGCCAAGCAGCAGACTCAAGCCGAATGCCAGATTACGGCCGAAGGGGTCCTGACACTGCAGGGCAATGCGAATCCCGCAGAGGACCAGCAACAAAAACATTGATGCCACCACCAGCACGCCGACCAATCCCAACTCTTCACCGATAACGGAAAAGATGAAATCGGTGTGCGCTTCCGGCAGATAGAACAACTTCTGCTCACCAACCCCCAATCCTTGCCCGAAAATCCCGCCTTTGCCGAAGGCAACCAGACTCTGAATGATCTGGAAACCGGTATCGAAAGGGTCATCCCAGGGATCGAGAAAAGCCAGAATCCGCCGCCGTCGATAGTCAGCACTCATCACCAGGACGTAAAGAACCGGCAGAGACATCAGGAGGGTCGGCAGAATGTACAGCCAACGCACTCCGGCAACAATCAGCATCGACAAAGCAACCCCGGCAATAATCATGGCACTGCCGAGATCCGGTTGCTTCAGCAGCAACAGCAGCACGACGGCCAACACGACCAGGTAAGGCAGGTAACCCTTGATTAACGAACGAACCTTTTCTTTTTTCCGGGTCAACGAGTGGGCCAGGTAGAGAACCAGCCCAAGCTTGACCAGTTCGGCCGGTTGCAAATTGAAACCGGGCAGCTTCAACCAGCGCAGCGCACCGCCGACCCGAACACCCAATCCGGGGACAAATAACAACACCAGCAAAACAATACTGCCGAGCAGGGCCACAACTGCCAGTTTGCGCCAGTTGCGATAGTTGAAATAGGTTGCCACCGCCATCAGCAGAAAACCGATCAATGCATAAAGCAGCTGCCGTTTCAGAAAAAAGAAACCGTCATGAAATCTCTCGGCGGCCATAATCGCCGACGATGAATAGACCATCACCACACCGATACAGGTCAAAGTGACAGCCAGCAGAAGAACCGTGGTATCGACATTGCGGCGCAGGGTCATAAATCTTCCCCCGCTGCCGGCAACTGCTCGACCAATCGCGCAAATTCCTGACCACGGACTTCAAAGTTTTTGAACATGTCAAAACTTGAACACGCGGGTGAGAGCAGAACCGACCCACCCACTGAGGTAATTTCGTAAGCCTGCTGCACGGCCGCCTCCAACGACGACGCCATGCGAATTTCGCTGCACCCGGAAAGCTCACTTGCCATCCTTTCGGCCGCCTCGCCGATCAGGATCAAATGCACAACTTTCTCCTCAATCAGTGACCGCAACGGGGCATAATCGCCCCCCTTGTCCTTGCCCCCGGCAATCAAAGTCACCGGCGCCTTTAAACCGGCCAGACTCTTCAAGACACTGCCGACATTGGTTCCCTTGGAATCGTTATACCAGTCGACCCCATGCAACCGTCGCACCCGTTGCATGCGATGGGCAAGCCCCCCGAATGAACAAACAGCATTCCATGCCAAGTCGGCCGGGCAACCTTGCAACAGAGCGGGCGCCAGTGCGGCCATGGCATTCTCGATATTATGCTCACCCAACAGTTGTAACCCGGACAGGGGTAACGAGATGTCGGCACCGTTCCAGTTCCAGAAAAGGCTGTCCTCACGACGGACAAACCCCAAAACATCCCGGCCTTGGGCGGAAAACCAAACCTTGGTGGCATGAATACCGGAAGCCAGCCGGCAGACTTCCGGATCATCCGCGTTAAGAATCGCGTAATCGCCGGCCGTCATATTGCGGAACAGTTGCAGCTTAGACAAGTAATAGCTGCGCAGATCGGGATAGCGGTCCAGATGATCAGCGCTGAGATTCAGTAACAAACCGAAACGCGGATGAAAATTTTTGATCGTCTCCAGCTGGAAAGAAGAGAGTTCCACCACGAACATGTCGTAGTCCTCCCGGCAGGCTTCAACCAACGGCTTTCCAAGATTGCCGCCGACAAAAATATTTTTTTTCCAGGCCTGCATAACTTCGCCGATCAGGCTGGTGGTCGTCGATTTGCCATTGGTCCCGGTCACGCCGATAATCGGCGCCTCAATCTCGGCAGCGGCGATCTCGATCTCTCCCAACAGGGGGATATTACAGGACACAGCGCGCTTGAGCGGTTCACAATCGAGTGGCACACCAGGACTCACCGCCACCAGATCGGCCTGCTCAAACAGATCCAGGCTATGAGCACCCAGATCGAATCGGATCGGCAAGCCGTCCAAACTGTCCAATCCGGCTATTTGGCCAGCTTCGCGATGATCCGAGAGGGCGACTGTGGCCCCCCGCTGCAACAGATAACGCACCAGGGCCTGACCACTGAGGCCTGCCCCGATAACAACCACTCTTTGTCCGCGGTAATCCTGTTTCATCGCAATTTCAATGTCGACAGCCCGATCAGGGCCAGAATAATGCTGATAATCCAGAAGCGAACGATGATCTTCGGTTCCGGCCAGCCCTTAAGTTCAAAATGATGATGAATCGGCGCCATGCGAAACACCCGTTTCCCCCAGTAACGAAAGGAGATCACCTGAACAATCACAGACAGCGCCTCAACAACAAAAACGCCGCCGACAATCACCAGTACCACTTCGTTTTTAGTGATAACGGCAATACTTCCGAGAGCGCCGCCAAGGGATAGACTCCCGACATCCCCCATAAATACCTGAGCCGGATAGCTGTTGAACCAGAGGAACCCGAGCCCGGCCCCGACCATTGCTCCACAGAGCACGGCCAGCTCACCGGCCCCTTGAATACTGCTGATCTGCAGGTAACTTGCCAACTTGACATTTCCGGCCAGATAAGCGAGCAGCAGAAAGGTCCCGGAGGCAGTGATCATGGGACCGATCGCCAGGCCATCGAGCCCATCGGTCAGGTTAACGGCGTTGCTCGCTCCAACCATCACCAGCACCGCAAAGGGGATATAGAAAGGCCCCAGATCCGGGTGCACGTTCTTGAAAAACGGCAAGCTCAGGCAGGTATCAAAGCCGCTGCTGCGATACAGGATCAGTGCGGCAATCAGCGCAATCAGAATTTGCCAGAATATTTTCTGCCGGGCCGAAATGCCGTCGCTGTTTTTTTTGACCACCTTGAGATAATCATCGACAAAGCCAATGGCGCCGTAACCGGCAGTCACCAGCAGGGTCACCCAGATATAGAGATTGCTCAGGTCGGCCCATAACAGGGTCGGCAGGATAATTGCCAGCAGAATCAAGGCACCGCCCATGGTCGGTGTGCCTTCCTTGACAAAATGCGATTCCGGCCCGACCTTGCGGATTGTTTGACCAATCTGCAGTTTCTGCAAGGTAGCGATCAACCAGGGACCGAGGAGAAATGAGATCAGCAGTGCGGTAATCGTCGCGTAGATTGTCCGGAACGTGATGAAACGGAAAACATAGAGTGCCGAAAATTCCGTATGGAGAGGATATAAAAGGTGATACAGCACCGGTCAGCTCCCTTGCTGCGTATTCGGCAGCGGTTCGGCGGCATTGCGCAGGGCATCTGCCACCCGATCCAGTTTTACCCCTCGCGAACCCTTAACTAATATCCTGTCCCCCGGCCGTTGCTGTTGCTGCATAAAATCGATTACGGCAGCAGCATCGGGCAGCTGAACCATTTGACCGATCTTTAAACCGGCAGCGGCAGCGCCCTGACAGATATCTGCAGCGTATGCCCCGACGGCAATCAGTAAATCGACAATGTCGGCAGCCTTGCCGCCCACCGCCCGATGCATCTGTGCCGCTCCTTCGCCCAACTCAAGCATGTCTCCCAGCACGGCCACGCGCCGCCCTTGCCCTTTCAGCGTCGCCAGAGCATCAAGAGCGGCAACCACCGACAAGGGATTCGCATTATAGCTGTCATCCAGCAACAACCCACCACAGGGGAGCGGACAAAGGTTCATGCGGCCCTGGATTGGTCTGAAACTGCGCAAACCTTCAGCAACCTTCTCCAGCGGAACTTTCAAAACCAATGCCGCAGCTGCCGCAGCCAGGGCATTTGAAACATTATGCCGGCCTGGAACCGGGACATGAATGGCCTGACGCTGATCCTTGTACAGCAGTTCGAATTCCAGGGTTTCTGCTGCCACAACAATCTTTTCAGCCCTCACCTGTGCCTGTGCAGACAACCCGTAAGTCAACTTATAGACGCCGTTGGCAACCGGCAGACTGGCGACCCGGTGATCATCCAGGTTGATAACAGCGGTGCCTCCGTGCAGCCCGGCGAACAGCTCCCCTTTGGCCCGGGAAACACCATCCAGTCCATGCAGAGTCTCCAGATGAGCCTGACCGATATTGGTAATCAAACCGAGGGTCGGTTGAGCGATCTCCGTCAACCGTTCTATTTCCCCGAGATTGTTTGTCCCCATCTCCAGAACGGCCCACTGATCATCCTGCTTCAGGTTGAAAATCGTCAGCGGCAAACCGATCAGGTTGTTAAAGTTTCCGGCCGTTTTTAAACCCGGGCCAACCTGTTCCAGAATTGCCGCCAGCATCTCCTTGGTCGTCGTTTTTCCAGCTGAACCGGTGATTGCCACCAACGGTCCCCGCAGTTTTAACCGATAGGTTGCCGCCAGATCACCCAAGGCCTGCAGGGTGTTTGCAACCCTGACCACCGGGACACTCAGACCTTCAATCACCTCTTCGCTCAAACAGGCCGCAGCACCGTTTTTAACCGCCTGGCTGATATAATCATGGCCATCAAAATATTCACCGCGCAACGGAATAAAGAGCGCGCCCGGCGTCATATTCCGGCTATCGGTGGACACACCGCTGAGCGCACAATTACTCTTCTTTCCGGAAAACTCCCCGGCGGTTATCCGGGCGACCCGTTCAAGATCAAACATCTTCCGCCTCATCTGCAGCAGCCGGTGAATTCAGCGCCTGCGCAAGTTCTTCCCGATCATCGAAATGGATTTTAGTCGTCCCGAGAATCTGGTAATCCTCATGTCCTTTACCGGCCAGCAGCAGCAAATCACCGGATTTCGCCAGATCTGCAGCAAAACTGATCGCCTGACGTCGGTCGGGGATGACGACAAAACCACGCTCCCCGGCAGCGACCTGCGCAGAACTCAATTCCACAGCCCCTGTGGCCATGGCTCCAACCTTGATCTGTTCAAGGATCTGCAGCGGATCTTCGGTCCGCGGATTATCAGACGTAAACACCGTCAGGTCCGAGTAATTGACCGCTGCCGCCGCCATCACCGGACGCTTGCGGGGGTCACGGTCGCCGCCGCAGCCGACCAGAGTAATCAGCCGTTTCGCTTCAAGCTGCGACAGCGTCGACAGCACCTGTTCCAAAGCATCTCCGGTATGTGCGTAATCAACCAGGGCCAGAACATCCCTGCTGTTCTCTACCCGCTGCAAACGACCCGGAACCTGTGGAGCCGCTGCTAAACCGGCGGCAATCACATCATTGTCGATGTTCAGAGCTTGGGCCGCACCAATCGTTGCCAGGAGATTACTGACATTGAAATGCCCGATTAAACGACTGTCGATGTGCAGCTGCCCGCTTGGCGTACAGACGGTTCCGACAATCCCGTCACGCCCGACACTCATCTCAAGAGGATGCACCTGAGCCTTTTCACTCAGACCGAAACTGCTCCACAATTCATTCTCCTTCAGCAACCGGGACCCGAATCCATCGTCCAGATTAATGGTCCCCGCCCCCTGCCCCAGCAGTTCACTGAACAGCCGCCGTTTGCTGGCAAAATAATTATCGAGATTCTGATGATAATCCAGGTGCTCCGGTGTCAGGTTGGTGAAAATTGCCAGGTCAAAACTGATACCGTCGACCCGGTGCTGTTCCAGTGCATGCGAAGAAACTTCCATGATAAAGGCATCAGCACCCTGCCGGCGGAACTGGCCCATCATCCGCATCAACTGTAACGATTCCGGAGTCGTATGCGAGGATTCCAGTCGCTCATCGGCAAAGCGATATTCAACCGTGCCGAAAACCGCAGGCCGATATCCTGCTCGTTTGAGAACAGCTTCAAGAAGATAGGTGACCGTGGTCTTGCCGTTGGTTCCGGTGACCCCGATCACCGGCACATCATCCGTCGGCCGACCATGGTATTCATCCGCCATTTGCGCCATCACCTTGCGGACATTGGTCACCTGGACAAAGCAGACATGACCGGGAGTTTCAGCGGGAATTCGCTCGCTGACAACGGCAACCGCGCCACGCTTAACCGCTTGCTGAATAAAATCGAAACCATCAACACTGAGACCGGGCAGGGCGAAGAAGACCGAGCCTTTTTCCACCCGCCTCGAATCACAAGCCAGGCTGGAGATGATCAGCTCGCTCGGACCGATCTTTTGCTCTATCTCAATGGCTTTCAGCAACCGTGCAAATTCCATCAAATGACCTTTCGAGCTCCGAGCCGAGCCCAAGCCTCTTTACCGTAACGAATTTTTGCTCCTGGTGATGGTGACTGTTCAATAACCTGACCACTGCCGGATAGTTTTAGATTCAACTGTTTCTGCTGCATTGTCAGCAAAACCTGACGATAGCTCATGCCACGCAAATCGGGCATCCGCAGACCAACGGTCGACGCGACATCCGGCAGCAACGGCGCCAGGTCGGGAAGCGGCTCCATGACCGCAGTTTCTACCGACAGCGAGGCAAACGAACCTTTCGGCAAAATGTTCAAATGGCTGAGAGACTGTTCGGCAATCCTCGCAAACGCCGGAGCCGCCACCAAGCCACCGTAGGCCTTACCTTCCGGCTCATCGACTGTGACTGAGATCACCAGGGCCGGGAGATCCGCCGGCACGAAACCGATAAAGGAAGAGACCCGCTTGTCCGGTGAGTAACCACCGGTTACCATATCAACCTTCTGAGCGGTACCGGTCTTCCCCGCTACCCGATACCCGGTCAAGGCCGCCCTGGTCCCGGTGCCGCCCGGTTCGGTCACGGAAACCATCATCTCCCGCACGGTTTTGGCGGTTTTTTCCGAGATGACTCGATGCCGTACCTGCGGCAGCCGATGCTGAACGGTGTGACCTTCAGCAGCAGTGATCCGCTCAACCAGGTAGGGCTCCATCAATAAACCTCCGTTAGCGATCACCGACATCGCTGTGGCAATTTGAATCGGGGTGACACTCAGACCCTGGCCGAAGGAAATCGCCGCGAGATCAATTTCAAACCAGCGCGAAGATGGGCGTAACATCCCACGCGCCTCGCCCGGCAGATCAAGACCGGTCACGGCATTAAAACCGAAATCAGCGATATAGGAATAAAAACGCTCTCGCTCCAAGACCTTCCCCAACTTGGCAAAGCCGATATTACTGCTGTATTTGAGCATCTCCTGCAAAGTCAATTTCCGGTAACCTTTGTGGTCGCGGATAGTTTTGCCACCGACCTCGTAGCGACCATTTTCGCAATCGGTCTTCTGGTTGAGACGGACTAAACCCTCTTCCAGGATTCCGGCCAGCAGGAACGGCTTGAAGGTTGACCCCGGCTCGTACATATCGCAAACGGCCCGGTTACGCCGTGCACCGACACGAAAGTTTCCAGGCGAATTCGGGTTGTAATCAGGCTGGCTGGCCATGGCGAGGATTTTCCCACTGGCCGGTTCCATCACCACAACAGTCCCGCCGACGGCCTTCCTCTCTTTGACAACTTTGGCGAGTTCTTTTTCGGCGATATATTGTAGACTGCGATCAAGCGTCAGCTGCAGGCTATGGCCCGGATCCCCACCCTGAACCAACTGATCGGCGGTCGCCATACCTCGACCGCGGGCATCACGTTGCGAAAACAGCCGTCCCGGCTCTCCCTGCAGCATCTGATCATATTCCAGCTCAATGCCCTCCAGCCCTTTGGGATCGAGACCGGTAAAACCGATGACGTGAGCCCCGACACTTGCCTGGGGATAAAAACGTTTGTGTTCGGTCACAAACTGCAGACCGGGAAGCTTCAGTTTGCGAACCTGAGAAACAACGCCCGGATCGAGTTTACGCTTGATCCAGACAAATCTTTTCTTTTTCGTCAACAACTCAGTCAATTCTGCTTTTGACATTTTCAATGGTCTTGCCAGTTTGGCCGCAAGTTCTTTCGGCTTCTTGATCAACACCGGATCGGCAAAAAGCGATTCAGCATCGAGACTGATCGCCAAGGGATCGCCGTTGCGATCCAGAATACTCCCGCGCTGCGGAGCCAACTGAATCACCCGCTGCCGCTGCTGGTCGGCACGCTCCTGGAGCTTCGGGGCCTGCACCACCTGCAGATAATAAGCACGCCCGCCGATCAGCAGAAAAACGACGATAAACAGGGCACCGAACAGACGGATGCGGAGTTGAATTCCACGCTCCATATTCGCCATATCACTCGATCCGAATAATCTGTCCGGAAGCAGGCGACCGCAAACCGAGCTCTTTTCGTGCCAGCCTTTCGATCCGGGCATCACAGGACTGGTAGGCGACCTCTAATTCCAACTGTTTGACCTGCTGTTGTCCCAAACGAATCTGTTTTTCGAGACCGGAGATATTATATTCAAGGTTGATGGCGTGAATGCGTGACCAGACAAAGATCAAGGAGAGTAACGAAACAAGAACAATGGCGACAAACACCGGGGCGATTCGTGGACGATACAGAGAAAATCCATTGATCTTGATATTAGTTCTTGACAGAGTTTCCGACATAGAAGCGCCTCCCCGATTTTTCATCATGCTGCCGATGAACAGTTCAGCAGCGTTCAACCGCTCGCAACATGGCGCTGCGCGAGCGAACATTCTTTTCAATTTCTTCGGCCCCGGCACGAACGCCCCTGCGGGTCAACAACTTGACCAACGGCACCTGGTGACACAGGCAGATCGGCAACCGTGGCGGACAGATGCAACCTTTGGCCCGATCGCGAAACAGCTGCTTGACGATCCGGTCCTCAAGGGAGTGAAAGCTGATCACCACCAGCCGCCCCCCCGGCTTCAGGAGTTCGATCCCGGCAGCCACGCCGTTACGAACTTGCTCCAGCTCTTCATTGACGTGAATTCGCAAGGCCTGAAAAACCCGCGTGGCCGGATGGATTCTGCCCGGCCTGTTCCCGCCGGGAACAGCTTGCCGAACCAATTGGGCCAACTCCCCGGTACGGACGATGGGAGTCTCTTTCCGCCGGGCAACGATCTTGCGAGCGATTTTTCGACTGAACCGCTCTTCACCATACTCGAAAAAAATGCGGACCAGCTCTGCCTCTTCGGCCTGATTAATCACCTCGGCAGCAGTGATACCGGCCTGCGGATTCATGCGCATGTCAAGCGGGGCATCGTAGCGAAACGAGAAACCCCGTTCCGGGGTATCCAGTTGATGGGAGGAAACCCCGAGGTCAAGGAGCATGCCATCGAGACAATCAATCCCAAGTTGCCGAAGAACAGTCGCCGCCTGATCAAAGGTGGCATGTTGCAGCTCGACTCGTCCGGCGAATGGAGTCAGAACCTCTGCCGCCTTCTGCAATGCTGCCGGATCCCGATCAAGACCGATCAACCGGCAGCCGGGGGCGGCCTCAAGAATCAACCTTGCATGTCCGGCTGCGCCGAGAGTGCCGTCCAGATAGACCCCATCGGCTTTCGGCTCAAGCCAACGCAACACTTCTCCGGGCATCACCGACTGGTGTTCAAAAGCCGCTGCGGTCATTTATCAGAATCCCAAATCAGCCTGGCCCTGGGCGTCATCATCCAACAAGGCTTCGGATTCACCGGTGATGCGCTGATGTGCCTGCCGGCTCCAAATTTCAATTTTTTCAAACATGCCGATAACCACGACATCCTTATCCAGCCCGGCATGATCACGTAACGATTGAGGAACCTGAATACGCCCTTGGGCATTACAGGAACATTCCTTGGCCGGGGCAATCCGGTTACGCAGGTTCGCTTCCCGGTTCGGCCCGGGCGGCATGGCGAGAACATTGGCACAGATCTCTTCCCAACGGCTGGGAGGATAAGCGACCAACCCCTGCTTATAGCGGGTGACAACCAGACTCTCTTTGCGGTAAGCTTGACGCAGTTCATCCCGAATCGAGGCCGGAATACTGATCCGTCCCTTCAGGTCGATACTGACATTAAATTCACCGGAGAACTTCATAATTGACACCATTTGACACTATTTGACACCATGAATAGTGAAAGGATAGCGGTCAGCCCCTCCCCTGTCAAGGAGAAATCCCTGTTTTTCAGACCTTTATCAGATGAAAAAAATGCCGCGCTGACAGGAACTTAACTTTCATCAAACTCATTAAGACGCGACGCACAAAGACCCGCAACAAGAGTGACGAATCTCTTTCTTATCCTCACCTATATAACGACATAAAATTTCCGAATTTCAGAGTGCGGTGGGGTGCGCCCCATACGTCAACTGCGACGGCGACAGGTTGAT
This sequence comes from Desulfuromonadaceae bacterium, assembly GCA_030595055.1. Lineage (GTDB taxonomy): Bacteria > Desulfobacterota > Desulfuromonadia > Desulfuromonadales > Geopsychrobacteraceae > Malonomonas. The sequence continues at coordinate 22,216 of JAUVEB010000016.1, forward strand.
CGCTGTTTATTGTTTCAGGGTAGCTATTCAGAACGGATACTGATGTGCTGGCGCCGCCCATTCCAAGGGCCGCCGATTGAATGAATGAATACATGGCCATCCCCGGGGCTTGACTGTCGCCATCCGGGAGACAGACACCCTTTCCATGGGCATCACCAGCACATCTTGCTGAACAGTTACCAGGGTTCAAACGCACAGACTGGATGCACAAATTGATACCCTGTCTACAGGATCTGCCGGCTCACTGAAAAAGGCTGCTCAGCCTTGAAAAAACGCGCCGTAGTGATAGCCTTTTCTCGAACGCCGCAGGAAAGCTGTGCGCAGTCCTCAATGGTGAAAATCAGATCACACAAAGGAGAAGATGTCATGACATTGGTGCGATGGGATCCCTGGCGGGAGATGGAAGAACTGGTCGATCGTTACAACCGTGCGTTAGGAGATCAACAAGCTGGAGGCCAGGAAGTGATTCGCAAAGGGGATTGGTCGCCCCGGGTCGATATTGCCGAAACAGACAGCGAGTTCATCATCAAGGCGGAGATTCCCGAAGTCAAAAAAGAGGATGTCAAGGTGACAGTTGAAAATGGCATTCTGGTTTTGCATGGCGAAAGAAAACAGGAAAAAGAGGAGGAGGGAAAGACGTACCATCGTATTGAACGGCACTACGGCATATTTAACCGTAGTTTCACCCTACCTGAAACGGTCGTGGCCGAAAAGGTGAAGGCCGGTTTCAAAGACGGAGTCCTGACCATAACCCTGCGCAAGGCTAAGGATGTGGAACCGAAAGCAATTGAAGTGATCATCGGCGACTGACAACAGGTTGAGGACGTCCTGTCTGATAATTTTCAAGTGGGGGGCAAAAATATTCACCCTCCCCGTCCCCTATTCCCGCTGTGCTGCCGCGGCAATAAGATAAGCTGCGGCGGCAATTCCAAGGAGCGCGCTGAATCCCAGTTGAACGGCAAGGATGGCGGCCAGCACGGTGCTGACGACAGAAAAGGAGCCGTTGATCCCCCAGGCCCAGGGGACGGCGGCATCATTCTGCCGGCTGAGTCGCTTCAGCCCGAGAGGGAAGGGAAAACCCATCGCCAGGGCGAGGGGGGTGAGCAATACCAGGGCCAGGGCGCTCCGGCCCGGCAGAGGCAGGGAGATGGTGCGCTGTAGCAATGGAGCGAGGGCGACAGAGTAGAGGAGCAGCAGTCCCGCCACGGTGGTGCTGATGGTGGAAATCAGCATCGGACTCGCATTGAGCCTGGTGGAGAGATAGCTGCCGATCCCGGAGAGTAACAGAACAATGCTGATGATTGCCGCAGCGGCATAGACCGGATGCCCCAGGTAGAGGGTAAAGCTGTGGATCAGGCTGATCTCAACCAGCATGAAGCCGCACCCCAATCCGCCGAAATAGAACAGGGTGCGGCCGCGGCGGCCGTGGTGCCGGCCCAGTTTCAGCAGCGGCAACAGAATCAGAATTGCGGCGGCGGCGCTCAGGAGCAGGAAAGTCAGGAGCACCAGCAGAAAACCGAGTTCCAGAAAAGGGAGGCTGCGGGCACCGAACAGTTCGGCCAGTTGGGGCAGATGCTGCCAGCGCAAAAACTGGGAGAAGAAGGGGCGATTGTCGCTGGTCGGTTCGAGGTTGAACGGGTAATTGCGGATCAGCCCATCCCGATCAGCCGAAAGGGCTTGTGCCAGCAGTGGCAGAAAATCGGTATCTTCACTGGTGTTGAAGCGGGGCACTTCTCTCTGTTCGGTTTCCGGTAACAACAAGGGATCGAACCGCCGCTGGCGGCAGAAATCCCTGATCCGTTCGCTGTCACCTGCGGTCAGTGGCGAGCGCTTGACGCAGAAGCTGATCGTCCCCCAACTGCGCACGGCTGCGACATGAGCGGCTGGATCGCTGATTCCCTGCTGCTCCAAGAAATAGCCGATACTTGCGGCCAGCCGTAACGGGGTGCGTGGTGGAAAATCGATCCAGCTGTTGGCACAGAGCAGGCCGTCCGACCGAAGTCGCTGCCAAGCGGCGGTCAACCCCTCCAGTGTCAAACTGTGCTGTTGTTGCAGCGCAAACAGTCCGAGGGTGCCACTGAAACTACCGAGTGTGGGGAGGAGGATCAGATCGAATTCTTCTTTTGTGCCGGCCAGAAAGTTGCGCGGTTCCCGGTTGCTCAGGGTTACGGTCGGGTTGTCGAACAGGTATCCGAGAGTTCCGGCATAATTTTCCCGCAACAATCTCAGCATCGCCCTGTGCGGTTCAACGGCGGTGATTTTCTCCGCTCCCTGTGCCAGAGCCAAGCCGACCTCGGTGCCGCTCCCTGAGTGCAAAATCAGCACCCGCTGCGGTGCAGTGATGGCAAATGGGAGGGCGCCGCTGGTGAATTGCAGCAGATGGGAAGCATC
>JAUVEB010000176.1 GCA_030595055.1 Desulfuromonadaceae bacterium
TTCGTAGGTTTGAGAGCGAATAGCACCGCTATTTGTCGAAAACGTACGGAAATATGAACCGATCAGACGGTTTCGCAGTAGGTTTTTGTATTCTCGGACAGGCTCCTAGGCCTTGTAGGTCGAAATTTTTGCTTAGCCATCTCATGACTTTTTGCGAGTGCATCACCTGTAACTGGCCAATAAAAACCGGGTCGCTCTTTGGGGCGACCCGGTTTTTACCGGTCAGGCTGATGGTGTTCTGAATCGGCCTTTTCGGTTTTTTTGCTTCCGTCACGCGGAAGTTCACAGCTGCCGGAAAGTCAGGTGTTAATCCCCATTTTGGGTAGAATCCACTTGTTGACGACATACCAGATGACAAGTATCGCAATGAGATAAAGAAAATCCATAGCTGCTCCTTTGCTTATCTAAGATATTAGGATATAAGTATAATACGATTTCAGTTGCAAGGCAAGCGGATCTCGACCGCCAGCCCGCCTTCCGGCCGATTTGTTGCCTGAATGCTGCCACTGTGCAACCTGATTGCTCGTTCGGCAATTGCCAGGCCGATACCGGTCCCACCACTCTGTCGGTCACGCGCGTCGGCGACCCGATAGAAAGGGTCAAAAAGTTTTTCCAGAGACTCTTCCGGGACGCCCGGCCCTTGGTCGAGGATATGAATGCAAATTTCCTGAGTTGTCATAGTCAGTTCGACATTAATGTTGCTTTCAATCGCAGTATATTTGACAGCATTACGGATGACATTTTCCAGCGCTCGGGACAGCAGTTCTTCCGAACCGTTAAAGGACACCGGGCCGGAGTGTTGTAATATGACCCGGCAACGGCGGTTTTTCGCTTCAAAGTCGGCATCCTGCACCAGTCTTTCCAGCAATCCACTTAGGTTGAAAGGTTTGCGTTCCAGTTGGCAGACATCAGCCTCCAGGCGGGTCAGGCTGAGCAGCTGCCCAATCATCTCGTTCATCCGTTCCGCTTCCAGTTCAATCCGTTGCAGGGCTTTCTGCCGTACTTCCGGGTTGCCGTCCGGCCGCGCCAGTTCCAACGCCACTCCCAAGCGGGCCAACGGCGAGCGCAATTCGTGGGAAATGTCCCGTAGCAGCCGCTTCTGGGCACCGATCAGATCTTCTATGTGCCCGGCCATGTCATCAAAATCGCGGGCCAGTCCGGCGAGTTCGGTTTGCCCTTTGATCTGGCTGCCGATCCGGGTCGTCAGGTCGCCGGCGGAAAACTGGCGGGTGGCTCTGCGCAAACGGCTGATCGGTGCCGTCAGTGAACGGGCGAGGAAGAAGCAGCCAACCGCCGTAATCACCAGCAGAAGCAGCAACTGCCAGCCAAGGAAACCGTGCGTCAGGTTGCGGAGCAGATGGCGAGCCGGGAGCTTCTTCGGCAAACCGATGGCCACGACATAGCGGTTGCCGGTAGAATTTTTTATCGGGCCGGCCAGCCAGTTGCGCTCTCCCATCATCGGCGAAACCACTTCGTTGGAGCGCAGTGCCCGGGTGGCCATGTGCTGCATTCTTCGAGGGACCCGCCGACGGGTCAGGGCTTGGCCGTTTGCGTCGAACAGAATAATGTGGATGCCCGATTTTTCAAGTAAATCTTCGGCATACTCATCAAGCGTCTGCATACCCTCATCTTCGTAGGCTTTGATGGCCTCACGGCCATAATCAGCAATCGCCCGGCGAGCGAAGTTTTGACTGGCCAGCGGCGGGAATTGCTGATCTCGTAAAAAGGTCAACAGGATGCCGGTTGTTGAGATAATGATGATAATCAGCAGAAAACTGAGAAAAAATTTGACAAACAGGCTGCGCATCAGCGGGCACTTTCCGGCAGGGAATAGAGATAACCGATACCACGGACGGTTCTGATCCGTTCGCTGTCACCGGACTGGTGACCGAGTTTTTTGCGCAAGGCACTGACGTGTACGTCGATGCTGCGATCATAGGCCGAAAGGCGGCGTCCGAGAACTTTTTTCACCAGATCTTCGCGGCTGACAACCTGCCCGGCCCGGCGCAGCAGGACTTCGAGGAGAGTGAATTCTACCGAGGTCAGTTCGATGTTTTGCCCGGCGCGCTTGACCGTGCGGCTGGCCGGGCAGAGCAGAATGTCTCCCAGCAGAAGTTCCGTTGTCGTTTCTGCGGCCGGACTTATGGCCTTTTCACTGTTTTTGCTGCGGCGTTGCACCGCGCGAATCCTGGCCACCAGCTCACGTGGGTTGAACGGTTTGGGCAGATAATCATCGGCCCCCAGTTCCAGGCCGACAATCCGGTCGATGTCATCGCCGCGGGCGGTCAGCATGATGACCGGGACATTGCTTGTCTTACGGATTTTACGCAGGACATCGAAACCGTTGATGCCCGGCAGCATGACGTCAAGTACCACCAGAGCGTACTCTTCCGCCAGGGCTTGAGACGCCCCCTGTTCGCCGTGGTTGCAGGTTTGTACCGTAAAACCTTCGCTGGACAGGTAGTCTGTCAGCAGCTCACACAGCTCAATATCGTCATCAATGACCAGTATCCGGTTCATAACCACTCCTTCGTCGGTGCTTTCATCATAGCGAACCAAGGGTTAGCCGACTGTAAAAAATTGTAAAGATTGTAAAGAAATTTGTTGCCCGAGAAAAAATTTGTCAACCGATCTGCTGATCGTACGTTTTAGAAATATACATGGCGGTAAACATGTTTGTTTTCTGCAGCAAGATCCTTTGTAAATTTGATTATTGAGGGCAATGTTATGTTGAATGTTTGTGAAACAGAAGAAGCTGATCAGGTGGGGAGATCATTTGGTGATCATGGATAGAATACTCCACGGCGCGGATGCGGCATGAGATTCTAACGCCTCCAGGATCAGGCGCACCACCGTTTATCGGGGAGCTTTCGTAGCTCCCCTTTTTTCATTACACTGCTGATACAGGGGAGACGTCAACCCGCAGACGCCAAGCGTTGCTGTCATGGTCAAAGTAGAGAACTTTTGCAGTAGATTCCTGTTGCGTTCAATCGATTCCTAAAACAGTAAAACCGGGCACTTGACGTTGTGCAGGACATAATTGGCCACAGAGCCGAACAGTACGTCGCGGATTTCTCCACCACCTGTTTTGCGACCAATGACCAACAGCTGGAATTCTTCCTCATTGGCAATTTTCGGAATGACCCGCCGCGGGGCACCGAACTCAAGCCGTAATTCAATGTCAAATCCAACGCCACGGAGTTTCTTGGCGACCTCCTCCAGCCTCTGTCCGGCTGCCTTGCCGGCATTTTCCCGAATCATCTCAATCTGAAAGTCAGGGATCATCCGGTAGGCCAGCTGATCGTTGACAACGTGCAGCAGAACCAGCTTTTTGGGAAATCGGTCTTTGTTAATGATCACATCCTCGACAGTTTTCTGTGAGGTGGGGGAATCATTCACCGGAATCAGAATTTTCGGATCCATCAGAAATCCTCCTTGCTCCGGAGACAGAATTGCATCATGTCTCCATGTTTAAACTTTTTGTCGTTTATCCGTAAACCCAGCGGGGCAGCAGCAATACCAGGTCCGGCCAAAAGGTCAACACCATCAGTATGGTAATCTGGATCAGCAAAAAGGGCATCACCGCTCGAGAAACGTAGAGCAGGTCGCGGTTGACCATTGCGCCGGAGATATAGAGGCTGACGCCGAGCGGCGGGGTACAATAACCGATTCCCAGGTTGATGGTCATCAGCAGGCCGAAGTGCATGGTATCGATGCCGAACTTGTTCAGCAGCGGCAAAAAGATCGGCGTCAGGATCAGGGTTGCCGAGATGATATCCATAAACATGCCGATAATCAGCAGCAGGATATTGACCGCCAGCAGGAACACCCAAGGGGAAGAGATGCTGTCGACCACGGCGTTGGCGATTTTGCCCGGGATCTGTTCAAAGGTCAGAAATTCACCGAACACCGAAGCTCCGGCAACGATGATCAACAGGGTTGCCGAAGTGACGGCCGAAGAGACAACGACCCGTTTGACATCCCGCAGTTTCATGTCTTTGTGGATGCAGATTTCAACGAAGAAAGCATAGAAGCAGGCGACCACCGCAGCTTCGTTGGCGGTGAACATGCCTGAATAAATGCCGCCGAAAATCAGGATCGGCAGGAACAGTGCCCAGACACTATTTTTGATGACCGCGAAGGCCTCCCTGCCGGTCGGTCGTTTAATGGTTTTTAACCCCTGTTTTTTGCAGATGAAATAGGCATAGACGCTCATGGCGACCATGATCATCACGCCGGGAATGAAGCCGGTCAAAAAAAGCGCTTCGAGGGGGTCGTTGCTGACCATGGCATAGAGAATCATGGCGATGGAAGGCGGGATAATGACACCGAGGATCGGCGCCGTGGTCATGATGCCGACAGAAAAGCGCTCGTCGTAATCATTCTCGATCAATGCCGGGATCATAAAACCGCCGATTGCCACTACGGTCGCGACCGTGGAGCCGGAGATGGCACCGAAAAAACCGCAGGCCAGAACCCCGGACATTGCCAGTCCGCCGGGGAGGAAACCGACCAGCACGTTGGCCGTCTTGATCAGTTTTTCAACGATGCTGCCGGTGGTCATGATATTGCCGCAGAGAACGAAGAACATGACCACGATCAGG
>JAUVEB010000030.1 GCA_030595055.1 Desulfuromonadaceae bacterium
TCCGATCCCTGAGCATCCCCCAATACGGCAGTGTGCAGAGCTTGAATGTGAGCGTGGCATCGTCGGTGGTGATGTATGAGTATGTGCGGCAGCATGGTGGAAGCGGCGGATGAAAAAATCCGGAAGCAAGACTTTGTAAACAGATTAAGGATTGAGGCGCAGCAGAGCTGCATCGAAAGACGAAACTGGAGCATAACGTCACAAGATGGACATTTTTTATCTGCGGTAAATGATTGTTTTCTTGTAAGCTGTTCAGCACAGTATAAAAGACTGTCATTCCGGCAGGATTTTAGCCGGAATCCAGAGTTTAGTAGACAGAAAAACTGGATCCCCGATAGCAGCACTCGGGGATGACAGGCGTTTTTTTCCTCTTACTCGCCCTGCAACTGCAGCAAAAACGGCAAATCCAACTGCCGCTCTTCGAGAAAATCTCGCGTCTTCGCAAATCCTCCAGTCACCACTTCACTGAGCCGATGCGCCAACTCCAACCAGAGTAAATAAATCAGGTTGCCGGACAAGGAAACCCCGAAGCGTTCGCGCATGGCGACCACGGCAAGCGATTCCAGATCCAGACCGAACTCCTGCGGGGCGGCGAGATAATGCGTCGGAAAGGTGACAACGTCCGGGTCAAGGCTGCTGAGAAAAGCTTCCTTTTCCAGCGGATGCAGCGCGGCAAAATCAACGGCACACCAACTGCTGTTGCGGGTTGAGATCAATGCCCGGCAGGAAAAAGGGCGCAGCGGATAAACCGTGCAGCTGCCATCTACAGGATCAAGCAATGGGCAACCGCCCAATTGGTTAAGAAACAGCCTCAGGTATCCGGTGAGATCAGTCGCCTGCAAACTGATTTGACGAAGCACCGGAAGCTTTTCGCTGATGGTCCGGCGCTGCCGCTCGTTTAAACTGCCAACGATGGCAACCGCTTCGGGAAAACTGCAACTGACCGACAAGTGGCAACAGTTGCGGCAACCTTTTTCACAAAAAATCCCGATCCGCTTATCCTGCGCCTCAGCCGGCAAGGTTTTCATCCGTCGATCCAGTTGCTGACGACTCTTTTCCAGTTCAGCAAGCAGGCCCGCCCAAGACATCAAGCGACCCGGTTTTGCGGCACACCCTCTTGAAAGGCCTTGACATTGGCCACCACCATATCGAGCAGTCGCTGACGTGCTTCGCCGGTGGCCCAGGCGAGATGAGGAGTGATGAAAGAGTGCGGGGCATGCAAAAGCGGGTTGTCTGCCGCGGGCGGCTCGCAGGAAAGGACATCAGCGGCAAAACCACCAAGATAGCCGGCATGCAACGCCTCGGCAACGGCCGCTTCGTCCACCAATGGACCACGTCCCGTATTGATCAACAGGGTTCCCTGCTTGATCCGCGCCAGTCGTGCCGTGTTGACCAGATTTTTGGTTTCATCGGTCAGGGGGCAATGAAGACTGATGACATCAGCTTCAGAAAAGAGCGTTTCGATATCGACAAACGTGACCCCTGCGACATTTTTGTATTTATCCGGATGAGCAGTCTGAACCAGGATCTGCATACCGAACGCCCTGGCAACCTGTGCCACCTGGCAGCCGATCTGCCCGTAACCGACAATTCCGAAGGTTTTCCCGGCGAGTTCAAGCAACGGCCGATCCTGAAAACTGAAATCTTCACAACGGCTCCACTCCCCTTCTCGAACCAGTTGAGCGTGATGACCAACCTGTTGGGTCATCTCCAGAAGCAAGGCAAACACCATCTGGCAGACTGAGTCGGTACTGTAACCGGGAACATTGGTGACAACAATGCCGGACTGTTTAGCTGCTTCCAGGTCGACAACATTGTAGCCGGTGGCGAGGACACCGATATATTTCAGTTTCGGCAGGGCCGCAATAATATCTGCCGTCAAAAGTGCCTTGTTGGTGAGAATAATCTCAGCATCTACCGCTTTGTCGACAATCTCTTCAGGTGTCAGCCGGGGATAAATAGCGCAGCTGCCGAGAGCTTTCAACGGCGACCAGTCGAGATCGCCCGGGTTGAGTGCGTAACCATCTAAAACGACTATCTGCATGTTGCTCTCCTGGATAAATTATGATTTTTGCTTAGCCGGCGTATTCTTTTTTTGCGAGACCATCAATTGTGTTTATGGTTCAGACTGATTTTCCTTGGCGCTACGGCCAAACAGCTTGAACAGTGCTTCACGTTCTTCGCGGCTGACCACGTCGATTTCCGGCAAGGGTGCATATCGTACCTGGTTTCGCCCTGACTGTTTTGCCTGGTAAAGGTAATGATCAGCGCGCTGCACCAGCTCTTCCACGCGACTCTCCTCTCCCAGAACATAGCTCGCAATACCCAGGCTGGCCGTCAACTGCAGTTGTTTTTCGCCGACCGTCAAGGACGTTTCTGCTATTGAGCTGCGTAATCTTTCCGCCACGGGGATACTGGCGGAAAGCTCGGTGTTCGGCAGAATAATCGCGAACTCTTCGCCACCGTAACGACACGCGATATCGAGCCGCCGCACTGTTTGTAACATCAGCCTGGCGATATGCACCAGGGCTTGGTTGCCGACTTCGTGCCCCCATTGATCATTGACTTTTTTGAAAAAATCGATATCGAGCATGACCAGGGTTGTCGGCTGGCCGCTCCGCTGGGTACGTTCCATTTCCTGCCCGAGAGCCTGGGTAAAATACCGATAGTTGGCAAGACCCGTCAGGGTGTCGGTGCGGACTAATTCAGACAGCTCAGTAACTGACTGACGTAGCGCAACAATTTCTGCGATGATCGGGCAATCAATTTTTCCGACAGGGCACTCAGGTGGGTTGTTTGACGAATCGTCCGTCGTGGGTGATGAATCAGCAGTCATGGGTCCTTCTGCCTGGGAGGCTGTTCAGTTGCGGTTCAAACGGTACTCCGGATCATTATACAACATGACCCAACCACAACAAAACCGCCAATTCAATTTAAAGCGGCTGAAAGTTCCGCCCCTTCCAGGTTCGCATCCTGCAGATTGGCACCCCGCAGATCCGCGTTAAACAGTTGTGCTCCGGTCAGATCCCGACCGACCAGATCAACTCCGTGCAGATCTGCACCACTCAGATTCGCACCACGCAGATCCTGCTGCAGATCAAAGCTGTTCTGCTGCTCAATATCAAATTGTGACATAGCCATAACAATGCCGATAAAAGGGCTTGATCATACTACTGGAAACTATAGCAGACCTTAATCTTTGTCAAACTGCAAAGCAAAAGGGGCCATCCTGAATAACTCAAAAAAATATGTGATAATATGAATAGTACACTCACAAAAAACCATGAGATGGCTAAGCAAATCCGGGCCGATCGCAATCCCCGAAAAGAAATTTTTTATCGACAACGCTGAAGATAAAGCTTCAGCTCCTGCAATAATGCAGCTTCCCTAATCAGGACTTATATTTTACGATCTCTCCGGGTGTAAGAAATAATAAGCCAGGATTGGATCTCTACGGACACCATGAAGATAAAAACTCTCCTCATCAGCAAGAGCTTTCTGATCATCGTTCTGACGACTCTCTCGATTATCGGGGCACTCTCCTATCAGAAAAACAGCCTGCAGAAAAACTTCAACGTCGAAATTGCCCGCCTCGGCCAGGAAAAAGTCAGCAAAATTGTCCAGAACGTCTACCTGATGACCAAAGCTATGAGCGAGGCGGTCGAGCATACAATGGCTGACAACCTGCGGGTCGCGGAAGAGATCTTGACCAAAAGCGGTCCGATGACATTTATCCCGGAGCAGCAGGTTGCCTGGACAGCAATCAATCAATGCAGCAAAGAATCGATACAAATCTCCCTGCCGAAAGTTTACGTCGGCAACGTCTGGCTCGGCCAGAACAGTTCTTTTTCAACCAGGGCCCCGGTTGTCGACAAGGTCAAATCCCTGGTCGGCGGTACCTGTACGATCTTTCAGCGGATGAATAAACAGGGCGATATGCTGCGGGTGGCCTCGAATGTCGAAAAACGGGATGGCTCACGGGCGATCGGCACCTATATCCCCCGAGTCAACCCGGACGGCACCCCCAATCCGGTCATTGAGACCATCATGCAGGGGAAGGTCTTTCATGGCCGAGCGTATGTGGTCAACGCCTGGTACATCACCGCCTACCAACCGATCTGGGATGCCGGCGGCAAAGAAATAACCGGTGTTCTTTACGTCGGTGTTAAACAGGAAAACCTGACCAGCCTACGCCACAGCATCATGGATATTGTTGTCGGCTCAACCGGCTATGTTTTTGTCCTGGGTGGCAATGGAGCGCAGAAAGGGCACTATATTATTTCGCAAAATGGTGCACGTGACGGCGAAGACATTCTGGACTCCAAGGATTCCGAAGGGAACCTGTTCGTTCGATCGATCATTGACAAGGCGCTCTCAATCCCGCAGAAAGCCTTTAACCGATCGATCCCGGTCAGCTTTGAAAAGTACCCCTGGAAAAACCCGGGCGAGCAGAAAGCCCGTGAAAAGCTGGCCGCAATAACCTATTTTGCCCCCTGGGACTGGGTCATTGTGGCCGGTTATTACCTGGATGATTTTCGTGATGTTGAAAATCGTGCCGAACAAGCGATCAATAAAACGATCTTATCGGTTTGCCTCATTGCTGTGCTGGCCCTTTTCTTCGCCCTGATCGCCAGTGTGGTGACTGCGCAGCGTATTTTCTCGCCCCTTGAAGAAGCGGTCCTGGCTTTTCGTGAAATGAGTTCAGGTAACCTGGATATCCGCTTACCGGTAAGCGGCAATGACGAAATAAGCCAGCTGGGACATGCCTTTAACGACATGGCACAAAATCTGAGGAAAGTCACAGCAAGTCGCGATGAACTGAACAGCGAAATTGCCATCCGCAAGCAGACGGAAGAGAGCTTAATCACCAGCGAGAATAGCCACAGAAAGCTCTCTCAGGAATTTGCAACAGTCCTCGACGGCATCCAGGATTCGCTGCTGTTGCTCTCGCCCGATCTGAAAATAATTTGGGCTAATAAAAATGCCACGATAAACCGCGGACTGGACGAGCACACCTCCTTGACCGGGAGCAGCTGTTACCACTGGTATGAACGAAATGAGCCATGCGACAACTGCCTGGTATTACGCTGTCTGGAAACAGGGCTACCGCAAAAGACAACGTTAAAGACAGCCCAGGGGAAACTGATGGGCATCAAGGCGTTCCCGATCAAAGACGCCTCGGGAAAGGTCATCAATGTCATTGAAATGGCCAGCGACATCACCGAAACAGTACGTCTGCGTGAAGAAGCTACCAGAAACAGTCAACTGGCCTCCATCGGCGAACTGGCCGCCGGCATGGCTCACGAAATCAACAACCCGAGCGGCTTGATCATCCTCAATCTTTCAACCCTCAAAGCTGCTCTGCTCGACGCACTGGAGCTGCTCGACGAACGTTTTGAGCAAGACGGAGACTTTGAGTTTGCCGGTTTATCTTATGCGCGGATGCGCGAAGAAATCCCTGAACTGCTGCATGAAACGAATATCAGCGCCCAACACATCAGGCGCATTGTTGAAGACCTTAAAAACTTTTCCCGGCAAGAAACTGTCGGCGTGAATGAAGTCTTTGAGCTGAACACCCCTGTCGAAGCGGCAATCCGGCTGGTCAGAAACACTATTAAGAAATCGACAGACAACTTCTCAACGCGGCTGGGAAGCAACCTGCCGAGCATCTCCGGAAATCCGCAACGTATTGAACAGGTGGTGATCAACCTGCTGGTGAATGCCGCCCAGGCACTGGCCGATCAATCCAAAGCTATTTCTGTTGCAACCTATTATGATGAAATCAGCAACTCATGCGTGTTTGAAGTCAAGGATGAGGGGTCCGGCATTGCTGAGGAGCACTTACTACACGTGACCGACCCCTTCTTTACCACCAAACGTGAAACAGGCGGCACGGGGCTGGGGCTGTCCGTTTCCGCGCGGATCATCAAAGAACATGGTGGCGAACTCTCTTTTGAAAAGAATCACCCGCAGGGCACAGTGGTAAAAATCTCCCTTCCGGTGACAAAGGATTTAGACAATGCCTGATACCCTTTATCCGAGTACCCCGGTATTGCTGGTCGACGACGAAAAACCCTGGTTGCGCAGCCTGTCGCTCGCCCTCGAACGGCTTGGCGGTATCAACAATCTCATACAATGCAATGACAGCCGTCGCGTCATGGGAATCCTTGCTGATCAAGCAGTCAGTGTTGTGCTCCTCGACCTGACCATGCCGCATCTGTCCGGTGAAAAGATCTTGGCCCAAATCGTTGAAAACTATCCCGAACTTCCCGTCATCATTCTCACCGGTGTCAACCAGATCGAAATATCGGTTCGCTGCATAAAGGCTGGAGCTTACGACTACCTTGTCAAAACAGTGGAAGAGGAACGCCTGATCGGCTCGGTCAAGCGAGCCATCCAGTTACTCGAAATCAAAAACGAAAACCGGAAATTGCGGCAACACTTTCTGGAAGACAGTCTGAAAAATCCGCAAGCATTTTCGGCGATCCCCACGCAGTCCCCCAAAATGAAAGCGATCTTTCACTACCTGGAGGCAGTGGCAAGCAGCAGCCAGCCAATTCTCATTACCGGGGAGAGTGGCGTCGGCAAAGAACTTATTGCCAAGGCAGTCCATCAATTAAGTCGGCCCGACGGTCCCTGGGTGGCGGTCAATGTGGCCGGACTTGATGATAATGTCTTCTCCGATACTCTGTTCGGCCATGTCAAAGGGGCCTTTACCGGTGCCGATCAAACCCGTGCCGGAATGATTGAGCAAGCGGCCCACGGCACCCTGTTTCTGGACGAAATCGGGGACTTGAGTCCGATCTCGCAAATCAAGCTGTTACGTCTCTTGCAGGAAGGGGAATATTTTCCGCTCGGCAGCGATCGGGTAAAAAAGATAAAAACCCGCATTGTCCTCGCCACCAATAGGGACCTTATGGCTCTGCAGAACGACGGTAAATTCCGCAAAGATCTATACTATCGCTTGCACACCCACCCGGTTGCTATCCCACCCCTTCGCGAGCGGAAAGAGGATATCCCGCTGCTATTGACTTGCCTGATAGAAAAGGCCGCCGGCAGCCTCAACAAAAAGACCCCGACTCCTCCCCCGGAACTGGCAACCCTGCTCTCGACCTACCATTTTCCCGGCAACGTCAGAGAGCTGGAAGCGATGATCTATGATGCCGTCAGCACCCATCAGGCCAAAAAACTGTCGATGGACAGCTTTAAAAAGGTGCTGGGAAAACAAGAACCTGTCATGCAGAAAACAAGGCCCGTTGCCCCGGTGACTTTTTCCGAACGGCTGCCCACCATCGAAGAGGTTGTCAAACTGCTGATTGACGAAGCGATGCAGCGCGCAAATGACAACCAGTCGATTGCCGCAAAGCTACTCGGCATCTCCAGACCGGCTCTCAACAAACGGCTCAACAAGAGAAAAAATTAAGGCCTCCCGACAAACCCTGTAACCATCGGAACAGCTGTAACTTTTCCGAACATCAAGAAAATCCTGTGATTGCAGAGGTTTACCCTTTTTTCAACACCCTCCCTGTAACATTTCTTACACCGTTTCGCTTTACAAGAAAATACAAATAACCATCTCATATCAAATAGCTACACAAGAATGATTAGTTGGCACCCATATTGCTACAGACACATCCGAAGCCCAAACCGTGAGAAAAAATTAATCGGGAGTGTGGTTTGATCATGAAAACTCACATTTTGTTGCTGGACGAAAAAGCTGAAACACGCAGCAGAATAAATTTCTTGCTGAAGATTTCGGGGCACAGGGTCACCGAGTTTCCCAATCGTGAAGATGCGGTGAACTGGATTGCCAATGCCCGAAAAACGCCGCTGAGCTTTGACCTGCTGCTGGTCAACTATCTGGATACAAACGCGCAAGCGTCAACCCTTGTCGAGCTGTTCGACTCCCTCGGCAAAATAGCTCCGATTGTGCTGCTGACTCGTACTGCCACAGAAACTTATTCTACAGCCCATATTGAATCGTTCAAAAATAGAGCCGGCTATTTTATCTGCACCCCTGAGGGGATGATTTGGACAGTCAATGCTGTTGTCAATGAATCTACTCGATAAATTTCTGTCACCAGCTAGGGAACCTTGAAAGGAACCTCACCATGCTTAAAATGTTCAACAACATGAAAATGGCCAAGAAAATCTTCACTCTCTGCAGCTTCATTATTCTCGCCTTCGGCTGCACCATCGGCTTTGTCTATTCCGAGCTGAAGTTCAACCTGAACAAAGGCAAAGATGAAATCGTCCAACGCGCGGTCGAATCGACCTGGGGCATCATCGATCACTATGTGCAGCAGGCCGGCAGCGGCAAAATGACGACCGAAGAGGCGCAGTTCGCGGCCAAAGAGGCGATCCGCCACACCCGCTTTGAAGGGAACAACTATTTCTGGATCAACACCCTTGATCCGGTCATGGTGATGCACCCGATTAAACCGGAGTTGGAAGGGAAAAACCTTTCCGCCAGCAAAGACGTTGACGGCAAACCACTATTCGTGGAGTTTGCCCAAGTCGCGCGGACCTCAGGTGAAGGATTTGTGCAGTACAAATGGGCCAAGCAGGGGGTCACCGAGCCGGTGGCTAAAACCTCCTTCGTCAAACTGATACCCGAGTGGCAGTGGGTCCTCGGAGCCGGCTTATATCTGGATGATATCGAAGCACAATTGGCGGAAATTTTCTGGCTGATAAGCGGAATCGTTCTGGCCGTTGTGCTCGGCAGTTTCGCCCTGGTGTTCTTCTTGGCCCGCAGCGTCTCCAAGCCGCTGACAAAAACAGTGGAAATGATCGAAGAGATGGAAAAAGGTCGCCTCTCGAAGCGGATCGGTCTACAGCAATCGGACGAGATCGGCCAGATGGCTCAAGCGATGGACAGGTTCGCCGACAGTCTGCAAAACGAAGTCATCGCCTCACTGCAGAAACTGGCTGTCGGCGACTTGCGAGTTCAGGTGGAAGCCAAGGATGAACAGGATGTCATCAGAGGAACGCTCAACAAACTTGGCAGTGCTCTGAACGATATCATGGGCCAGATCGGCACGGCCGCCGAGCAGATCGCCTCGGGCAGCGGCCAAGTCTCCGACTCCAGCCAGTCCCTCTCGCAGGGCGCCACCGAATCGGCATCATCCCTGGAAGAGATCACCAGTTCGATGACCGAGATGGGTTCGCAAACCAGCCAGAATGCCGAGAATGCCGCCCAGGCCAATCAACTCTCCAGCGAAGTCAAATCCGCCGCCGAAAAAGGCGATAGCCAAATGCGGGCCATGGTCACCGCCATGGACGATATTAACAAGTCGGGGCAGAACATCAGCAAGATCATCAAAGTGATCGATGAGATCGCCTTCCAGACCAATCTGCTGGCCTTAAATGCAGCCGTCGAGGCGGCCCGCGCCGGCCAGCACGGCAAGGGTTTTGCGGTGGTCGCCGAAGAGGTCAGAAACCTGGCCGCCCGCAGTGCCAAGGCCGCCAGCGAGACCGCCGAACTGATTGAGGGTTCGGTCCAGAAAGCCGAGAACGGTATGCAAATCGCCAACCAGACCGCAGAGGCCCTTGGTGAGATCGTTACCGGAATAACCAAAGTCACCGACCTGGTGGCGGAGATCGCCGCCGCCAGTAACGAGCAAGCCCAGGGGATTAGCCAAGTCAGCCAGGGATTGACCCAGATCGATCAGGTCACCCAGCAGAACACCGCCAGCGCTGAAGAGAGCGCCGCGGCCTCCGAAGAGCTTTCCGGTCAAGCACTTCAACTGCAGGAGATGCTGCAACGCTTTACCCTGAAGCAAGGACAGCAGGCTCAGCGCCCGACAAGCCCTGTTCCTTCCAGCGTGCAGTCAAATATCAGCTGGAAACAGATGGAACAAGAGCAACCGAACGCTCTTGCCGCAAAACCGCAGATTGCCTTGGACGACAATGATTTCGGCAAATACTGAGCCACGTTTGCATATCAATTCTGTCGAAGGGAGCAAGGGGTATGGCTAATATAGCAGAAGCGCTTGAGCAGGAAGTGTCTCAGCAACTGGAGGATTCCCAACGGGATCTGTTTCTGACCTTCCATTTGCATAGCGAAGACTATGGCATCGCCATAAATCATGTTACAGAGATCATCGGCATTCAGAAAATCACCGCGGTTCCGGATATGCCTGATGAGGTAAAAGGGGTCATCAATTTACGCGGTCGAGTCATCCCGGTGATGGATGTTCGCTTGAGGTTCGGTCTGCCGAGCCGCGACTATGACGAACGCACCTGTGTCATTGTTGTCGAGGTAAATGACAATACAACAGGCCTGGTGGTCGACCGGGTCAATGAAGTTGTCGAAATTACTGCAGAGCAGATCGAGCCTCCGCCTTGTCACAATAGAGAACAAAGCTATATTCAGGGGCTGGGCAAGGTTGAAGACGATGTAAAAATACTGCTCGATATTGAATCCTTAATCGGTGTAACTGAAGAAATATGTCGAACTGCAACTGGAGCAGAAAATTCTGCCATTTTGTCCAGCACCTGAACCACCTCCCCGACAAGTGTTGGACAAGTTGTCGCGGCCCGGAATTCCGGGCCGCTTCCTTCCTATTGCTCCGACAACTTGAATGCCGTAGAATTTGGCCGCTACTGATTCAAACCTTTAAAGCAAAAAGGCTGAAAGTGACGGATGCGAGTCATGTCGCAACGTTTTGACCGGCTTAATCTGCAAACGGTACCTTGCCCTCCAGCAGAAGACTGAAGTGCATCTGCTGGAGGAATTCACCGTCGATGGCAAAGGCGTCGAGAGACTGTTGCCCTGATCCGTTACTCGCAGGTCTTGCCGTTTCGCCATCTTCATCCCTCTCCGAGAGGCAGGAGCAGGGCGAAAATTCCGGCTTACTCCATTCCCAACTCAAAATTGAACTTACTGATGTCCGGCGGATCGCTGCCGCGGCGGACCGCATCGAGAACCTGTTTGCCACGCTGGCTGAAAGGGCCGAGGTGCGAGAGGTCGATGATGAAATTATGACAACCGAAACCTTCCAGTTCAGGCATGTTCGCAATGAAGGAAAAATCGGTTTCGCTGCGCAGCCAGGTCAGCCCCTGCCGCTGCTGGACCCGGTAAGCATCGTCACGGTCAGAGAGCACCGGGTAATCGGCGCGAACATTCTTGATGGCAATCCGCGAGGTCAGCAGAGGCACGCTGGCGTAAACGGTGAGAGCCGTCGGCAAGGGAAGCTTGCGACGCAACAGGTTGGCAAGATTTTCCCGATCATCCTCGATGTACAATTCGGCCTCGCTGACTCCCAACTCCGCCCAGGCGGCAATCGCCTGACTGTTGAGGGAAAACAGCCGGAAGCTGCTGTACAGCCTGACTTGCTCCAGGCCGTCAAAGAGCGGGAAATGCCCCAGGTTGTTAAGGCGGAAGTTGTAAAACCCGGCCTGGACCAGTTGCCGGATGGCATTGCGGGTATCGGTCCAGTTGCGGTCAAAAATAATAAAGGGGATGTCCCAGATCAGCTGTCGCGAGCGACGTAACAGCTTGTTTGCCTGCTGCAGGTTCTGACCACTCAAGGGGAGCAGCATGCGATCCACCTGTTGATCCTGGAGGATTCGCTGATCTCGCCCCTCGCGCAGCTGTACACGAATTTCCCGTTTACCGCTGGCCGGAGCAGCTTCGGGGAACAGGGCACTGCGGGCACGCTGTACATGCTGTTGCCGACATTGTTCTTTCAACGGTTTGCACAACCGGCTCAATTCGGCGTAGAACTCACGACGAATCTGCTTGAGTTGCTTAGGCGGGATAACAATTTCCGGCAGCTCACCGCAGGTCAACCCTTTCAGTTCAAAGGGCGCTGCGGCGGTCGCTGAAAATACCTGCTGCAGGGTTTCCTGATCGAGAGCACGACTTTCCGCCGGATAGCTGTCGATGGCAAACTGAAACTGCTGGGTTTGTCCGGCGACACAGGCACTGATCTGTAATTGCCTCTCACTCGCGTCGATCTGCAAGCTGACCGCTTCGGCAGCAGGTTTAAGCTGAGCCAGTTTGCGGCGGCAGGCCGCTTCGCTCAGGGTAAAGGCGTCATGCGAGGAAACCATGAAGACCGCATCACCAACCTTGAACTGGTTCTGAAAAGGTGACGGAACGCTGACAAAACTGTTTGCCGAAGCCTGTTTGACCGTTTTTTTGCCAAGGTTCAACTGACGGATGGTGAAAGCAGTCCCTGCTTTGTCAGTGGCCGGTTGAATGCGCAACCGATCGCCGACGTGCAGCCTGTCCTTGGTTTTAAAGCTGATTTCGCCACCCCGGACACGCGCCACCTCCCCCAGGAAGCGACCGGTCGCGCCTTTGAGTGAAGGGATGGCGATATCGCCCGGTTGTCCGCCGGGCAGAAATCCCTTGGTCGGTTGGCGGCCATAACTGACCTTGAGCAGCAACTTGGCCTCTTTGATTACTTCCTTGCGCTGTTCGAGTGGTGTATCCATCACCCGACGATAAGCGCTGACCACCTTGTGCACGTACTCGGCACTTTTCATCCGCCCCTCAATTTTAAAGCTGCAGACTCCAGCCTGTTCCAGCTCCGCGAGCAGATCGATCGCCGAGAGGTCCTTGGGTGAAAAATAGTAGCCCTGCTGCTGGCGATAATTATGCCGGCGGCGGCAGGGCTGGGTACAGCGCCCGCGGTTGCCACTTTTCCCCCCGAGAAAAGAAGAGAAGTAACATTGGCCGGAAAAGGAGAAGCAGAGCGCACCG
This sequence comes from Desulfuromonadaceae bacterium, assembly GCA_030595055.1. Lineage (GTDB taxonomy): Bacteria > Desulfobacterota > Desulfuromonadia > Desulfuromonadales > Geopsychrobacteraceae > Malonomonas. Next base: position 12,713 of record JAUVEB010000030.1, read on the forward strand.
TGGATGAAGTGTTCCAACTCCAGCCGGGTCTGCTTACGGATTTCGCCAATTTCAGCCAGGCTCAGTTCCCGGGCGAGCACACCGCGGGTAAAGCCCATCCGCTCAAGCATTTTCACACCGGCACTGTTATGCACCGTCAGCTGGGTGGAAGAATGAAGTTCCAGCCCGGGGAAATGGTCGCGGGCCAGCTTCCAGACCGCCAGATCCTGCAGGATCACAGCATCAACACCAATCTGCTCCAGGTTGCCGAGGGTATCGATCAGCTGCGGCAGCTCCGCTTCTTTGACCAGAGTGTTTATGGTGATATAGATCCGCTTGCCGTTCCGGCGGACATAGCGGGTCAACTGGTCTATTTCGGCAAAGTTGAAATTCTTTGCCTTGGCCCGGGCGGAAAAGGCCTTCAGCCCGGTGTAGACAGCATCGGCACCGGCTTCCATAGCGGCAAAGAAAGCCTCCAGGCTTCCCGCCGGAGCGAGTAACTCGGGACGTTTTTCGGATTGTTTTTCAGACATTCGGTACTTTCAGTTGCGACCTGACACACCCCTTCCCGCCGGGAGGGGATGAAGGACGGGAGACGGCGCTATTCCTGTTTTTTGTCCAGCATTTTTTCAAACTCTTGCAGATTGGTCCCGGAAATGTAACTGCCATTGATCCAGTAGCGTGGGGTGCTGTTAATGCCGATCTCTTGAGCAATCTGCCGGTGAATATCCAGCAGGCCATTGTCCTTGAATTCCGGCAGGGGCCGGTTATCGTAGAGACCGCCATAAACATCCTCGTAGGCCGCTTCCTGATCTTCTGCCGAAAGAATATAGCGTGATTTGGCTTCCGCCTGCGGATGAATTCGGTCGAGGGGGTAGAGAAAAATATAGCGCGTCACGTCTTCTCGCGCGAGGAAAAAGGCCGAACCATCCCGGCAGAAGGAACAATCGGGATCGGAGACTTCAACCACCCGGTTCGGCCCAGTGCCGATCTTGAGCGCTTTATCCAGGGGAAACATGTCCAGCTTGGCGGTCATGGCCCGGGCCTTACTTTCCCGGGTGAGGTTTTTGCCGCTGCTATGCCAAAGCTCCCCGGTAAAAAGATAGCCGCCGGCCGGGGCAAAATAGAGGTACTCCTCGTTCCGGGTCACGACCTCAAAAACTCCCGAAACCGGAGTCACACTGATCTGCTTAACGGGCATATTGGGGAAATGCAACCCCAACGAAGAGGCGACCGCCGGAAATTCATTTTGCGGTGGATTCGCCAGCCCGCAAACCGGAAACAGGACCAGCAACAATAAGCAGTAGACAATTCGCAACATGCGGGAAACTCCTTGAACAGATGAACGTCTGATGACAATCAAGCATGATGATCTCGCAAAAAGTTTTGAGATGGCTAAGCAAAAATTTCGACCTACAAGGCGTAGTGATTTTTCGGGGGCGAAGACATACATATGGTATGTCGAGATCCTGAAAAATTGCTGCAACACAGGAGGGCGGACTTTTTGCGACGCCATCAAGCATACACCAGCACAAGGCTCGGTAAAAGTGCAGAATCGCGGGCATTCACTTGCCGACCCGGCAGATTTGTGATACTTAATGGCCTTGCCTTCGGTTTGAACGTACAAAAAGATTTTCGCTGCCGAAAATCAGACACTTCGCAAATTTTTCCGGGGATCAGTAATGGGAGCTGCTATGGATCTGACACCGAAAACGGGATTCAGCTATCTGAAAAAAGTCTTCTACTTTATCCATTTGATGGGCTTGATCGCGGCTGTCATCTTTCCCTTTGCCGTTTATCCACTGATCGGTGAACCGGCCTTTAAGCCCAGCTTCGTTATCATGGCCGCTGTTTTCGGTTATGGTATCGCCATGGCCGCTTTCTTATTTGCCCGCATGACCCTCAAAAAACAACTGCGTTTGCAGCTGGAAGTCCTCGAATCGCTGATCGGTGAAAGCGCATCGGGTGAAACGACACTGGAGACGATGACTGCTGCGTTGGAAAGCGGTGTTGTTCAGGTTCAGCAACTGTTTACAGAGATCATGACCATCGCAGACCGGCTGATCCCTTATTACCGATCCCTGAGTCAGGCATCGCGGGATCTCTCGGAGCGCGTCAATGAAGGACAGACAGCCGCCCGGGTCGTCCACAAAGACGTTGAGACCATTGAGGAGAGGCAGCAGGAGGTCACCTCTCTGATGAACACCCTGTCGAGCCAGTCGCAGGCTGAATCCGCCCTGTCACGAAATTTGTCCCTGTCGCTCGAAGAGATGGCCCACGCCGTGGACCACTCAACAGCCAAATTCCTCGAAACCACCACCTCGGTCGAAGAGATGGCCGCCAGCGTCCGTGAGGTCGCCAATCAGGCCGAGGATATTGCCCAGTCCGTGGAAGATACCGCCCAGCAGATGGACAACATCGCGGACTCCTTCGAGAATGTTCGCGATGTCTCAACCGCCGGGAGTGAAGCGGTGAAAAAAGTCAAACAGGACGCCGAGGAGGGGTTGCGGATGATGACCCGAACCCTCAGTGAAATTGACCTGATGTCGCGTGAAGGTCAACAGGCGATGGCGGTCATGGAGCGCCTGTCGCATCAGGCACAACAGGTTGGTAAAATCATCGGCGTTATCAAGGAGCTGGTTGGGGATACCGAACTGCTTGCTTTTAATGCCGCAATTATTGCCGCCAAAGCGGGGGATGAAGGGAAAGGCTTTGCCGTGGTCGCTGATGAGATCAAAGATCTGGCCGACCGGACCACTGACAGCGCCCAGGATATCCAGCGAATTATCCGCGCCATCAGCAAGGATACCGATGAAGCCTTAACGGCCGTCGAAGCGACGGTCCAGCGAGTCAATCAGGGGAAAGAAAACTCCATGCGCACGGGTGATGCGCTCAACCAGATTGTTCACTCGATTGATCTGGCCTCTGCCACATCAAACGAAATCAGTAAACTGACCGGGATGCAGGGGGCATGGTCCCGCCAGATCCTCAATGACGCCGGACAGAGCCTGCGCTCCGTGCGTGCCGTCGCCCGGGCGATGAAAGAGCAACGAACCGGGATCATCCGTATTCAGGATGGCGTCAGCGAGATGAAAGCAGCAGTCGATCGGGTTGCCCACGGCATGGATGAGCAGCTGCAAGCGACCAAGGATCTTGACCGGGGCTTGAGCGATCGAAAAGAACAGATTCTGGCAACGCTGGAAGCCAACAACTTCCAGCAGCAGGCTTCTGAAAGGCTGACAGCACACTTTCAAAAGGTGGACGCACGTTTGCAGCAAAATGCCACCAAAACCTCAACGATTTTTGCGGGGGTTGATGAACTGGAGAAACTCACTGATCACCTGCGCCAATTGGGCCGGAAGTATGCAACACAAAACAAACAGGAAACGACCTGAACAGACCTCCAGATTCACCCTAAAAGAAAAAGGGAGAGGCCCGCGCTTCTCCCTTTTTCTTTTAGGGTGCCGTTTAAAAATTGTACCTGACCGGCTTGATATGCGAAAATAGCGGTCGCTTCAGCAACATGAGTTCATTTGAACATATTATATTCTACCTTGGGAGGAAAAGAATGATGCGAAAGATTTCTTTATTACTTGCCGCCTGTGCAACACTGCTGCTGTCCGGCATCAGCTTTGCCGCCGACCCTTTAGCCGCCTGGCAACCGAAGTTTGATCCGAGTGGTGCTGAATACACCTACCTGCTCTCTACTGTGGGGCACCCGGCGATTGAGGGAGCCACGGTCGGCTACCGGATTCGTGACCGCGTCTGGCAGGAGAGCAACGGTCGGCTCTACATCGACTATCGCCCGATTTCACAACTCGGTGGGGAAAAAGACGTTCTGCGAAAATTACAAATGGGTGCAATTCAAGGCATGCTCTGTTCTTCGGTGTTGGCACCGAATGTCTCTCCACGGCTGGGCATCGTCAATCTGCCTTTCCTCATCGACAGCTTTGCCAAGCTGGAAAAATTCCGCAACAATCAGGAGCTGTTCAGAGAATTCGGTCAGGATGCCCTTAATAAAGGGATTCTGGTCGCCGATTTCACCGGCTACGGCAGCTATGGCTGGGCAACCAACAGTCCGGTCAAGAGTCTCGCAGATGCCAAAAAACAGGTTTTTCGGATTGCCCAGGCCCCGGTGAATGTCGATCTCTACAAAGCTTGGGGAGTACAATTTACCGTCATGCCCTGGCCGGATGTTCCCCATGCCCTGCAAACCGGCGTGATCTCCGGTCTCGACCACACTCCGATCGTCTGCAATATCACCAAAAAATTCACCGTGGCGAAAAGTTTTACCAACATCGATTATGCCCAGGGCCTCTATATCCACTTGGTCAATAAACGCTGGTTCGATGGCCTTCCGGAAGACCTGCAACAAGTCCTCAGCAAAGCGATTAAGGAGGAGAGTCAAAAGGTCCGGTCACTGACCGAAAAACAGCAAATGGAGCAGATCGCTGCCGCCAAGGAAAACGGAATCGTTTTTCATGATCTCGCACCCGCAGAGAAAGCGCAGCTGGTCAAGCTGGCCGAACCGGTGGTACAGAAGTGGGGAGAAAAAATCGGCCCCACCTATCTCGCCAAGGTCCGTAACGCTTTGCAGGACTGACAAGCAAAATCAGTGAGCTGGTTCACTTTTTAGCCGGAGCGGCAATTCGCTCCGGCTTTTTTTTTGCGAGACCAACTTTTCTGTTATACAAAAATTCTTTTCTACTTGACCAAAACAACAAAACAAAGCTATCTTTCATCTCTAAGTACTTGATTTTACGTATATTTAACATTTTTTTACGCTGACCAAACGACGTTTTGTCTTTTCCCCTGAGATGGAGGTTTTCATGAAAAAATTTATTGTTCTGTTGTTGCTTCTGGCCCTGTGTCTGCCCGGTGCCGTGCTGGCCGCAGAAAAGAAAAAAGACCCCTTGGCAAACTGGAAACCTGAATTCGATCCCAGCGGTGCCAAATACACTTACATTCTCTCAAACATCTCCCACCCGATTATCAAGGGGGTCGCTGCCGGCTACGAAATCCGTGACAAGGTCTGGGAAAAAACTAATGGTCAGATCTATGTCGATTTCCGCCCCTTGGCACAACTCGGTGGTGAGAAAGATGTTATCAGCAAACTGAAACTCGGTGCCGTCCAGGGGATGCTCAGCTCTTCAGTGGCCGCAGCAAACGTTGCCGATCGACTCGGTATCGTCAATCTGCCGTACGTCATTGATACCTTTGACAAGCTGGATACTTTCCGTAACGATCCTGAGCTCTGGCAACCCTTTGCCGAGAGCGCACTGACAAAAGGCATACTGGTTGCTGATGTCACCGGTTACGGTCCCTATGGTTGGGCCACCACCACCCCGGTTAAAACCCTTGCCGACGCCAAGGGAGTCAATTTCCGCATCGCCCAGGCACCGGTCAACACCGATGTCTACAAGGCCTGGAGACTGAAGTTCACCGTCATGCCCTGGCCGGACGTGCCCCAGGCCCTGCAAACCGGCGTGATCTCCGGTCTTGACCATACCGCCATCGTCTGCAATATCACCAAAAAGTTCACTATCGCAAAATCCTTCACCGAGTTGAACTATGCCCAGGGGCTGTTTGTCCACCTGATCAATACGCGCTGGCTTGACAAGCTGCCGGAAGAGCTGCGGGCAACCTTCCTCGCGGTTATCGCCGAGGAGAGTGCGACAACCCGCGCCGCAACCCGCAAGCAACATGAGGAGCAGGTCGCCAAGGCAAAAGAGGCCGGCGTTGAATTTTATCAGCTCTCGGCAGAAGAGATTGCCGGACTTAAAAAACAGGCCGAGCCGGTTCTGGAAAGCTGGGGCAAAAAGATCGGTTCCGAGTATCTGGCCAAGGTTCGGACAAAGCTTGGCAGCTGACCGCTAAAACTGTATAATCGGCACGTTTTGCACGGGGCCGGGGATAGTCCCCGGTCCCGTGTTTTGTTTTGACGAAATGAATAATGCATGCTGAAAAAAACCTTCAAAGCAATTGATCGCAGTTTTCTTTTTGTTGAAGAGTGGTCACTGTTTGTTGCTGTCTGCCTGGCCCTGTTCACGGCCATGGCCAATGTCGTCCTCCGCAAGGCCACCGACAACATCAGTATTTACTGGTCGGATGAAGTCGTCCGCAAGGTGATCTTCTTCTCCACCTATATCGGCTGCGTGGCCGCCGTACGCTGTCGCTCGCTGATCCGCATTGACGCCCTGCCACAGTTGATGCCGGTGCTGAAAAGACCGCTGACTCTCTTCTCCCACCTGGTGGTGTTGCTGTTCTCCGGCATCATGATCTATCTCGGCGGGAAGATGGCGCTGATGATGTTTCAGGACGAATACGCCCGCACCACCACCCTGCAAATCCCCGAGTGGTATTTTTACGCCGTGTTACCGTTGATGGGGGTGATGATGTTTTTCCGCACCCTGATCGTCATGGTCGAAGATTGGCGCGGCAAACAAGAGATCACCGGGGAGAAATAAACGATGGAAACCAGTTACCTGCTGATTCTCGCCGTGCTCCTCGGGTGTCTGGCAACCACCGTACCGGTTTTCATGGCGCTCTTCTTTGCCGGAACCGTCGGTCTGGTCTATCTGCTCGGTATCGATCCGCAAATCGTAATCGAAGTCCTTTACCGCAGCATGGACAAGTTTGCCCTGATCGTGGTCATGTTCTTCGTTCTCTGCGGCAATATCATGACCACCGGCAGCATCGTTGAAAAACTGATCAAGACGGCCAACGTGCTGGTCGGTTTCCTCCCCGGCGGACTGGCAATGTCCGGGGTTCTGGCCTGCGG
>JAUVEB010000129.1 GCA_030595055.1 Desulfuromonadaceae bacterium
GATTGGGCCGCGCAGCGGCGCAGCCGTTTAATACGACCGAAGAAAATTGAGGTTTCCCTGGAGGATTTCTCACTTGTGCGGCAAGTAGATGGTCTGCTGCAAATTGAGGTGACCCAGAGTTACCGAAGTGATCGTTACGCAGACCGGACAAGAAAGCTTTTTGATCTGCAGTTGGCAGAAAACAACTGGGGGATCATTCGTGAGCGTTCTCTGGGGAGAGTACGTTGATGGCAAAGCGTTTCACCGTCACCGCCCTGATTTTGGTTCTCCTTGGTTTTACCGTGGTCAAGGTCGGTGCGCTTTGGTCACAGAAGCAGGACGATATTTCGGCAACGCTATTGAAAATTATCCCGGAAGCTGTTTCTGCCCCCGCTCCTGAACGGATCAATTCTCTTGGTCCACAGCAGCGTTTCATGTTTGATCGGTTGATAAATCGTTTAGAGCGTAATGCCGGCGATTATGAGGCCAGTCTGTTAAAGGCTTTATTGCTGTTTCAAAATGGACGTCTGAATTCTGCCATCAAGGAGTTGCAGGATTTAACCCGGCGCGTGCCTAAATTTCAGCTGGCCCACTTGATTCTCGGTGATCTTCTGTTGGCCAGATTTGATCAGGTTGATTCGATTGGTGCCAGTTCCTTACTACGGAAGATCAGTTCCGGCGACCAGATTAATCGCATTGAACAGCTGCGTCGTGAAGCTCGTGCTCGTTTAACGGGCTATCTCTCCCTTTCCAACGATGTAGAAGTGCCTCAGGCACTTTTGAGTTTAAGTCGTGACACTGAATATGCGTTGATTATTGATAAGAGCAAAAATCGGCTTTATGTTTATCGAAATTTCGGTCCCGGCCTGCCGCCGGAACTGGTTGATGATTTTTACATTGTCCTCGGTAAAAAAACCGGAGACAAATATCGTGAAGGAGATTTGCGGACTCCCAATGGCGTCTATTTTGTCACCAGTTATCTTCCGGATGAAAAGTTGCCACCTCTCTATGGCAGTGGTGCTTTCCCGGTGAATTATCCAAATGAACTGGATCGGCGTTTGCGGAAAACCGGGAACGGTATCTGGCTTCATGGTACGGATAAATCTCTTTATAGCCGTCCGCCTCTTGACAGTGAAGGATGTGTTGTCCTGACGAATGAAGAGTTCAGCCGAATTGCTCGGTACATTGAAATCGGACGGACCCCGATGGTGATCGGTGAAGAAGTTCAATGGAGTGCCGGCCGGGACTGGCTTGATATGAATATTGAAATTCAGGCAACCCTGGAACGTTGGCGGCAAAGTTGGGAAAATATCGATCTCGAAAACTATCTGAACATGTACGACGTCGGCTTTTGGGCGCGGGGACATGATTTCGAAAGCTGGCAGAGCTATAAGAAACAGGTTTTTGCCGGGAAAACTTATCAGAAAATTGATCTGAGCGATATTTCCTTGCTCGGCTACCCACGGGTCGCTGACAGCCGGCCGATGGTTGTTGCAACCTTCCGGCAGCACTATCGCTCAAATAATTACAATGGTGAGATGAAAAAACGTCTTTATATGGTCAAAGAGACCGGAGCCTGGAAGGTTCTCTATGAAGGGCGTCAATAAAATACCCTTGGAGGTTAAACAAAAATGAGCCGCAGCCTGTCGATTGTCGTTTTTTTAATTATCCTTCTGCCTTTCTCCAGCAGTTTTGCCGACGATCTTATCGTCCGCGGTGATGGAACAGTTCTCGACCAGCGCTCCGGACTGATCTGGCAGCAGGGAACTTCAGGGCAACTGCCTTGGCTGGAGGCGGTACGCTATTGTAATCAACTGGAGCTTGCCGGGTCCCGTGGCTGGCGTTTGCCGTTCAAAGATGAACTGAAAACCCTGCTTCCGGTCACGGGTTCAGGTGAACAGCTCGATCGCAGAATTTTTACAGAGCTTCAAGCGGAAGTTTTCTGGTCTTTAAGCCGTGAGGAATTACAGCCGGATCAGGTTTGGGGGGTTAGTTTTGCCGATGGTCAGGATTATCTGTTTGATCGTTGTCATTTTAATTTTCAAGCTCGGTGTATGATTGAAACCCCGGAAGCTGTTTACCTGCCATTGCTTAATAAGTGGTGTAAGGCTTGGTCCAAACAGGATGTTGATGCTTATCTTGATTGTTATGGGCAACAATTTATCCCGGAAAGGGGGGCCAGCCGTGTCTCTTGGGCCAAACAACGCAGGAAACGGCTGTTGCGACCCAAAGCTTTGCAGGTGGAGATAGCCTATATCAAGGTCGTATCGGAAAAGGGCGGTCGGGCAGAAATTATGTTTCGGCAGACCTATCGATCCGCCAGCTATCGTGATCAGGTCATGAAAATTCTGACCCTGGGTTTGGAACAGGGAAAGCTGGTGATTGTCGGTGAGCGGACGATATCAAAAATCAAATAGGTGTCTTTTTTGCGAGACCATCAACAGTCTCCTGAAAACGGCTGAGACAAAAGCTGAAACTGTGAAGTTTCAGCTTTTGTCGTTTAGACTCGAAGCTGCCGGCGGAGCCATAGATCTGTTCCAGCTGACACATTTGTTACGCCCCTGTTTTTTTGCCTCGTAGAGGGCATGGTCAGCAAGGTTCATTAAGTCATAAACGTCGGTGCTGTCTCCGGGAAAATGGGATATACCGATCGAGATAGTCAGCCGTTGTCCCGGTTGACTCTTCTCGGCTCCGGCGAAGTGTTCCTTTTCGATGCACCTGCGTAATTTTTCTGCAACCGTAAGACTGAGCTGTTTGTCGGTTTTCGACAGGAGCAGAATAAACTCCTCGCCACCGAAACGTGCCACCAGGTCAACCTCTCGGGTGTTTTGCTGAAAGAGCATAGCGACTTTTTTCAGGACGATATCCCCCTTCAGGTGTCCATGGGAATCGTTGTAGTGTTTGAAATGATCAATGTCGATCATCAGGAGGCTGAAGCTGTTTTTCTGGCGGCGTGACTGGGCCAGTTCGTGTAAGAGAAACTCCTGAAACTGGCGTCGGTTGGCTAAACCGGTCAGCTCATCTGTCGCCGATAAGGATTTGGTTTTTTCATAGAGGCGGGCATTTTCGATGGCAATGGCTGCCTGGTTAGCGATTGCCTGGGCAATCTTCCGGGTATTTGCGTCGAAAGCGTTTGTTTCTGTCTTATGGAGATTGATCATGCCGATGAGTCTGTTCTGAATGGTCATCGGGACGGTTAACAGGCTTCCCGAATGGATGGTCTCATTACCATACAACTCACCGCCGGTAACTTTTCCCAGATCCTCACAGTAGGCGGCTCTTTGGTTTAATGCCGCTTCCCCCGTGATTCCTTGCCCCAGCACGATGCGGATCGATCTCAGGTTGATTCCATAAAACCCCTGAACTTTGACGGCATCCAGGTTCTCAGAGCCATGCTGGAAGAGCAGCAGCATGCAGGAAGAACAGTTTATGGCACTTTTTAACGCTTGCATGATTTTTTCGTAAAGAAGCTGTGGGTCCAGCGATGAAGCCATTGTTCGGGTGATCTGGAAGAGGGATGACAATCCTTGATTTTGCTCCTTGAGGGTAACTGCACGTTCCTCCAGCTCCAGGTTGGTTTTACGTAAGTGCCGGTTGTGTTCTTCAAGCTCTTCGACGCGTTCCAGCTGGCAGGACAGCTGTTGCCGGCATTGTTCTTGTTTTTCCAGCTGGTCAAGAAGTTGATTGAAATCACACCCCAATTCGGCTAATTGTGAAGAATCATTTTCTGCGATAGCCACTCTGTTTGTACGCTCACCGGAGCGAATTTTTTGTCCGGTGGCCAGCAACGAATCGAGGGGTTTGAACAGACGCCGTAACAGGGAGCGATAGAGCGTGAAGCAAATCAGTAAGCTCAGGGCGGTGACTCCCGACAGGTAAAGACGATGGCCCAGGATGATATTTTCGATATTGTTCAATGCCTGTGAAGTTCCCAGTAGAAAAACGCTGTCATGACCCAAGGGAAGAGACGTATAGGAAAAGAGGCGGGACTTGTCGCAGTCAAGAATGATTGCCAAGGGAACCCCGGTTGCCAGTTTGGCAAGATCCTTCACGCAAAGGTGTGGATGCTCATCAATCGCCGCACTGTTGGTCGCGATCATCTGGCCCGCTGCATCCAGTAAGTAAACGTCACTGTTGTGACGATCGGTCAGCGTGTCCAGGAAAACAGAATCCAGGGGTTGTTGCAAAAACAGGAAGTTGTCAGCTTCTGTTTCCAGACAGGTGGTCATGATATAGCTCTGATCTTCCTCGTTTTTGATCGCCGATGTCACCGGCGATTGTAAGTTTTTGGCTTTCAGCGCAAGGAGTTTGTACTCCTCCGGAAAATTTTCATCCGTCAGATGATTGATTCGGAGTGTCGCATGCCGATTGTGCAGGCGGACAAAGTGCTGCAGCTCTTCAACGGCTGCCGGCATTTTGTGTTTTGCCTCGATAATATGCGGCATGAGTATCTGTTCCTGATATTTGAATTCCCTGTAAATATGCTCCTGAATATGTTCCAGTCGGTCGCGCGTCGAATCGATCAGACGTTTTTCAAGCAGCATACTGGAGCCGAAGATTGTGGCCAGGGCAAACACCAGCAATAGAAAGACGTAAGGGAGCAGGATCTTCTTTGTCAGAGACATGTTCTGGTAACGAAAATTAATAAGCAATGGCAGGAACCTTATCAAAGTTGCTCGGTTCTGATCATCTCAATGAAGGTGTTCGCAACGACAGGATCAAACTGGCTTCCGGCATACGTTTCCAGTTCTTTTAAGGCAGCCTCTGTCGTCAAGGCTTTTCGGTACGGCCGGTCAGATATCATGGCATCGTAACTATCGGCCACTGAGAGAATTCGTGACTCGAGCAGTAGTTTGTCGCCGCGGATGCCGTGCGGATAGCCGTTGCCGTCAAAGCGTTCGTGGTGCTGCCCGACGATATCCCGGATTTTTGCCATGAAATGGATCGGCTCCAGAATGCGCATGCCGATCAGGGGATGCTGACGCAGGTTGTCGATGTCGCTGGGAGAAAGAGCTTCTACTTTGTGTAACAGCGTGCCATCAATGCCGATTTTACCGATATCGTGCAGAATGGCTGCCTGTTCGAGGTCTTTGAAAGAGTTTTCCGGAAGATTCAGCTTGTGAGCCATGCTCATTGCGTAGTGGGTCACCCGTTCGGAATGCCCCCGGGTATAGGGATCACTGGCCTCAACGGCTGAGACCAAAGCTTGAACCGTCGCCAGATAAGTACTTTGTTGTTCTTCATAGAGACTGGCATTTTTAATTGCAACGCTTGCCTGGGCGGCGATTGTCGAGAGGATTTCCAGGTCATTTTCATAAAAGCTGGAGCCGTCAACCCGATTGGCAATAGTGATGGTGCCGATGACTTCATCTTGAATAAACAGTGGCGCACAGATGACAGAATCGCGGGGAAAACCGAGCAGACTCATGCGGGAGAATTCTCGATTCTCATCGATACTTTTGATCAGCAGCGGTTCACGGTTTTCGATGACCCAGTGGGAAACACCGCCCGGATTGAGCGGGATTTTCCTCTCCGGGTCGTAATGTGAACTCGGAATCCCGAGGACCTCGCCGATTTCCAGTTTCTCGCTGTTTTTATCATAAAGCAGAATATAGCCGACATCTGCTTGCAGCGATTCCGTTGTTTTGTGTAACAAGAGGTTGAAAAGATTTTTCAATTCCATGGTTGAATTGATAACCAAGCCCATTTCATACAAGGTTGACAGACGATTAACTGCTTTAGCCAGGGTGGTGTTGCGATCTTCCAGGGTTCCGGCGAGATCAGAGATGAGGTAGTTGGCTTCTTCAACCTCTTTGACGCGTTTCTCAAGTGCGGTGTTAAGAGTTTCAATTTCCTTGAGGCGCTCCTCAAGGGTCATGTGCATACTTTGCAGTGTGTCTTCGTGCAACATCTTTTCGCGCTCGGTGGCCTGTTCCCGCTCGAAATGAAGCGTTGAATCGAGGTGCCGGCCGAGCCGGTCAACCATGCGGTTAAACTTTTCGGCGAGCAGGGCCATTTCCCGCGAACTGGTGATGCGGACATGCGCTGCAGAGAAGTTTCCCTGTTCAAGCTCGGTCATGGCGACGATCAACTTATGGATCGGCTTGTCAACATAATAAAGGATGAAGATGACCATGCCGATGATCATAATCAGCAGAATCGATGCGGAGGAAAGGAGGTTGGCCTGTTTGCCTTGTTGTTGCAGGGACTGCAGTGAATCAAGAGACAGCCGGACACTGAAAATACCCAGGAGTTTTTTTTCCGGATCGTGACAACTGTGGCAACTGGGTTCGTTTTTAATCGGCAGGGTTGAGATGTAGGTGGTCCCGTTTTCAGATCTTAAGGCCAATCCATCAGGGTTGTTGCGAAAGGTCATCAGGTCGAAAACGGGAACAGTGTGACCGATTTCCTGATGGTTGGATGACATCAGAATAAAGCCGCTTTCGTCAAAAATACGTGGTGAGATAATAGCTGATTCATCGACGATCTTCTTCAGGGTGTTGATGACGTCCTGATTG
>JAUVEB010000075.1 GCA_030595055.1 Desulfuromonadaceae bacterium
TGTAGCCGGGCATGAAATGCCTATGAGCTCTTGGCACGGCCGACTCCCCCTCCTAAGTGAAAACACACTGTAATTATTTATAGGTCTGTTTTTGCCCCCAAAAATCGGCTTATAAGGGCATTTCAGGGGTCAAAAACGGAACATTTTCTTTAATTGTCGGCTGGTTAGCTTGGTCCGACCCCGAGCATTGTCCCTCAGTGCCGAGTTCCAGTTGGTGCTCGATAGAGAGTGAATATGGCCGAAAAACATCAAGACATTACGAAAGCTAAAATATCAACCCTCCTGTTTAAGCGGGTTTAGAGGTTGACCGGGAATTGCTGACAGCTTCAGGACACAATTAAGATTATAAAATTAATCTGTTCCATTTTTATTTATTAAAACACGCAAATATAAGTTGCAAGTTAACCACATGCGGGTTAAGATTCTTCAACGAAGGTGCGTATTATCTTTTTTTCATTGTATTCATTGTATATTTCAAACAGTTCAGTGCACCATCGGCAATGCTGATGTGATTCAAAAAGGTGCTGCCGTTACAAAATGTTTCCTCCAAGGAAAAGCTCCTGGTGGGGAATCTCGGAGGAAATGTCGTGCGAGAGCGGCAAAGATTATCCCATGTGAAATGGGAGAATATTGCGTAAACTAGGTGGTCAGTGACTTCTGCTAATGCTTAGCCCCGTCGGCTTTGCGAGGAGAGAGAATGTTCAATCAAATGCGGATAACAACGAAACTTATACTTGGTTTTGGTCTTGTTTTGATCATTTTGACAATTGTAACTCTTATCTCCGTATTTTATGCCGTTCAAATTGAGCATAAAGTCGACGAGCTCCAGAACAAGCGGCATCCTGAAATTGCCAAAGTTCTGCGGATTGTCGATATTTCCAAATCCGTTCACGATAATATTATAGCGGCTGCCGAGTCTGAAAACAGCGATTTTCTCGACAAGGCAACAGCTATCAGGGTAGAGGTTAGAAGTAATTTAGAAGCGATACGGGAGATTACCGGTAATAAGGGGGAGCTTAATGAGGCTGTTAACAATTTTATTAACACCTGTAGGGGTTATTATGAACAGGGTGTGAAGATGGCGAACTTCGCGATTGATCAGGAGTTTGGCGATTATATGGAAGCTCGGAAGATCCACACAAAGGGATTGGAAGAGGTTGATGAAAAAAGGCAGATATTGGAGGATTTGGTGAACAGCCGGTTCCACAGTTCGCTTCACGACATTGTTGACAGCTGCCGGCAGATGATTCGGATGAGCAGTGGGGCCGCGGTGGTAGGTTTTGTTCTGAGTGTCCTTTTTGCAATTGTTATTGCGCGTAATATATCAATTCCCCTGAAAAAAACTGTCGTGATGATCAATGAGATGTCTGCAGGGCATCTGGATACGCGACTTGCTATGAAACGTAGTGATGAAATTGGCGAAATGGCTTCTACGATGGATTCTTTTGCGGACAGTTTACGAACGGATGTGGTTGCCAATCTTCAACTTTTGTCAGAGGGTGATCTCCGGTTTGAATGCAAAACAAAAAATGAAAAGGATCTTCTTCGTGGCAGCCTTGTGAAGCTGGGTGATGATCTAAACCGGATCATGTTTCAGATTCAGCGGGTTACAGAGCAGATAGCTTCCGGTGCGACAATGGTTTCTAATTCCAGTCAGAGTCTTTCTCAGGCAGCGACTCAGCAAGCCAGTTCACTGGAAGAAATATCGTCTTCCATCCATCAACTGGATAGCCAAACCCGCCAGAACGCAGAGCACGCAGAATCAGCGAAAGAGATCACCCTGCAAGCCCGTTCTGCTGCGGAAAATGGCAATGGTCAGATGCGAGAACTTATTGAAGCCATGGCCGATATCAATGATTCATCGCAGAATATTTCCAAGATTATTAAGGTCATTGATGAAATTGCCTTTCAGACCAATCTGTTAGCTCTCAATGCTGCTGTTGAGGCCGCCCGTGCCGGTCAGCACGGCAAAGGCTTCGCCGTTGTTGCAGAAGAGGTGCGAAACCTTGCTGCCCGCAGTGCCAAGGCTGCAAGTGAAACGGCTGATCTCATTCAGGGGTCTGTCGATAGGGTGAAAAAAGGAAGCGATATAGCTGATCGGACAGATCAGGCGTTATCCAGCATTGTAGATTCAATTTCGGAGGTTTCTGATCTGGTTTCGGATATTGCAAGGTCAAGTAATGAACAGGCGCAGGGACTTTCACAGATCAACGTCGGTGTTGAGCAAATTGACCAGACAACACAGGCAAATACAGCCGATGCAGAAGAAAGTGCGGCTGCCTCTGAAGAGCTTTCCGGTCAGGCTGAAAAGCTGCGAGGGTTGTTGTCTCAGTTCAAATTACGTGATGAGCAGAGTCTAACTATGGATACCGATGAAAACAGTAAGTCAACAGGTGAAGCTTCAGCGTTGCTGGAGTGGGGTGCATGATCGCAAAAAAAATCAATCAAAAGAAAGGGCAAAAAATGAAACGGTGTTGGATTTTTCTATGTGTCAGTGTTCTAGTCTTGGCGGTATCAAGTACCGCTTTTGCAAAATGGTCTGAGATCTCAACCGCAGATCTCAAAGCTAAAATGGATAGTGGTGATATTCTTGTCATCAATCCACTGAGTCTCATTGAGTTTAACAATCTTCACATTACAGGTTCCGTTAACATTTCTAATCCTGAATTCGAAACGAAATTGCCTGCGGACAAGAGTACACCTCTTGCATTTTATTGCCTTGGACGAAAATGAACGGCTACTGTTACTTCAGCCAGTTTGGCTGATGAAATGGGTTATAGCAAAGTCTACGCTTATCGTGATGGGCTGCCGGCCTGGTTAAAGGCAGGGTATCCGACAACAACTATTGAAAAATTGCCCAAAGTTAAGATCAACAAAATCAGTGCACAAAAACTCAAAGAGATGATTGACAGTGGTACCGATCTTGCTATTGTCGATATACGCCCGGCATACGAACTGGCCAAAAATTCTATTGATGCTGAAAAGGTCAATGCCAACCTGAGCCAGCTCACTGGTATCGTTGATAGTTTACCGAAAGACAAGAAGCTTGTTATTGTTGATCTGAACGGTAAACGTGCTGGTGTTGCTTATCGCTATTTTTCAATGAAAGGGTTGAGCGATCTCGCCCTGCTGGATGGTGGAATGCAGAAATGGCTTAAATCCGGTCTGCCTGTCAAATAAACCCGACCTGTTTTCTGGAGCCGGCAGCGCACCCCCTGCCGGCTTTTCATTACCCCCCATGTCCCCACGGATGCAGGTATCACCTATCCATTGTGTTCTTTTTTGCGAGACCATCATTCTTGAATGCGGGCTTTTTTTTCGAGAAAAGCCTGCATTTCCTCTTTTTGATCGTAATAATATGCACATAAGAGAAGGAACTGCGGCGGCCTGGCCGATCTGTCTCGGCTATTTTCCGATTGGCCTGGCCCTTGGAGTGCTGGCCCAAAAAGCCGGGCTGCCCTGGTGGGCGGTCGCCATGATGTCAACGTTGGTCTTTGCAGGTAGCGCCCAGTTTATCTGTGTGGCGATGCTGGTCGCCGGAGCGACTATCCCTGCCATCATTCTCACCACCTTTTTTATCAATCTGCGCCACACCTTGATGAGTTCGGCCCTGGCTGTTTACCTGTCCGGGGTCAATCGAAAGTTTCTCGCACTCTATTCCTATGGAATCACCGACGAGAGTTTTGCCGTCAACATGACACGTTTTCGTGACGGCAACTGGGATCATTGGCGGGCCCTGATTGTCAATCATCTGGCTAACGCAGTCTGGATTCTGGCGACGGTGACCGGGACGCTGGTCGGCCAATTCGTCCCCCAGGGAGCATTCGGCATCGATTATGCCCTGACCGGGATGTTCATCTGCCTGCTGGTGTTTCAATTGCAAGGCCGTATTTACATTGTCACCGGCTTGCTTGCAGCAGCGATCTCAGTGGTCTGGTACCAGCTGATTCCCGGGGACTCATATATCGTCGGGGCGTCAATGAGTGCTGCAACCTGTGGCTATTTCCTGAAGCGACGCCGGCGGCTGAGAAAATGACCTTTATTGACTATTTCTTCCTGTTCTCCGGTATGGGTCTGGTGACCTACTTGCCGCGGGCCCTCCCCCTGCTCTATCTGGCCCACAAACAGTTACCCCGATGGCTGGTCGACTGGTTGGGCTTGATCCCTGTCGCCATCCTCAGTGCTTTACTTGCTCCATCACTGTTCAGCGATTCTGCAACTCGCAGCCTGCAACTTGGCAAACCGGAATTCCTGGTGGCAATTCCAACATTGCTCTTTGCGCTGAAAACCCGTAGTCTCGGCGGCACCGCGCTGATTGGTATGCTGTTGTACTGGCTGGCCGGGCTGTTTATCTAAAGGAGGAGAAACAATGCAACTGACAGGAAAACAGGCCCGCTATTTACGCGGCCTCGGTCATCATCTCAAAGCGATCGTGATGATCGGCAAGGAAGAGGTCAACGATGCTGTGATTACAGCTACGGATGAAGCCCTGGAAACTCATGAATTAATCAAGATCAAACTGCAGGAAGGCTGCCTGAGTGACCGTAAAGTGGTTGCCGAGAAGTTATCGACTGCTACGGGAGCTGCCGTTGCACAAATCCTCGGGAAAAACATTTTGCTTTTCCGGCAGAGCAAAGAGCAGAAAATCGCCCTGCCGAAAGCCCAATTGTGACCTTCGACCTTTCCCAGCCGCCTCCGTCCCACCGGGAGCTTGCACAGGAAAAAACACGCCTGTTGCTGTTGAAAAAGCAACAGGTTAAATGGTCTGTTATGTTGGATGCAAGTCACGGGCTGGTTCTTCTGGGCATCTACTATTTCAAAATGCTTTCTGGATACGGCTTGTTGTTAGCTGTCGGTTTGGCAACAGCGACCGCAATTCTACTGGCCGGCGGTTTCAAAAAACGTCTGCAAACCATTGATATTATTTCTGTTGCCGGCATTTCCCTGGTTGCGACCCTGGCTGTCGCGGGAATCCTTTATGGTTGGATGACTGAACCGCTGACCGGCAGTTTGCTGACAGGATCAGTTGCGGGAAGTATTGTTTTTGTCGGTGCTCTTCTGGGTAGAAAAGTTTTGCAGGTTTTTCAGGGCCTGGAGAATTTAAAAAGTTTAGCCGAGAATGATCAGGCGGTGCAGGAGATGCTGTCTCTTTGTCGGCAACAACCCGCATTAGAAGCATACCGACAACAGGCCCTGGAAATATTGCGTCCGAATCTGACTTTCGGGGAGTTGCAAGCGATGCGTGACTGGGTCAATTCTCATTCCTCATGACCGATTCTCATGCCCTTTCAAAGGGCTCGTAAAGACGTTTGTATTCATCCTGTGCATAACGGTCGGTCATGCTGGCGATGTAGTCACAAATCACTCTTTCCATGCCATAGACGGCAAATCTCTGCTGATATTTTTCCGGAAGCAAAGAGGGATTTTCCAGATAACTTTCAAACAATAACGTCAAAAAGCGCTCTGCCTTTACGCGCATTCTTTCAACTTTGTAATGTTTGTACAGTTTGGTATAGAGAAATTTCTTCAGTTGATGATTCATCCCCTGCATTTCAGAACTGAGGCTGACCAGATTCACCGGTTGTCGGCGAATATCTGTCAAAGTTTGAATATTGAGTTTTTCCAGGTTATGGGTGGTTGTCACAACCAGATCATGGATCAATTTGCTGATCAAATAGCTGATGGTCTGCAGCACCTGTCGTTTTTCATTCAGGACCGGAAACTTCTCACCGACCATTCGCCAGGTCTGCTGCCATATTTCCACTTGAGAAAGATCTTCCAGTTTGATGTAGCCGGCTTTCAACCCATCATCAATATCGTGGTTATTGTAGGCGATTTCGTCGGCCAGATCGATAATTTGAGCTTCCAGTGTCGGGCTTAACCCCGTCTCATAATTGCGAATTGCTGTGCTTCCGGCAGAATCATAATCTGACGAGTGCTTGATGATTCCTTCCCGCGTTTCCCAACTGAGATTCAAGCCGTCAAAATCAGGGTAGCGTTGCTCGAGGGTTTCGACAATACGCAACGACTGGCGATTGTGCTCAAAACCCCCATAGTTTTTCATCAACCGATTGAGGACGTTTTCACCGGTATGGCCGAAAGGAGTGTGGCCAAGGTCATGAGCAAGCGCCAGGGCTTCAACCAGATCTTCGTTCAAACGCAAACTACGGGCAATGCCCCGGGCAATCTGGGAAACTTCAAGTGAATGAGTCAATCTTGTACGATAATAATCCCCTTCATGATTAACAAAGACCTGGGTTTTATATTCAAGACGGCGAAAAGCCGCGCAATGGATAATGCGATCCCGGTCAC
The DNA here is from genome assembly GCA_030595055.1 of Desulfuromonadaceae bacterium. Taxonomy (GTDB): domain Bacteria; phylum Desulfobacterota; class Desulfuromonadia; order Desulfuromonadales; family Geopsychrobacteraceae; genus Malonomonas. The sequence goes on from JAUVEB010000075.1 coordinate 6,313, forward strand.
GCTCGTAAGCCAACCGGTTATCTTTATAGGGTTCTGCGTGGGCCCGCCCGCGACTCTGTTCGCTGTGAGCGGCATAGCCGACAAGTCCGTTAAAACGCATGGATGGCTCCCTGGAATGAAATTAATTTACGAAACTGATTATGTACTTATACTCAAGCACACGGACAACTACGGGACAGAATCAAGTTTTTAAGGTTTAAAATCATGTATATAAGGTTTTCTCCGTGATCTTTGCGTCTTGAGTGAGCGTAGTGAACGGGCGTGAGGATGATTATGTACTTTTTTGATTTCAGGTTTTACGTCCCGCCCCTGTCCGTGTAGGTCCGTGGCCGACTTTTACTTTCGTCACGGATTCAGGTTGAATTTCAACACTGAGTTCGGCACATTGTCTAAAACAGTTATCCGGGAGCATATTAGCATGAGAATTATCAGCGGCACAGCACGAGGACGTCAGTTGGCAACTTTTTCCGGCAAGGATATTCGTCCGACTCCCGATCGGGTTCGGGAAGCTCTGTTCAGCATGTTGACCCATCGATTCGGCACTTTTTCCGGCATTAATGTTCTCGAACTTTTTGCCGGCACGGGAGCTCAATCACTTGAAACCTTGAGCCGTGGTGCAAAATTTGCTGTTCTCGTCGATTCCGGCAACACTGCGGCTAAACTGATTGAAGAAAACATCCGGCGCTGCAAATTCACCTCGGTTGCCAAATTGATCCGCTCTGATGCCCTTGCCGCCCTGCCCCGCTTGCTGCCATCCGGTCCCTTTGATCTCGTTCTCCTCGACCCGCCCTACAAACAGGGACATATAGTCCAAGTATTGAAAAAGATTGAATCCTTGCAACTCCTGGCTGAAGATGGAATAATCTGTGTCGAATCGGCTGCGGACGAAGCCATTGCTGAAATTGCCGGGTTGCAATTGATCGAGAATCGCAAGTATGGTTCAACGATGATCCATCTTTATTGTTTGGATGACTCATTTGAGGGATGAAATGAATCGACATATTGCCATCTATCCCGGTTCCTTTGACCCTTTTACCAATGGGCATGTGGATATCGTTCGGCGCGGACTGGAAATCTTTGAAAAGGTCATCATTGCGGTTGCCTGCAACTCAGAGAAAGACAGCCTTTTTTCCGTTCAGGAACGGCTAGATATCATTTCCCGGGTGGTTGACGACAATCCACGTATTCAGGTTGATGCATTTAGCGGGTTACTGGTTGATTATGCCGTCCGGAAAAAAGCGCGAGTTATATTGCGCGGATTGCGTGCTGCCCCCGATTTTGAATATGAATTCCAACTGGCGCAGATGAATCATATGGTCTGCGAGCAGGTTGAAACTCTGTTCATGATGACTTCACCTGAGTGCGCCTATTTGAGCTCGTCAATCGTCAAAGAAGTCGGCCGACTGAACGGTGATATCAGCAAATTCGTGCCGCCGTTGGTCAAGGAAGAATTATTGAAAAAATTTGCCGGGATTTAGATTGTAACCTACCCATCAAGTCAGACAATATAGCGCAGTCACGACCAACGTCTCCAGCTGAGCCTCTTTCTTTGCCGCCGATTTACCGGACCTCCACAGTCTCCACTCGGTCAGTATTTCTATTTATTCGAATCAAAACGCTTCGGGTCTGTTTTAGTTTCGCTGAAAACCCCTCCACGGTCAATCCAGCTGTCAGCATTGGTTCGCTCGTAAAACAGTTAAAGTTGTTTCCAGTTATTGCTATATAAGATCCATAAAAACATGTGTTTGTGGAATTATCCTGACGTTTTCATGAATCGCTGCGACCCGCTGCTGCATTGCCAGCAAGCGCCGGGGACTGACTGACACTTTATGGCCGACCGTGACAGGTTGCAGAATCAAAGGAATGTTTTTTGAAACCTCGGTGATCAGTTCTGCGGCCATTTGCAATTCCGAGTCGGGAGTTGTGACACCCACGACCACTTTCACGTAACAATTTCTTTTGTTGGCCAATTGCAAAAAACGCCGATGGACATCCCAGTCCGTAGTCAGCCCGGTTTGCGAGTGAAGCTTAATGTCCATCGAAATCCCATCGAGATGTGCCAACAGGGGCTCCAATAACTCAGGCAGTGTTCCGTTAGTTTCAAGATAGATCGGCAGCAATTTACGCAACTGCGGCAACCAACCAGTCAGGGGTTGCTGCTGCAATAAAGGTTCCCCCCCGGTCAGGCTGATCGAATGATGGAGGCCGGGAGCTTCTCGGCACCAGCGGTCAACCAGTTTAAGCAGAGACTCCTCTCCCACCGGATTGGCGATCAACTCTGTCTGCCCGGCACCGGAGAGAGGTTCAACTCGACAGAATTCGGTTTTGGAAAAATCGGTGTCACAATAGCGACAGTTGAGATTGCACTCGGCAAAACGCAGAAAAATCTGTCGGCAACCAACCAGAATTCCCTCTCCCTGAATCGAAGAAAAGATTTCTGTCAAATTCGCTTCAGCTTTCGGTGTAACTGGCACAGGCATTATCCGACTCCCAGACAGTAATTTTTTCTAACTCAACGTCATATTCATGCAATTCTTTCTTCAGTTTGTCAAAAATAAATTTTGAAATATATTCTGAGGAGGGACTGATTCCACGAAACGGCTCCAGGTCATTAAGATATTTATGATCCAGAGAATCCATAATCTTATTGGTGTGTTTTTTCAGGATCTTAAAATCGAGCCCGAGCCCGGCATCATCGAGTGACTCAGTTTTTACCGTCACCTCAACCTTCCAATTGTGACCGTGCAGATTTTCACAGTCACCATCGTAGTTCAGCAGATTATGTGCTGCGGCAAAATGGGTCTGTATTGTCAAATGGTACATTTCGTCTCCTTACTAATTTGACGGGATCTTCAATAATGATGCACTCGCAAAAAGTCATGGGATGGCTAAGCAAAAATTTCGATCTACAAGACGTAGTGGTTTTTCAGGGGTAAAGGCATACATATTAGTATGTCGAGGTTCTGAAAAAAACGCTGCAACGCAGTAGGTCGGACTTTTTTTTGCGACGCCATCAATAATCGAATTCATCGTCCCGTTCATGCTGTGGTGCCCTGCCGCCATCGATCGCATATTCCTGGTTAGCCCAGCGACCGAGGTCAACGAAGCGACATTTTTCAGAGCAGAACGGACGATGAGGATTTACATTCCACACTGTCGGTTTTCCGCAACGGGGGCATTTGATTTGTTGATCAGTCGGCATGTGATTAAAAACCGGAATCAGAGGCAAAGAAAAAGCCCTATAACCCTCTGGCAACAGGACCGTTACTCAATAAGTGGCGAATTCAGGAAAGTGAAATAAGGCTCTCCCCCATTCTTAAACTCCCCGTAAGGTTAGCACAGATTTGTCGTGTCGCAAAACCTGACTCCGGACGTATCATTCGTCGGGCAAAATGGATCCAAAAAAAGCCGCCCCCTCCAGTGGAAGAAGCGGCTGAATTATTTTTGGGATGTTATGACCTATTTATTGTGGCAACCATTGCACGGTACGGGGCCATTTTGTTTTCTGTGACAACCTTTACACATGCTGTGTGCGGTATCTTTCCCCAGCTCGAACGCACCGGGGGTGCCCTCGCCATGACAGCCCTGGCAACCATAACGCTCGGCATGATCGGCATGGGTCAGAGTCACAGCCCCTCTGCCGTTTTCGATCACCAGCATCTGCGACAGCTGCACTTCAGCGACTTCAGCGACTTCAGCGACTTCAGCGACTTCAGCGACTTCAGCGACTTCAGCGACTTCAGCGACTTCAGCGACTTCAGCGACTTCAGCGACTTCAGCGACTTCAGCGACTTCAGCGAC
>JAUVEB010000154.1 GCA_030595055.1 Desulfuromonadaceae bacterium
TTATGAAAACGGACGGTTAAGATTTTCCAGCTGTCCGTTTTTTTGTTATGCTCTCAGGGTTTTGAGTGCCGGACGGTAAGGGGATCTGTCAATGAAGGTTAACGTCAAGCTGGTCGGGGCATTTCGCCTGGGGCGATTCAAAGAAGAGTCGCGAGACTACCGTTCCGGAACCCGGATTCAGGATGTGCTGGACAGCTTGCAACTGCCGGAGCAGATTCTCGGCATTGTGCTGATTAACGGCGTCCACGCCGAGCTTGATGATCTCCTGCACGATGGGGACAGTTTGACTATTCTGCCGATTCTTGATGGTGGTTGATGGCGTTGCAAAAAAATCCGCCCTCCGGCGTTGCAGCAGTTTTTCAGGATCTCGACATACCCTTTTTGTTGTAACTGTTCAGAACGGGCGCTGATGTGCTGGCGCTGCCCATTCCAAGGGCCGCCGATTGAATGAATACATGGCCATCCTCGGGGCTTGACTGTCGCCATCCGGGCGACAGTCACCCTTGCCATGGGCATCACCAGTACATCTTGCTGAATAGCGACTCACGCCCTCCGGGCGAATTTTCATAGAGTAACTTTTGATTTCCACAGTACGTGATTTCAGGTACTTATCTTGAAGTTACTCAGAAGTTACTAAATCTGATCAAAGTTCAGGTTTCAGGATTTTGATCTCATCAGCGCAAATCGGCGTGTATCAGCGGATAAAAAAGATTTAAAGACTTTTAGCCGCAGATGAACGCAGATTGACGCAGATAAAGCTTAGAACCAAAGATCAAAGGTAAATTATTCAGTACAGTACAAAAGACTGTCATTCCGGCAGGATTTTAGCCGGAATCCAGAGTTTAGAAAACAGCAAGACTGGATCCCCGATAGCAGCACTTAAGGGATGACAGGCATTTTTTCTCCTGATCTGGTAATGCTGAATAGCGACTCACGCCCATTGGACGAATTTTCATAGAGTGACTTTTTATTTCCTCAGTACGTGATTTCAGGTACTTATCTTGAAGTTACTCAGAAGTTACTTTTTGTTCAGCCACCGTATTCTTTTTTGCGAGGCCATCAAAAATAGCCGTTTTTTTATATTGTTGTTGCCGTTTCATCTATGGAATGAAAGGGAGAGAAAGCCATGAAATTTCTGACGACCGATCCTGCTGCTGAACCCTCAGCCGTTCTCTATAAGCGTTGCACCGTTGACCTGAAGACGGGTGAAACAACCTTTGTCGATCTGCCCTGCCGAAATCTGGAGGATGTGCTGGGCGGTTTCGGGCGCTCTTTTCAGGACCTGGCCAAGCGGCAAATTGAGAACGCCTATTGCGACGAGAATCCGTTGATCATCAATACCGGGCTACTGACCGGCAGTTCTGTCATGACGGCACTCCGCACCTACTTCTCCGGTTATAGTCCGATCAAGGGCTCGAAAAAGGGGCTGCCGGCCGCCATGTGGTCAACCGGGAGCGGCAAGTTCGGCGCCAAATTCAAGTGGACCGGGCTGGATGAACTGATCTTCGAGAACTGCTCGAAGAAGCCGCTCTACGTGGTGATTAAAGAGAGCGAGAAGGGGCCGCAGGTTGAGCTCAAACCCGCCGATCATCTGCTCGGCCTCTCGACCCATGAGAAGATTATGGCCTTGCAAAAGGAGTACGACAATGCCCATTTTGCCGCCATCGGTCCGGCTGGGGAAAGCTGGCAGAACAACTATATGGGCGCGGTGGCCCTTTCGACCGAGAATCAACTCAAGTCGGGTGAGGACAAGTGCCGCTTTGCCGGTCGCGGCGGCATGGGCAGCCTGATGGGCTACAAGAACATCCTTGCCCTGGTTGCCCAGAGCAGCGACAAAATCGGCAAGGTCAGTGAGGCCGTCAAAAAGGCCAACATCAATGTCATCAAGGGGGGCAGTTCGGCCCGTATCCAACCGCTCAGTCGCGGTGGCGGTGGCGGTACCTGGGCAGCCTACGATGTCCTGCAGGAGTTCCACGCGGTGCCGGTCAATAATTTCCGACCACAGGGGAATGACATCCCGGAGAAACTGTTCCGCGAGAATGTTGAGAAAGAGTATGACATCAAGTCGGAGGCCTGTTACCGCTGCGGCATCACCTGTCATAACAACATCTCCGAAAAGAACGCCGATGGCAGCAGGGGAGAGTTCCTGGCCAAATTCGACTACGAGCCGCTCAACCTGCTCGGCACCAATCTCGGCATTCACGATGCCGGTCAGGCCGCCCGTTTGATCCAACTCGGGGATAACTACGGTATGGATGCCATCTCCCTCGGCGTCACCATCTCCTACGCTCTGGCCTACAACGAGCGCCATCCGGAGAAAACCATCCTGGGCGGTGTCGCCTTCGGTGATTACGAAAAAATTCGCGAACTGATCATCCAGGCCGGAAAGGGAAAACTTCCGGAGATCGGCAAGGGCTCCATGCGCCTCTCGGAGAGTCTCGGCGAGACAGCTTATGCCTACCACGTCAAGGGGCTGGAGATTGCCGCCTACCAGCCGGAAACCAACCCCGGCTACGCCTGGGCCATCGCCGGCGGTCACATGTCGATGGGCACCTACGGATTGCTGACCCGCGAAGGCAAGACGGATCTCGACTCCTGGGTCAAAGGGATTACTGAAGACAAGCTGCACATTGTCGGCTTCGACATGATCGGGCTGTGTAAATTCTTCGATATCGCCAAAGGGATCGGCACCCAGATGGTGGTCGATTGCCTGAAGAGCGAATTCGACCTGGATGTCAGCACTGAGGATATCCGCGCCGCCGTGCGCCGGGCTTTCCTGCGTGGCCTGGCCCTGGAACTGCGTCAGGGCTACACCAAGGCGGAGTTTTGCCTGCCTGCCGAGGTGATCGAGGACCCGAATCCCAACATCAAGCTGCCGAGTATCACCAGCCCGGAATTTCTCGCCCAGCTGGAGAAGCGGGTCTGGGAAATCTTTGAGCCGGAATTGAAGGGGATTTTGGACTGATTTTCCGGAGCTATAATGTCCATTTATAATCTGCCCGTCCTGTTTTTTCTGAGAATGTTTTTCTCTCGGCTGAAATCCGTCAGACAGACCCTTCCTCTGCTGCTGTTGATTGCACTGACCTTCCTTGGTTGGCCAACCTCTGTCTTGGCAGCCAAGGTTAACGTTCGCGGTGTTTCCGGAGCACTTGCAGATAACGTTGCGGTTTTTCTTGCCTCAGTTCCTGATCCGCAGAGTGATGATTTTGAGAACTACCGGGAGCAGCTGAAAAAAAGCAGTTTGCAGGCTCTTCAGGCGTTCGGCTACTACGAGCCCGCCATAACCGTTAAGGTCGAAAAGGCTGAAAAAAGCTATTCAGCAGAGATTTATATTGTTACCGGTAATCCGGTAAGAGTTACCCATCTGGATCTGCAGATAGAGGGTGAAGCTCAGCATGATCCTGAATTTCAGAGCATAATGCGCGACCACCCATTACCGTTGGGTGACCCTTTTCATCACGGTAAATATGAAGAACTAAAATCTCGTCTCTCCGATCTGGCCACCTCAAGAGGCTATTTCGATGCGCAGTGGCTGACAGCCAGAGTTGAAATCAGAATCAAAGAACACAGTGCCGGGATAAGTCTGCTCTTCGATTCCAAAGAGCGCTATCGTTTTGGTGAGGTCACAATCTCGGGCGCACCTGAATTAGAAGAGTTAATAATAGCAACGCAGCCATTTAATGTCGGTGATCCATATTCAACAATAATGCTGGCTGACTATAACGCCAGACTGAACGACAGTAATTTCTTTCGGACTATCCTGGTGCTGCCAGATTTTGATAGACGGGCTGACGGAGTCGTTCCGATCATTATTCAGGCGACCCCATACGCCGGAAATATCGTCAGTGTCGGTGGCGGCTTTTCTACTGATATCGGCCTGCGTGGAACATTGAAATGGACGGTGCCGCGGATCAATCAAGCTGGACATTCGGTTATTGCCGAGCTTGAAGTTTCTAATCCAGAGCAGCAAGCTACTGCTTCCTATAAGATTCCGCTCGAAGATACGTATGAAAATTACGGCTTGCTGCAAGTGGGTTATAAGCACAGAAATAATGACGATACCGATAGCCGGAAATATACTCTGCAGGCTAAACGACAACGCAAGCTGGCCAACCAGTGGGCGCGAGTCTATCTGCTGCGTTATGAACTGGAAGATTTCCGTCAGGGGGAGCAAAGAGACTGGTCCAGTTTGATTCTGCCGGGGATCAGTTTTACCAGGGAGCGCAGTCGCGGCGGCTTGAATGTCTATTGGGGCGACATGCTCCAGTTTTACCTGGAGTTCTCCGACCCGATCTGGGGTTCGGATGTTCGTTTGGCCAAAGTTCATGGCCGGACCAAATGGGTCAGGACTGCCGGTGACAGGGCCGAGCATAAATTCATTGCCCGAGCAGATTTGGGTGCCATTGCGGTTGAGTCTATTTATGAGGTGCCTGCGTCCATGCGCTTTTTTACCGGTGGTGATCAGAGTATCCGTGGCTTCAGCTATGAAGCGATCGCTCCGCGCGATGAACAGGGTCTCCTGATCGGTGGCAGGTATCTGACGGTCGGGAGCTTGGAATATAGCTACCTGCTGTTGGAGAAATGGCGGGTGGCAAGTTTTATCGATGTCGGTACGGCAACCGACGATTTCAGTGAACCGCTCTCGATCGGCAGCGGGGTTGGTCTCCGTTGGATTACCCCGGTCGGGCCGCTGCGGCTGGATCTGGCTTTTGCGCTGTCTGAACCTGGAAAACCCTGGATGATTCACTTTTCCATGGGGCCCGACATATGAGTGTCAAGTCAACATTACTTAAACTCAGACGTTGGGTGCTGCGCTTGTCTCTGGCAGCTATTGCGCTGTTCTTTCTGCTGACGATTGCCCTACTTGCTCTGCTCGGTACCCACCAGGGCAACTGTTGGCTGCTGGCCGTCATTACCCGCATAGAGCCGCGTTTCGCTGTAACCCTGGAACGTGGGACCCTGCTCGGCGAGGCGACACTGGACAATCTCAGCTGGTCCGGCACAGGTATCGACATCCTGATTCCGCAACTGGAATGGCGTTGGGACTGGCAGTGCCTGAGTGACGGGATGCTCTGCCTTGATCAGTTGCGGGCCCGGGGCGGCAGGCTGTCCCTGACAGAGAATCCCGCTGCCGTTTCAACTGCGGAAGTTGAGGGTGCCGCCTTTGAGCTGCCGTTTGCTGTCGAGATCCGCAGCCTGCAGTTGCAGCAAACCAGGGTTGATGCCTATGGCCGGAAGATTGTTCTGGCTGACCTGCAGCTGGCCGCCAGGCTGGACGAGGATGGCTTGCAGATCGCCCCGCTGAAACTTGTGGATCTCCAGGTGACAATCGCGACAACTCCATCGGCACCGGCGTCTGCCGGGGCAAATGCAGCCGCTGGACATGCACCTCTGGTCCTGCCGGAGATCAATCTGCCCTTGCCCATCCGGCTGGATGGCCTGGATTTGGAAAATGCACACATCCGCCAGGCTGAGACCGAATACCTGATTCACAATTTACAGCTGTCGGCCCGCGCCGGAGGATC
>JAUVEB010000170.1 GCA_030595055.1 Desulfuromonadaceae bacterium
ACTCACCGGCATAAAAAAGCAGAACACCCCGGGGAGCCTGAAGGCCATCATGAAGATCATGCTGCCCATCCTGCCATGAATAAGCATGGAGAAAAAAATCCCCACCTCTGGCTCGATCCCCTGCTGGCGATCAGAATTGTCGATCTGGCAACAGCGGCAATCAGCGAAATCGATCCGGCACACCGGACCCGGTATGCAGACAACAGCACACAGTTAAAAATGCGCCTGACAAAGCTGCACGCTGAACTGCAGACAAAGCTGGCCCCGGTCCGTGATATTCCCTACATCGTCTTCCACGATGCTTACCAGTATTTTGAAACAGCTTTCGGCCTCCATGCCGTCGGTTCCCTGACGATTGATCCCGAACGCAAACCGGGGGCCAGGCGAATCCTGGAAATCCGTCAGAAAATCAAACAACTCAATGCCCGCTGCGTGTTCAGCGAACCGCAATTCGAACCGCGACTGGTGGCCACGGTGATCGAAGGAAGTAACGCGAAAACCGGCATTCTCGACCCGCTCGGTGCCGACCTGCCGAACGGGCCGAACAGCTATTTCATTTTATTGAATCGCCTCGCGGAAAACCTGATCGAAGGATTGCGGCAATCGCCTTAAAGCCTGCGGAGCGGCTCGTAGAAATCCCGATTTCGGTTCCCTCTCGACCAGTTCATCGACAGCAGACTGTAGATTTGTGTCGCCCGTAGCTCCAGGCCCAGTTGCCGGACGGCCAGATGATGCCCCGCGCTCCCCGCCCCGTAAAAACGCTTCAGGATAGAATGGATCCGGGAAAAATTCTGGATCAGCGGGATTTGCCGCAATTTGCGACTGCGAGAGAGGAAACACTGACCTTTTTCACTGGTTCCGAGCAGATGCAGATAACAGGGACCGGCCTCCAGCAACGCCACCGCCTCGGTCTTTTTTATTCCGAGCAAAATGGCCACCAGCAACCGCTGAATACGGGTGCGGGTCAACTGGCGAGGTTTGATGCCGCTGATAAAATCCTCCAGTTCGATCGCCTGATCGGCAGCCGTCAGCAATCGATTTTCGATGCCGTTTTCCACCAGCCAGCAGTCAGGCAGCTGGCTGGGAGCACGGAAAATCTGCGCTAACAGCAGGGCCAAATACCGCTCGGCAGCAAAATTCCGCCCTGCTGCCAGGGCAGCCTGCAGCACGGGCCACACCCGCGCCGGCAACAGTTGTTCGACCGATTCACCGTCTCTGAGCATTTTGCGGATTCCGGTGGCGCTGGCGATCCCCCCTTCCCCGACGGTTGTCTGATGATAACCGGCACCGCTCCGCTGAATCGTCAACGGCTGGATACGGCTGCCGGTCTGCTGCAGGGCCTTGAGATACTCAATGCCGAGGATGTTATTCGGTGCCGCCAGCTGTTCCCCATCCAGCCCCTCGGGCAACAGTTCACCCAGCACCTGAGCACGGGCCTGCGGGTAGTTCAACCCCTTGCGCAACAAGGCAGCGGTCTTTTGTCGAACGAGGTTTTCCTTGGCGACGAGCTGCTCAGCACATGACCGCAACGGCTCGAGTTCTCCAGCTTCACTGCCGAAACAAAGCGCATCAATCCCGCCGAGAGCATTGAGGGCCAGCACCCCGCCGCGGGCAAAGTCAGGCGCACTGCTGCAAGCCCAGGGGAGTGGCAGCTCGATGACCAGATCGACCCCGGCGGCCAGTGCCATCTCGGTGCGCAACCATTTATCGACCAGCGCCGGTTCACCGCGCTGCAGAAAATGCCCGCTCATCACCGCGACCGAGACATCGGCGTCAGCGGCCTTGAGACTCTCCCGCAAGTGGTGCAAGTGACCGTTGTGGAAAGGGTTGTACTCGGTAATCAGACCGACAACACGCATGGAACGAATCCTGTCTATAAAATCACTGGAATTTGCACAGATACCCGGTTCTCTTCCGGGCTCACGACCGTCTTGTAGGCCAGGGCTTCCACTCCTCCGGCAACCACGTCCCGCAACAGGCGGCCATACTCGGGATCGATCGCGTCAGCCGGAGTAAAACTGGTCGCTTCGGCGCGCTGGACGAGATAAAAAATCACCGCACGGCAACCCTGCTGTTTCGCCGCCGACAATTCACGCAGGTGCTTCTGTCCGCGGGTGGTGACGGCATCAGGAAAACAGGCAACGCCCTCCGCACAGCAGAGGGTGACATTCTTCACTTCAAGCAGAACTTGTTCGCCCCCCTTTTCGAGAAAGAAATCGATACGGCTGTCACCGATCTTGTATTCCGGTGTCACTTCGTAGCCGCACAGCCCTTCAATCCAACCGTTATGCAGCGCTTCCGCCACCAGACGGTTGGTCCGTTGGGTATGGGTGTCGACCCAGTGCTCGCCGACGCGGATCAATTCCAGAGTGAATTTAAGCTTGCGTTTCGGATCATCCGCTTTGGAAATCAGCACCCGATACCCCGGCACGGCACATTGCTTCATGCTGCCGGTATTCGGCGTATGAGCCGTCACTACAGAACCATCGGCCAATTCGACATCGGCAAAAAAACGCTTGTAACGGCGCACCAATATCCCCTCAAACAGAGGAGTCGGAAGCTTCATAATCACCCTCCTGGAACTGGTAGGTTTCCGGACGGAAACATTCTAGCCCGGCTAATCGATGCCCACAAGCATCAACCCTTGCCATGCCTCCGAACAACCGACTATATTCCCATTCTATCAACAATCCGGATATTCACTTTACTCAAGTTGGGTTCTGATTGGTCGATTGAAAAACGACAACAGAAGCCTTTTTTGCCACAGACACGTACGGACAACTGCGGAACAAAAGCAAAATCTTATCTCGCGCAAAGCCGCCAAGTCGCCAAGGTTAAAATCAATAGGGCAAGTTTTTGCGTCTTTGCGGCTTGAGTGAGCAAGGCGAACGAGCGCGAGGAAGATTGTGAACTTTTCTGCGTTCAGCTTTTACATCCCGCAGTTGTCCATGTGGGTCAGTGGCTAATATTTGCTTTCGTAATCAGATTCACTGGAGCGAAGTAGATAACCAAAATCAACGATTTAATCCGCATCAACAAACACCCGGCAAGGAGATTTTCATGTCAGACAACCTCATCCAGCGCACCATGTCCGCCTATACTTACCCGCTGCTGATCAAAAACCTGTTGCAGGCTCCCGTGGTCGATGATCCGCAACAGCAGATCGTCTACCGCGATCAAATGCGTTTTACCTACGCAGAGTTCCAGCAGCGGGTCTGCAAACTGGCCAACGCATTGACTGAAATCGGCGTCAAACCGGGGGATACGGTCGCGGTGATGGATTGGGACAGCCACCGCTATCTGGAATGTTTCTATGCCGTCCCGATGCTCGGTGCAGTGCTGCATACCGTCAACATCCGCTTGTCGCCGGAGCAGATCCTCTACACCATCGACCATGCCGAGGACGATTATATTCTGGTCAACGAAGAGTTCCTGCCGATCCTCGAACAGATCAAAGGGCGGATCGGTACGGTCAGGGACTACATCCTGTTGCAGGACGGGCAACAGCCGCTGGAAACGTCCCTGAGTTTCGCGGGCGAATACGAGGCGCTGCTCGATGCGTCTGACGATCACTTTGAATTCGCCGATTTCGATGAAAACACCCGGGCCACCACCTTCTATACGACCGGCACCACCGGCCTGCCCAAAGGGGTCTATTTCAGTCATCGTCAGCTGGTCCTGCACACGCTTGCCGGCCTGGCTGCGCTCGGCACCAGTGCCGAGCAGGGGCGTTTACATCAAAATGATGTCTATATGCCGATCACCCCGATGTTCCATGTGCATGCCTGGGGCATCCCCTATATGGCAACCTCCCTCGGCATTAAACAGGTTTACCCCGGGAAATACACCCCCGACATGCTGCTGAAACTGATCGACAAGGAGCAGGTCACCTTCTCCCACTGTGTTCCGACCATCCTGCATCTGCTGATGAGCCATCCCTCTTTTGCCGAAATCGATCTGTCGAACTGGAAGGTTCTGATCGGCGGCGCGGCACTGCCCAGGGCGATGTGTGCCACAGCCATGGAACGGGGGATTGATCTCTACTCCGGCTACGGCATGTCGGAAACCTGCCCGTTACTGACCCTTGCCCACGTCACCGATGATGACCTGAGCAATGAAGAAGAGCTGGAAATCCGCTGTAAAACGGGCCGACCGCTGCCGCTGGTCAACCTGCGGGTGGTGGACGAGGAGTTGACCGACATCCCACCGGACGGAGAAAGCGTCGGCGAAATCGTCGTGCGCGCTCCCTGGCTGACCCAGGGCTACCTGAAAGACCAGCGCAACTCAGAAGTTCTCTGGCGCGGCGGCTACCTGCACACCGGAGACGTGGCCAACCGTAACGCGCAGAATTACGTGAAAATCACCGACCGGATCAAGGATGTCATCAAGATCGGCGGCGAATGGATTTCTTCTCTGGAGCTGGAAGACCTGCTCTGCACCCATGCAAGCGTTGGCGAAGCAGCCGTCATCGGCTTGCCGGATGACAAGTGGGGCGAAAAACCGCTGGCGCTGATCGTGAAAAAAGTCGCTGCCGAGGTCAGTGAAAAGGAGTTGCAGCAACACATTCACGGCTTTATCGACAAAGGGATCATCTCCAAGCAGGTGATCCTGCTGAAGGTCAAATTCGTCGAAGCGATCGACAAAACCAGCGTCGGCAAGGTCAATAAAAAAGCTCTGCGGGAGAAATATCAGCAGGTCTGAAAAACAAAACCCCGGAGCACATATCCCAAGGGATTTGGCTAAAGGGTGAAGATGTCCTTTCGCGGACTTTCTGCGCTGCAAACAACAATAAAAGCCAGCAACATTGGCCCGTTGCTGGCTTTTATTGTGCGCAACTGTTACCCGGACGGCATAAGTGCCCTCTAAACTCTTAGGTGAAACAGGATGGTATTCTGAATATGGTGATTT
>JAUVEB010000043.1 GCA_030595055.1 Desulfuromonadaceae bacterium
CTGATGATATCTGTTCTCAGGCGTCTTTTTTGGTACTCTTTTTTGCCGGAGCCTTTTTCGCAGCGGTTTTCTTTGCCGGTGCCTTCTTGGCCGCGGTCTTTTTCGCTGCTGCTTTCTTGGTGGTTGCCTTTTTCGCCGGAGCTTTCTTTATCGGTGGGATCAACTCCTTTTCCCAATCACACTCTTCCTGCGGACAGCGTTGTACCGTGCCCCAACGTTTGGTGGTTTTGATCTCCGTCAGCGGCCAGCTGCACTTGGGGCAGGGCTCGGCTTTGGGCGGATTCCAGAGGGCGTACTTACATTTGGGATAACGGTTGCAGGAGTAGAAGATCTTACCGTAGCGGCTCTTCTTCTCCATCATCTCACCCTCGTTACACTGCGGGCAGCTGATGTCGAGGGCCTTTGGTTTTTCCAACGGCTGAATGTTCTTGCACTTCGGATAGGCGCTGCAGGCGTAGAACTTACCGTAGCGACCAGTTTTGATCAGCATCCCGGCACCGCACTTGTCGCATTTCTCATCCGACATGACCGGCGCTTCCGCCTCACTGCCGTCGCTGTTGAGCGGTTCGGTGTGCCGACAGTCGGGGAATCCGGAACAGGCCAGGAAACGACCGGAGCGGCCCAGTTTGATCACCAGCTCTTTACTGCATTCGGGACAGATCTTGTCGGTCTTCTCAGTAGTGACATCCGCCTTACTGACTTCCTGATCCTTACGATGCAGCAGGGCAATGAAGGGGCCCCAGAACTGCTTGATTGTCGGAATCCAGGCCTTTTCGCCACGGGAAATAGCATCCAGGTCCTCTTCCAATTCAGCGGTGAACTCGTAGTCGACATACTGGCTGAAATGTTCCGTGAGCAGCTTGGAGACCACCCGGCCGGTATCTTCCGGGAAGAAGGTGCGTTTTTCCAGCCGGACATATTTGCGCGTCACCAGCGTGTTCATGATACTGGCGTAAGTCGAGGGACGTCCGATGCCGTACTCTTCCAGAGTTTTGACCAGACTGGCTTCGGTAAAACGGGGTGGCGGCTGGGTGAAATGTTGCCCGGGGATGAGTTGCTCTTTTTTCAGCTTTTCCCCCTCTGCCAGTGGCGGCAGCAGGCCTTCCCGGTTTTCGTCCTCTCCGTTATCGGTTCCTTCAATGTAGAGAACCATAAAACCGGGAAACCGGATCACCTGACCGGTGGCGCGGAACTCGTAGCGCTCACCGGCGGCAATGTCGACGGTGGTCGCATCGAAAATCGCCTGGGTCATCTGTGACGCGACGGTGCGCTTCCAGATCAGCTCATAGAGGCGCAGCTGGTCAGAGCTCAGATAGGATTTCAGCTGTGCCGGAGTGCGGGCGATCGAGGTCGGTCGGATCGCTTCGTGAGCTTCCTGAGCGTTCTTGCTCTTATTGCGGAAGACGCGCGGCTTGGTCAGGGCGTAGCTTTCATCATATAGTTGGCAGATCACTTCGCGGGCTTCACTGGTGGCGAGCGTCGACAGGGCCACCGAGTCGGTTCGCATATAAGTGATCAAGCCGTGGGAACCATCGGCAACCGCGATTCCTTCATACAGCTTTTGCGCCACTGACATGGTTTTTCTCGCCGAAAAACCGAGTTTGCGGCTGGCTTCCTGTTGCAGGGTACTGGTGGTGAACGGGGCGGCAGGATTCCGCTTGCGCTCTTTCTTTTCCAGGCTGCTGACGGAAAAGGGAACCTGCTCCAGATCCGCGAGGATCTCTTCGGCCTGCTGCTGGTTTTCGATGGCGAACTTGGTCAGCCTCTTGCCGTCACGACTGTGCAGCTTGGCGGTCAACTGACTGTTTGCAGCATTTTCCAGCAGAGCCTCGACACTCCAGTACTCGCGCGGCTCGAAGACTTCGATTTCATTTTCTCGTTCACAGATCACACGCAGGGCGACCGACTGGACACGACCGGCAGAAAGCCCGTAGCGGATCTTTTTCCAGAGAAACGGCGAGAGGTTAAAACCGACCAGGTAATCAAGAATCGAGCGGGCCTGTTGAGCATCAACCATATCCCGGGCGATGGCGCGCGGATGGGCCATCGCTTCATCAATCGCCGGTTTGGTGATTTCATGGAAAGTGACCCGCATGACCTTCGGCTTAGCGGCCTTCTCATCAATCCCGAGAGCTTCCAGCAGATGCCAGGCGATCGCTTCTCCTTCGCGGTCGAGGTCAGTTGCGAGGATCAGTTCATCACACTTGGCGACCTCTTTTTTCAGGACGCTGATATGCTTGGCACTTTCCGGCAAAACATGATATCGGGGCGCAAAGTCGTTTTCGATATCAACCGAGCCCTGCTTGCTTGGCAGCGCCCGCACATGACCGTAAGAGGCCAACACCTTGTAGCCCTTGCCCAGAAATTTTTCGATAGTTTTTGCTTTCGCCGGTGACTCGACGATGACCAGAGATTGAGCCATTGGTTCCTCTGCTTTATTTTCCCGATTAAGGCTGATCAGCCTTTTTCAGTAAAACAAAAAAAGGCTGCGGTGAAATACGCAGCCCGGAATGTTCAGTGATAGATACGGACCAAATCGTTTTCCAGAAAACAGTCCAGCTCCCGTTGCCAGATGTTGCTTGACCGGGAGAGCAGGGTAAGGGACGTGATCATCTTGATTTCCGGCAGGTTGATCGGATCCTCCGCCGCGCGAACCGCCCGTTCGATAACCTCTTCCAGATCTTCATTGGAAAGCAACCCCATCTCCCTGATTTTGATCAGAAAGCCGAGCGCCTCCAAGGTCAGCGCCTGCTCCTCTTCCCGGCTGAAAATCCGGTAGGACAATTGTTCCGGAAACAGAGTCTCGGTCGACAGAGTGAGAGGAGGTTGCAGGGTGACCGATTCCATCCAGGAAAAGGCATCACTGATTTCATCAGCATCAAAGCCGACTTGCAGCAGTTCCTCTATCAGTTCCTGTTCGTTGATCGGAGCATCTTCGGCTCCCAGAACATATTTAGCGATCAGGTTGACGATCGCCAGGACTCGCTCACGCAAAGGGCCTCCATTCAGGAGTATATAACCTGCTACAATCGGGGTACCTGTCGTCAGTCGACACGACACAAACAGCGGGACGCCCTGCAGATATTTTTGCCGTTGCAGGTAACGCTTTGTTATCTTTCAGGTTCTCTACAATTTCCCGCGGATATAGCTGTTCCCCGGGAGCATCTGGACTCCACCCTGGAGTTCTAGGTCGAGTAAAATAGCGGAAACCTCCATGGGAGTCAAGCCGCATTTCCGACCGATTTCATCGACATGTTGCGGTTGGCCATCCAGTTGTTGATAGATGGCCAGAGCTTCACCCTGAAGAGTTTTCGAAAAACTCTCGCTCTGCTGATATTGCTGCCGGGTTGATCGACCAGGCCAGAGGGCTTGGAGGATATCTGCAGTTTCGGTGACCAGACAGGCCCCCTCTTTTAACAGACGATTCGGGCCACAGCTATTTGGGTTTTGGAGCGCTCCGGGGATAGCAAAGAGTTCGCGCCCCTGTTCGAGGGCAAAATCGCCGGTGATCAAAGACCCGCTGCCGGCTGCAGCTTCCACGATCAGGACTCCTCGACTAAGACCACTGATAATCCGATTGCGGCCGGGAAAGTGCCCCGCCAAGGGTGGTGTGCCCGGAGGATATTCGCTGACAATCGCATTATTTTCAATGATTTCATGGAAAAGACGGGCGTTTTCCGGCGGATAAACTCGATCAATGCCACAACCGAGTACGGCAATAGTTTGCCCCGCTGTATCCAGTGCTCCCCGGTGAGCAGCACTGTCAACCCCGCGGGCCAGACCACTGACAATACAGATATCATGGCCGGCCAATTGAGAGGACAGTTCACGGGTTAATTGTAACCCGCCGGCACTGGCCCGACGGGAGCCGACAATCGCAAAGCAGTCGGTCGTCGGCAGGGTTCCGCGTAGATATAAGAGGGCAGGCGGATCGTGTATCTGGCGCAGCAAAGGGGGATAATCGTCATTCCAGAAACTGATCAGACGAACCTGAAGAGCTTCAAGTTTGCGATAGGTTCCGAGATATCGTGGGTCGTTTTCAGGGGGAATGTCAGCGATGATTTTGCGCGACAGGCCGATTGCTTCCAACTGCTGCGGAGGCGCCTGTAAGGCCGCCGGAAAGTCACCAAAAGCCCGCTGCAATTTGAACAGGGCGGTACGCCCGAGTCCGGGAGTCAGATGCAGACGGAGTAGCGCTCGTTGAGTATGGTCCATTGTTCCCCCTCCAGAAACAATTTCAGTCAATTAAGTGAATAAAAGAAACGGATTGAAAGAAGCTTCAATCCGTTTCCGGTCATTTGTTGATCCTGTGTATTTAGTTGGTCACCATGGTGATTCTGTCACCGATGTACATCGCATCGACACTTTTGATAATAAGCGCCGAGGCGGTTTTGGCTTTCACCTCAATGATGACAGCTGCACCCAGGACTTCGTCCGGAAGCCTGACCTCCCCGACTTTTTTCAAAATCTCGTCAGAAACTTTGCGCGGCCGCGAGATATAGAAAAGGTTACCGGACGCCAAGGCATCATCACTGCCCCGATCGATGAAAATGATATCGTTGCTCCCTTGAAAATGTTTTTCATCGCGGGTAGCAATGATGTAACCCTGATGCGCTTCAGCGGCACGTTGCAAGGTCAGATCCTTGCGTACCGGGATATATTCGAAAAGCTCAGCGCCGCGGGTCACTTCACGGAAAACTCCACCGATTTTGGCCGTGATTGTATTCTCATTGATCTCAGTAACTTGCAGATACCCGAGGTTGTGCATCATGGTGCCGATTGGTTTCCCGGTCTGCGGGTGTTTGATACTGTCATCCCGACTGAAGAGACCGTAGCTATCTCCAACAGTAACGCTATCGGGGGTCGTCATCTTTAAGAAGACCATATCTCCCCTGGTAAGCAGAACCCGGTTGTCGACCGAGTCGACCAAGATGCCGAGCGGTGTTTCCGTGGTCAAAATAAACCCGTCACCACTGCCGGTGGACTTGAACTGAATAACTTCTTCCGTTTCCGGAATGGTTTCTGTGACAACGGGCTGCTCTTCCCGGGGCTCTGCTTTTGGGGCGTCAGGATAGGCGGGGATGATTTCAAGACGACCGTCCAGAACGCGGATTTTTTGCCCGGGAAAGATCAGGTGCGGGTTGGTGATGTCGGGGTTGTTGGACCACATCTGCGGCCAATAGTCCGGATCATCGATAAACTTTTCGGAGAGCCCCCAGAGAGTGTCCCCCTTCTTAATGGTGTAGATCTGCCCCTCTTCGGCAAAGGCCGGGAGAGCTGTTGTCATGATCGTCAGTAGGATCAACAGTGATAACCAGCGAAAAATTGTCTGTGTCATCGATTCCCTCGCAAATAGAGTGTGGTCTTGAGCTTTATTGTGGTTCGTGACTTCGGTAAAGTTGTTGCGCTTCGGCACTGTCCGGATAGCGGCTGCGCAACTGTTCAAGAACCTCGTCTGCTTCAGCATTCAGCTGTTGCCGGCGGTAAATTCCGGCCAGCAGAGCCAGGGCTGCCGGAGCCCGTTCCTGGCCGTCAACATTGACAATGATCTGGCGCAGGTTGGCTGCCGCTGCCGGCAGCTTGCCCTGTGCCAATTGCGCATCCGCCAACCAATAGCGCGCATTCGGCGCATACTGGTGGTTCGGATACTCACTCAGGAAACCTGCAAAGCCGGCTTCCGCCGAGATGAAGCGTCCGGAAGCCAAGCGGGAAAAGGCAGCCAGATAGCTGGAGGCGGAGTCCGTCAGGGCTGAAATCTCTGCACTGACGGCAGCAGGAATTTCGAGTGGTTCCCGGTCTACTGATAGGTTGCTCCCCACGATCATCTGTTGCTGCAGGAGGCTCAATTGTTGTTGCAAGATTTCAATCTGTTCCGCCTGTTGTTTTTGTTGCTGTCGGATTTGCGTAAATTGTTGTTTCAGTGCAACAGAAGATCCCGGTAGTGGTGCACAGCCACTCAACAGGATCAGACCGGCGAGGAGTGCAACCCAGGAAATTGACGGGATGATTCGGGATTTCATCTGACTTATAGAATCCTCTGCTGCCGATAATCACAAAAAATACTAATTTTAAAAATTATAGGGTTATTAAGTGGTTGTCAAGTTTGAAAGGGAAAGACCCCGATTCTGCGAAGCGTAAATTCTTCAAGCGGTCCCGGTTCGATTTCTGGTCAGTACATTCAGGCGTCGTTCAGTTGTCAGAACAATGCCGTCTGCAGATGTGTTTTTTTTTAAAAAGTCTTTGATTTCCATTAGCTTGCCCGGAGAAAATTGTTGATACCCGGGGAGCTTGCTGGTGAAGAAATCTTCCTCGCTGCTGAAAAGAAATTCTGCTTCAAAGTGAACTGTTTCACCCATTGACCAGCCTTCCAGATTTTGCATGGCACGGATCGCCGCAGCTTTTTCGGGGCCTTCGTCACCACTTCCGGCGCCGAAGCGCTGCTTGACTACGTTAAACGAACCCCCGTCTCCCGGTTCCAGCACGAGAATCCCTCCCCCCTCTCGCAGCAGGCGACCGGCAGATTGCAAACTTTGTGACATCTCTTTTTTCGGAACATGGTGGAAGGAGAGGCTATAGACAACCAGGTCGAAACTTTTTTCCGGGAGTTTGGGGATACCTTCCGGCGCGGATTTAAATTCCACATTTTCCGCCGCAATCGTTGCACGTGCATGCGCCAAGGCAGTCATGTCGGGATCTGTGGCCACAACGCTGCGGGCGTATTCAACCAGGTCTCTGGTGATCCGGCCCTTGCCGCAGCCGATTTCAAGAACATCCTTGCCGGTCAGCTCGAAGTGCGTGACGATGGCTTTAATATGTTGGTCTTTCGGATCCTGAATCATTTTGTCTGCCTTTGACTGGGGGAAGCTTTGTCATTCTGTCTACAAAAACAAGGGACCAGTCTTCGGCTAGCATCTTTGCTTGCCGGCTGTCAACTCGAAAGACTGTCAAATGATACTCCGGCCACAGTTTGTTGCTCGGCAAAGGCTCTGCCGGGGAACTTTTCTTTATGCTATGCTCGGCTCAGGAAAACTCGATATTTTGTAACTATTCAGCATTACCAGATCAGGAGAAAAAACGCCTGTCATCCCTTAAGTGCTGCTATCGGGGATCCAGTCTTTCTGTCTTCTAAACTCTGGATTCCGGCTGAAACCCTGCCGAAATGACAGTCTTTTGTATTGTGCTGAATAGTTACGATATTTTTTGCTGAAGAAGGATTTTATGTTTTCAAGACATAAACCGCCGCGCCCTGAACTGTTGATGCCGGCTGGAGATCTCCAGAAATTGCAAACAGCCGTCCGCTTCGGAGCCGATGCCGTTTATCTGGGGACGGATGATTTCGGTTTGCGGGCGCATGCCGGAAATTTTTCATTCGACCAACTGCGCCGGGCGCGAGAATTAACCGAAGAGGCGGGTGTCGCCATCTATCTGACCCTCAATGCCTCGCTGCGACCGGGAGAATTCTCCAGGCTGGAAGCGTTACTTGAAGAGTTGAAACCCCTGGACCTAGATGCCTACATTGTTGCCGATCCTGGTGTATTGACAACGATAAAGCAGGTTGATCCGCAGCGTTCAGTGCATATCTCCACCCAGGCAAACAATTGTAATCCTCGGACCGCTGAGTTCTGGCGGCAGAACGGAGCTGAGCGGATCAATTTAGCCCGGGAACTGACTTTGGATGATATCAACGCTTTTGCCGGGCAAACCGGTATCGAATTGGAATGTTTTGTTCATGGCGCCATGTGTGTGGCCCACTCCGGGCGCTGTCTGCTTTCGGCAGCATTGCTCGGACGCAGTGCCAACCGCGGTGATTGCGCCCAACCCTGTCGCTGGAATTATGCACTGGTGGAAGAGACCCGTCCCGATGAATCCTTTGCTTTTGAAGAGGACGCCCGCGGCACCTATCTCATGAACAGCCGTGATCTCTGTCTGATCGATCAGCTGCCGCAACTGATTGCTGCCGGGATTCGCAGTTTTAAAGTTGAAGGACGGATGAAGAGCCTTTACTATGTGGCGACCGCGGCCCGCATCTATCGTGATGCCATCGATCGGCTCTGCGAAAACCCGAGCGATGTTGATCCAGGTTGGCGCGAGGAATTGGAAAAGGTCAGCCATCGCCCCTACGATACCGGCTTTTTGCTCGGCAGTGATGATGCGAAAATCCACCCGAGCGATACCCACTACATTCGGACTCATGATTTCGTCGGTTTTGTCCGCCGCGATGAGAAGGGTCTCTGGGTGGAAGGACGCAACCGTTTCTTGTTGGGAGATGAGATTGAACTGATCGGTCCACAAATGCGTCAACAAAAATTTCGTCCCGATGAAATTCTTTCTCTGACGGGGCAACCACTGCCGGCAGGACAACCGAATTCACAATTGCGTTTACAACTTCCTGTCTGGGCCGAAGAGGGCGATCTGATTCGTCGTAAACGACCGGAAATAACCTGAAACTCCTGTTGCTCTGTGTCTGTCCGCTCCGCTTTCACAAACAACAAAAAAGGCCGAAGCAGTTTGCTTCGGCCTTTTTTGTTGTTTGTGAAACACCTTCAACCAATATATAGACTGTAATTACGAGCCCGATTTGCCAAAATAATTGGATCAACGACCTCACCACAAGCACAGCACCTCCAAGCATCAAAAGCACGGACAAAATCATAATACTTCTCTGCGGACATCCTCCCCTTACACTTAGGACATTTCATTTTTATCCTCCCGGATACTCAAGGTTAATGACAACGTTTTGCAATCAACCAACGAGCACAGAAATTGATCTCCATGCTCCTGCCCTATACTGAATACATATGTTATGCCAAAAATATCACAAAAATACTCTCCCATTAAAATCCAACATAAAAGCAACACAACTTCAAATGGTTACGAAGAAAGTTCTGGAAAAAACAGCGCCCAGAAAAGACGCAAGAAAACCTTCAGCTATTTCGGAATGAAAAGAAAAACCATCATCGTCAATTTAATGACGGAACTACAGAAGACAACGACTAAATGCTCAGCATCCATAAACTTTTGACAGGATCTGAACACATGAATCATTTATCATTATCGACTGAAAAAATGAACCGGAGAAGCGGAGAACCCGGCACAGCCAAGAACCCTGAATTTATCTGGACAGGAAGAAGAATTAGATCTGAGGATTTCAAGAGAACTCGTCAACC
This sequence comes from Desulfuromonadaceae bacterium, assembly GCA_030595055.1. Taxonomy (GTDB): domain Bacteria; phylum Desulfobacterota; class Desulfuromonadia; order Desulfuromonadales; family Geopsychrobacteraceae; genus Malonomonas. The sequence continues at coordinate 9,168 of JAUVEB010000043.1, forward strand.
AATTGGCGGGTTGCAAGCGGCCCGTCAATTGGTTGACGGAATGGTACGAAAAAGCCGCCTCTTTTTCGAGAAAGAGGCGGCTCAGCAATACCCTTGTGTGTTAGTTCCAAAGCAAATCATACAGGACTGGCTGGGACCATGCCTGTCTGTTTCAGGATCGGTAGGGGCACCGCTTGCTGCGCCCTGATAGCGGATATATCTGTCAAGAGGGCGCGGCAAGCAGCGCCCCTACGCGGAACATGCCATGATCAGCCGGCAAAGTGGGCGATGCCCACCCTACAAGTTGTCTTTATAAAGTTTATAAGTCAAAGCATCCGCCAGGGCCTGGTATGACGCTTCGATGATATTACTACTGACACCAACTGTTCCCCAGCGGGAATCGTGATCGCCGGACTCGACCAACACACGGGTCATCGACTCGGTGCCCCGCCCTGCCGGCAACACCCGGACCCTGTAATCGAGCAGCTTAACCTCACCCAATTGCGGGTAAAAACTTATCAAAGCCTTGCGCAACGCCATATCCAGAGCATGGACCGGGCCGGTTCCATCGGCAGCCGTATGCTCAACCTTACCACCAACTTTGACCTTAACCGTCCCTTCCGAAACCGGCGAACGATCACTTTCGCGCAACGTATCAATCACCCGAAAAGCCGATACCGTAAAGTAGTGTTTAAGCTTACCCATCGCTTTGAGCATCAGCAGCTCGAAAGATGCTTCCGCCCCTTCAAATTGAAATCCCTGATTTTCCAGCTCCTTGATCTTTTCCAGGATTTCCATGGTAACCGGATCTTTACTGTCGAGTTTGATACCACACTCTTCAGCTTTCACCAGGATATTGGAACGACCGGACAGATCCGAAACCAACACCCGGGTGCGGTTACCGACCAGTTCAGGACGAATATGCTCGTAGGTTTCCGGATGCCGTTGAATCGCCGAGACATGCACGCCGCCTTTATGGGCAAAAGCGGAATTACCGACGTAGGCCTGGTGCTTATTCGGAACCAGGTTGGCCAGCTCGTAAACATAACGCGAAGCGCTGCGCAACTTCCTCAAGCTTTCATCGCTGAGACACTCTTTGCCAAGCTTCAACTTCAGTGAGGGGATAATCGAACAGAGGTTCGCATTTCCACAACGCTCGCCGAAACCGTTTATGGTCCCCTGCACATGCATCGCTCCGCAGCTGACGGCCATCAGGGAGTTCGCCACGGCGCATTCGCTATCATTGTGTGCATGGATGCCGAGCGGTGTCGAAATCGCTTTTTTCACCGCGGCCATCATCGCCGAAATTTCGTAAGGCATGGTGCCGCCGTTGGTGTCACAGAGAACAATACAATCGACATTGGCCGCAGTGGCCGCCTGCAGGGTCTTGATCGCGTATTCAGGGTTCGCCTTGTAACCATCAAAAAAATGCTCCGCATCGTAAATCACTTCAGCCACCCTGCCCTTGAGATAAACCAGCGAATCGTTGATCAGTTCGAGGTTCTCTTCTAAAGAAATTCGCAGAGCTTCGCGGACATGAAAATCCCAGGTTTTACCGAAAATAGTCACCGCATCCGGCTCGGCCTGGATCAGCATCTGGATATTGCTATCTTCAGCCGGAGTGACTTTGGCACGGCGGGTGGAGCCGAAGGCCGCTATTTTGCTGTGGTTCAGGCTTTCTTTTCTGATCGCCTCGAAAAAAGTAATGTCCTTCGGATTCGAGCCTGGCCATCCCCCCTCAATATAATCGATTCCCAGCTCATCAAGACGCCTGGCAATCTGCACCTTATCCTGAACCTGAAAAGAAATATCTTCGGCCTGGGTGCCGTCCCGCAGGGTGGTATCATAAAGCTGAATCCGACTCATCACATAACATCCTTTCTCATTGGCAGTGGTGACTTACCCGGCATTCTCTACCGACTTATTCAAATCGAAAGCCTCATGTAAAACCCGCACCGCCAGTTCTGTGTACTTCGCGTCAATAACACAGGATACCTTTATTTCACTGGTTGAGATCATTTCGATATTGATCCCTTCTTCGGCAAGGGTCTCAAACATGGTCCGGGCAATCCCCGAATGGGAACGCATACCGACACCGATAATCGAAACCTTGGAAATATTCTCGTTGTGCTTGATGCCGCCGGCTTTGATCGTCGGCGCAACCTCTTCAATAATTTTCAACGCTTTTTTACAATCACCCTTAGGCACAGTAAAGGTCATGTCGGTTTTGCCATCCTGGGAGACATTCTGGATGATCATGTCAACGGTGATATTTGCCTCGCTCAATGGGGAAAATATCCGCGCGGCAATCCCCGGCTGGTCCGGCACACCTAAAATACTGATCTTTGCTTCATCCTTGTTATAGGCAATCCCTGAAACCAGCACGGTCTCCATATCCTGATCCTCCTTCATCACCAGAGTTCCCGGCTTGTCATCAAAGCTGGAACGTACATGCACCACGACGTTATATTTTTTAGCAAATTCGACACTGCGGATCTGTAAAATTTTGGCACCCAACGAGGCCATCTCAAGCATTTCCTCGTAGGAAATTTTCTCGATTTTACGCGCTTCCGGAACCATCCGCGGATCAGTGGTAAAGACCCCGGCGACATCGGTGTAAATCTCACAGACATCCGCCTTAAGTGCGGCCGCCACGGCCACTGCTGAAGTATCCGACCCCCCTCGGCCGAGGGTCGTGATATTCCCCTGGTCATCAATCCCCTGAAATCCGGCAACGATAATAATCGTCCCGTTTTTCAGGTCCTCACGAACCTTCTTGTCGTCGATCTCCTTGATACGCGCCCGCGAATGAGCATGATCTGTCAGCACCGGGATTTGCGAACCGAGATAACTTTTGGCATTGTATCCCATCGATTGCAAACACATTGACAACAGGGCAATGGTCACCTGCTCGCCGGTCGAAACCAGCACATCATACTCACGCTCGCTGGGAAATTCACTGATTTCATCGGCCAGACCGACCAATCGGTTGGTTTCACCGGCCATGGCCGAAACAATGACGACGACATCGTTCCCATCATCAAACGTCCTGGCCACACGACGGGCGACATTGCGAATTTTCTCCACAGTCCCCACGGAGGTCCCACCATATTTCTGCACTACCAGGGCCATGATCAGTCCTCTTCCTCCCTATTGAAAAAAACCGACAGCACAAATGGACTGCCAGCATCGCTGAAATATCCTAACCCGCTGAAAAGACCCTTGATAGCAGGAAATTCATGGCTGGTCAAAAGCTTTTTGCCGGAACTTTAAGCTGGTGCAGAGGTTAACCGTTCCACGCTTCACGCAAGCGATCGAACAGCTGCATTGCCACCTCGCCGCGAGCGGTCAGGATAATCTTTCTTGAGTCCTCACCCAAATGCTCCAGAACGATCCATAACCCGGGGATTTCATGGTTATTGAGCCGTTCCGGCCATTCGACCAGAGCAACGCCCTGACCGAAGGCAAAATCATCAAAACCAAGTTCAATCAACTCCTCCGGACTACTGAGACGGTAGAGATCAAAATGATAGAGGTCCAGCCGCGCGGCATAATGGTTCATCAAGGTAAACGTCGGGCTGGTGATCGGGGTCCGCGGGTCGACTCCCAGACCACGGGCAATACCGCGGGCCAATACCGACTTCCCGGCACCCAGATCCCCCTGTAACAGAATCAGGGCCGGTTGCTCCAGCAACCGGCCCAGTTGCATCCCCAGTTCCAAAGTCTGCGCCTCGCCGGCGCTGGTAAATGACCAGGTGGACAAGTTCAATCCTCTATCGCTCGAATCAGATCGAGACGCGCAACCACACCGATCATCTTGCCGGCCTCGACAACCGGGAGGAGATGCACCTTATGCTTGCTCATCAGCCCGGCAATCTCCCGCAAACTGGTTTCCGGCGCGCAGACGACCGCCGGTTTGTTGCACAACTCACCCACCGTGGTCGCCGTCACCCGATCAACCTGCGCTTTGAAACTCTTCTCACTGTCGAGATAAAATACCCCCTCAAACAGCGCCATGACCGTCGGAATATGCAGCGGTTTCTGCTGTTCAACCAGGTCGGTTTCACTGATAACACCGACCAACTTCCCACTGCTGTCCAATACCGGCATATTGCCGTAGCGGGTTTCAACAAATTTGCGTGCCAGTTCCTTTAAACTGGTATCGGTTGTCACCGTCATCACTTCGCGACTCATAATCTCTCGTGCTGTCAACATCCTCAAGCTCCTTCCACAAGTTCCCGCCGAGCGACCGGAAGTTGTAACAGCAGGTCAGCGGCAGCCATTCCCGCCGTCCCCTGCTTTGCTGAAACCAATTCGGCGGCTCGCCCATGCAGCCATGCGGCCAATACCGCAGCGGCAAAGGGATCAGATCCCTGCGCCAGCAGACCGCCAATCAAACCGGCAAGGACATCTCCACTCCCGCCACTGGCCAACCCGTCATTACCACTGTTGTTGATCCGCACCCGGCCATCCGGAGCAGCGATCACCGTCCGAGCCCCTTTAAGCAACAAAACAACCCCATATTCAACAGCAAAATCTGTCGCGACCCGATAGCGATCGGCTTCGATTTCGGCAACGCTCAAACCGGAAAGTCGTGACATCTCCCCCGGGTGCGGCGTCAGAATAAACGGCTTTCCGGTGTGCTGCTTGAGCAAAGCCGTCTGACCCGCCAACAGATTTAAGCCGTCGGCATCAATGACCAGAGGACAGTCAGCGTTCTGAACCAACCAGGCGAGCAACTCTACCAGATCGCTGCTTTGTCCCAATCCGGGGCCGAGCACCAAAGCTTGTCGACCCGTCAACAGTTCCGCTATTTGCGGTTGCGCCTGCAGGCTGAGGAGACCATCAACGTCGGCCAGTGGACAGGTCATCGCTTCGGTCAGCTTGACTTCCAGAATATCATGAAGCGAGGCCGGAGCGGCAACTGTCACCAAACCACAACCGCTGCGCACGGCCGCATTACCGGCCAGTGCGGCGGCTCCGGTTTTCCCGACCGAGCCGGCCAGCACCAGCAGATGCCCGAAACGACCCTTGTGGCCCTGCTGTGGGCGCTCCGGCAGCAAACCGGCAGCCTCTTCGGCACCGACCAGCGCCACATCACTGGCAAGCCCGGCGCGGCCAGTCTCAGGAATACCGATATCGACCACTTCGACACAGCCGGCACAAGCCGCCCCGGGATGACTGCCATGGCCGATCTTGGCATGATCGAAGGTAACCGTCAGGGCCGCCTGTACCGCTGATCCACAGATCCGACCCGTGGAAGCATCGACACCGGACGGGATATCGACGGAAAAAACGGGAACGCCCGCACTGTTTATAATCTCAATCGCTTCGGCGTAAAGGCCGCGTACCTCTGACTTCAGCCCGGTACCCAGCAGAGCGTCGATAATGATCGACGGGACCACCGCGGCAACACGGCTGCGCAACCGGCGCACATCGGCAACGTAGGTGACCGGATGTTCAAGCTGTTGCAGAATATTGAGCATCACTGCCGCGTCACCGACAATGTCAGATTCGTTTCCCAGGATCAACGTCTGCACCTGCCAGCCACGATCCGTAAGAAGCCGCGCCATCACATAGCCGTCACCACCGTTGTTCCCCTTCCCCGCCACGACCAGCAAGGGCCCGGGGAAATACTCGCCGAACTCACGGCTGAAAATCTCGCTGGACGCCCGCCCGGCATTCTCCATCAGAACCACACCGGGAATCCCCAGCTGTTCGATCGCCTGCCGGTCAATTGCCTGCATTTCTTCTACCTGAATCAATCGCATCAAGACTCCAGAATAACCGTCGCTACGGCATAATCGCCATCATGGGAATAACTGAGATGGCTTGCCTTAACTGCCCGTTCCACCAGCATTTCCGCGGCACGACCCGACAACTGTAACGAAGGACAACCGAGCTTATCACGCACCACGATCACCTGTTGCCAGGCAAGGCCATCTCGCAAACCGGTCCCCAGTGCCTTCACAAAAGCCTCCTTGGCAGCAAAGCGAGCCGCCAGGTGCGGGGCCGGATCTTTCATTTTTAACGCATAGTGCAGTTCTTCTGCCGAAAAAACCCTCTTCAGGATCTTGTTTTCCGGATCGAGAAATTTACGAAAACGCTCAATTCGGGCCAGGTCGGTCCCGATCCCGACAATCGCCACATCGTTAACCTTTCAGCAGTTCCAGCATTTCACGCACCGCCCGCTCCATACCGACCAGAGCGGCACGAGCCACGATGCTATGCCCGATGTTGAACTCCTCAATTCCTTTGAGAGCAACCACCGGGCCGATATTACGGTAGTTGAGACCATGTCCGGCATTGACACCGAGACCCAACTTACCTGCAGCACTGATGGCCAGTTCAATCCGCCGTAATTGCTCCCGTCGATCGATGTCTGTGCGCATTTCACAATAGCTGCCGGTATGAATTTCGATATAGTCGGCACCGACCTTGTAGCTGGTTTTGATCTGTTCAAGGTCCGGTTCCACAAACAGGCTGACAACAATTCCTGCCTGTTTCAACAGAACAATTTTCTGCTTCAGGGTCGCACGCAGCAGATTAACATCCAAACCACCCTCGGTGGTCAGCTCATGACGTCCTTCCGGCACCAGCGTTACGGCGTCCGGGAGAATTTTTAACGCCATGGCGATCATCTCATCCGTCAACGCCATCTCCAGGTTCAGCCGGGTTTTGACGGTCTTTCGTAACAGTTCAACATCCCGATCCTGAATATGGCGACGATCTTCACGCAAGTGCACTGTGATCCCATGAGCACCGGCAAATTCCGCCAACATGGCGGCGGCAACCGGATCGGGTTCATCAACCCCCCGGGCCTGACGAATGGTGGCGATATGGTCTACATTGACCCCAAGTTTTACCAAAATTCCAACTCCTTTATCCAGGAGGCTGTTGAGTATTCAAGTCGTTCTGTTCGGCAGCAGATTAAACTCCGAGGTGCTCCCTGACCGCCTCGGCAACACTATCGGCCAATTCGGTGATCCGCAACTGATCCGGACCCTCGATCATCACCCGCAGGAGCGGCTCCGTTCCGGAGTAGCGGACCAGCACCCGACCTTTTCCGGCCAGCTCCACCTCAACCTCATCAATCACTTTTTTGATCGGCGCAATATCGGCGAGAGCGGCTTTTTTCCGCACGCGAACGTTCACCAACACCTGG
>JAUVEB010000061.1 GCA_030595055.1 Desulfuromonadaceae bacterium
TACCCACAAAAGTTATGAGCTGACCGGAAAACAGAGTAACCATGGATGGTTCGTTCATGTTCACTGTGGGTCAATGGTCGATAGTTGCTTTTTTAGTGGAGTCTACCGGAGCGCAGCGGATAAGCGGATTTCGGTTTTTCGTCGGGGAGTTGAATCAATGCCGGCGGGGTTGCCGGCGTTATTGTGCCGGTGGTTATTTATGTGCATGTAGGGGCGAATCTTGTATTCGCCCAAATCCTGATCACCGACGGAATGCGTAGGGGCGCTGCTTGCCGCGCCCTCTTGACAGATTACATATCCGCTATCCGGGCGCAGCAAGCGGCGCCCCTACCGATCCTAAAATAGATAGACATGGTCGAGCCGACAGAACAGGGGCGATCACAAGGATCGCCCCTACCGCAGGATTTAATTGTTTCATCACCGGAGCATCAATATCGGTTGAGAAAGAGAATGTTCGCCGGGGGCAGGGTGAACAATGCTACAGAGCTCAACATTGGAAAAAGGTCACACAGGGCCGCGTCCTTCGCCGGCCGCCCCGTCAAGCGAACCGCTCTACGATCTCTGATAACTGTGCTATGATCTTCCGCATAAAACCCGACAGTCTGCTAATGTTCATCCCGCTCTTTTTCCCCGGCTTCAATGTAGGGGGCCGGACTGATCTCCAGCATGGTCAGCGAACGCTCAGCGTTGCCGTTGTCGGGGTTGCGTAACAGGGACATGCGGAAAGCTTCCACTGCTTCATCGATTTTATCGGCATATTTCAGGGCCACCCCCAGGTTGGCGTAACTTTCAGAAATTGCTTTCGAGAAGCGTTCGTAGTCCACAGGGTTGTGTTCGAACCAGCGCTGATAGAAATCAACGGCTGTTTGCAGTGCGGTTGTGGCCTGAGCCAGTTCATCGCGATCAATCCTTGCTATGTTGATGTGGCTGTGCTCGGTTTTCAAATCCTTGCCGTACAGTGCCCAGCTCAGATGGATGACGCCGATATCGTTCATGACAAAGCCGTAGTTGATATAGATATCTTGCCCTTTGTCGGCCTGAACATCAGGGTGTTCCATTTCGCGGCGCGCCATCTCGTAGTATTCAAGAGCTTCGGCCTGTTTTTTCTCTTTGAGCAGGTCCTGGGCGCTGATCGCGACGAGATGAGCTTTTTGGTATTTAGGGTCGACATCTTGATGTTCGGCGCCGTACTCGCAGTTGCGCAGCTGTAAAATGAGAGAAATTATAACGATAAGAACAAAAATTGGTTTAAAATTCATAGTAGAGAAACTCCCGTTGAAAATAATGGTGTCGAGTATAAACTTTCAATGAATGGAACACTAGTATATTTTGGAATGCAAAGGTGGCCTTTCGGGCGGGACATGAGTTAAATGCCGGCAACAGGATACGAGCAAGACGGGACGCTGGAACGGGGGCTGGACAATAAATTATGTGGAAGTCATTACTGAAAAACGTTGCACCGCTTAAAAAGGCATGGAATGTCGATCCGCTGGGGGATTATGTCGAGAAACTCTGTGAGCAGATCCGTTCCCGGTCCGGCCTCAAGTTGGATTTACGTGAAGCCGCGTTCTGTATTATCGATCTGGAAACGACCGGTCTTGATCTGACGAAAGACGTCATCATTAATGCCGCAGCAGTGAAAATCAAAAGCGGTCGTATTACGAAGATTTTTGAAACCTATGTCAATCCCCCTTTCCCCATCCCACCCGAATCAATTCAATGGCACGGCATCACCGACGATATGCTGATCGACAAACCGGGGATCGCTGAAGTGTTGCCCGAATTTTTGAGCTTTATCGGGGATAGTCTGATCACCGGACATCACATCAATTTCGATATCAAGATGCTCGATCGTCATCTGCGGGAATATTACGGTTGCAATCTGGAGGGTGCTCCCTGGCTCGATACCATGCTGTTGCACAAGTTGGTGATGGAGACTAATACCAGCACTCAGCTCGATGATCTGCTTAATGTTTATTGTATCGAGTGCGAGCAGCGCCATCGCGCCCTGGGGGATTCCATTGCCACGACCAAGGTCTTTTTGCGTATACTTCACGAACTGTCATCGTACCAGACCCTGAATGATCTGTTTCGTGCTCAGCAGGACATGTCACGGAAGGATAATATGTAATGGTTCATCCCAAGCTCAGTTATCAACGGCAAAAGATATCGGCCGAACAATACGAAGAATATAAAAAAATTCCGTCCGGGACGCTGTTTGACGCACTGGCCCGCAAGTATCTCCTCTGGGAGGAACCGTTTCGCAAGGTGCTTGATGACATGGCTCCTCCTTACTACCGCTGGTTTGTCGGTGGCAAGCTGGATGTTTATCACAATATTCTCGGTAAGCATCTGGAAACGGTCCGTCGCAACAAAGCTGCATTGATCTGGCGTGGCGTCAACTTTGAGGAGCGTATCTATACCTATCAATCTTTGGCCTACGAGGTTAGATGCCTGATCAACGGGCTGGTGCACCTGGGGGTGAAAAAAGGGGATCGGGTGTTGCTGTTTATGCCGGATCTTCCGGAAACAGTTATCTCCATGCTTGCCTGCGCCAGTATCGGCGCGATTCACGTTGCCTACCACATGGCCTATTCTGCCGAGGCGCTGGCTCACCGTTTGCAGCATTGCCGGGCGAAATATATCATCACCAGTGACGGAACCCACCTACGCACGCGGTCTCTCAAAGGGGTGGTCAATGAAGCGCTGGAACGGATCGATTACGACATCCGCCACTGTGTTGTTGTCGAACACACCGGACAGCAGGTGCTGATGCGCCCGCAGCGTGATATCTGGTACAACGATCTGATTACGGACCCGCAATATTCCCGGGAAGCAATCGTCGATCTGGTCCGTGCTGCCGACGAGCCGCTGTTTATGCTCTATACCTCCACCAAATCAAAAACACCGCGCGGCGTGTTGCACAGCCTGGCGGGTTATTTGATGTGGGCCCAGTTTACCACCGAGCTGTTGTTCGATCTTGATGAGATGGATATCTTTTGGAATACCTCCGACCTGGCCTGGATTAACGGTCACACCTATGCCGTTTACGGCCCTCTGGCGTTGGGGACGACGCTGCTTCTCTACGAGGGCAGTATCTCTTACGAAAACACCCAGTGCTTTTTTGATTATCTCGATAAATTTCACGTGACGGTGCTGTATACCAATCCCTCTCTTCTGCGGAGTGTCATGCGTGCCAAAAGTACCAAGCGTTCCCTGAATCGTGCCGGCAATTCGTTGCGGCTGATCGGCTGTGGTGGTGAGAAGATCAACGAGGATCTTTACGACTGGATCCAGTATGAGCTGACCAACAAACGTAACTTGCCGATTCTGCAGATCTGGGGGCAGACTGAAACCGGCGGCTGTCTGATCGCCGGTGTGCCCGGTGTGGAGGGGTTTGAAGATGATACCATGCTGTGTCCGCTGCCGGGGGTGGATGCCCGTGTCGTTGACAATCAGGGCAAGGCTCTGGATGGGTTCGTGGAGCCGGGACGGCTGGTTCTGGCCTCGCCGCTGCCGTCAATGTTGCAGGATCTATACAAGGATGAGGTCGGTTTTCAACAGACCTTCTGGAAGAAGTTTCCTGAGCGCAGCTATTTTTGTACCGGAGATGGTGCTTACTATGATGAACAGGGAAACCTCAATCTGACCGGTCGACTCGATGATATTCTCAGTACCGGTGCCGGGCGGCGCAGCCTCGACGAGATTGAGGAGACGGTGATGACCATGGCGCGGGTGCGCGAGTGTGCGGCGATTGTCATTGACCATCCGGTTCAGGGTTATATGCTGGTCACCTACTGCGTTTTGTATGACTTTCGTGACGAAAGCTACCGTGAGCATACCTTGCGAGAGATCCACGAACATATCATCGAAGAGATCGGCGAATTGAATCTGCCCGACAAAATCCGTTTCACCAAATATTTACCCAAAACCCCGGATAACCGGATCAACCGTGAACTGCTCAAGGAGGTTGCGCTGCAGATGGAGGGGATCTGACGAAAGTGACCACCCCGCATCCGTGAGCACCTGACGGATGCAGAATTATGGGAGGGCTTTATGCCGTTTTTTTTCTCGGAGCATGCTCAACACACCTTTTACGGCGCTTTTTATGGCTGCCTGTCGGCAGTGGAGCGGGGGATGGTGCTGCGCGAGTTTATCGGTGTGACCTATCGGCGCCGCTTCCAGTTTTTCAAACGACACCGTTATCAACATCCACAATCTTCCTTTAAGAATAATCTCTACCTGGCAGCGCAACGCCAGGATCGGCGGCTTTGCATTCGTCGCCGGATCTGGCGGAAAAAACAGCTGTTGCCCGCTTATCTCGAATTGATTTTTCGTCACTACGTACTCGGGTTTGTGGTGCAGATGATTCGCAAACGCCATGCCCGGGTGTTGCCCGCCGAGCCCGGTTGCTATCCGGATGCTCCCCTGATACTGGCGGCGCTGGAGTGGTTTGCCGAGCATGAAGCTGAGCTGGATGCACTGATCGAGCAACAGATCGCTCAGGTGTTGGCGGAAGACAGTCGTCATCTCTATCTGTATTGTCTGCGGGCTTTTTACATCACCCGTCAGCTGTGCGATGCGTTGTCGTTGCAGGCCGCTGTGACCCGCAGTTTGCGTTATCGTATCGGTGGGCAGGTGCCGCTGGGGGCGGAACTGGAATTCAGCAATTTCGGCCACCGGGCCTCTTTTGAACACTCATTCTGCCGTCATGGTCAGGATCAACCCTTCTGTAATTTTATCTATTTTCACCAGTTTTTTCTCGAAGATGTCAGTTGGCGGCTCGGTGGCTACCTGGATCACCATGTGCGTCTGCGCCGTTATCTGCCGGTTCCGTGGATCGGCGGTTTTTTCGAGTATAATCTGGTGCGGATTGACTATCCACGACGTTACTCCCTGCCCCTGACCCGCGACCCCGGCTTTCTGGCGCGTTACATTCAAAGGGTTGTCGCCTTTAACCGCTGCGTGGCTCCCCACAGTCTGCATCTTAATGTCGAATGTATTGATCAGGGCGCACTCCTGGTGCCGCAGCTGTCCGATTATCTCTGCTTGTTGCTGTTGGGCGGTGATCTGACGGTCGATGATGATGGCCGCCTGTGTGAGCGACGTTTTGCCCGCAATGAACTGATCAAGATGGTGCAGCAACGCCGTCATGAGTCATTGTTCGACCACCTCCACCATTTGGTGACCGAGTATGCGTTTTTGCGGTTGAGTGCTACGCGTGGCTACGATGACCGGCTGAGTCTGATACTGGCGTTGGCGGGGTTCAACCGGGTGAGTGATCTCGGTCGGTATTGTCTGGAGCCGCTGGGGGATTTGCTGTACTGGGCTCATCAGCCACAGGCGCTCGCCGGGTCGGAGATTGAGAGCTTTTTGGCCAAGGTCGAACAGGGGATGTCGGCAGATTTGTCACTGGACAGGGCGCTGGTGCAGTGTCATCTGCAACGCTTGCGCCACTGGTTGGAACGGCAAAACGCCCGCCTCGCGTAATCTGTTCAGTCCACTCCCTGCGGGCTCCCGCTTCGGCTATTCCGGTTGGTGCTGTCGTTTGCTCCAGCCACAGTGTTGACGGTTTTCACAAAACCGCCGGCAGGAGTGGGCACTCAGGAGGTCGTGGCGCAACAGTTCCTCATGCAATAAGGGGTCGACGACCACTTTTTGCCGGTTGTCACAGAAGCTCAAACGTTCAAACATTACATCCAGTTCCGTGTCAGGCCGGGCCGGACCGCTAAAGGCTTTCCACTGCCCGCATTCAATGCGTAACTCGCGATGGTGTTCATTGCTCAAATGGTATTGCGGATAGGTATAGACCCAGGCATCCACCTTGTGCATTTGTTCAGGGTGGTCGGCTGTTTCACAGATCAGTGGCAGTTTGCGGCGCAGGTAGATACTTTTCTTTTCGTTGCCGGGAATGTAACTTTCCAGCCGGTCGAGTAATTTCATCACTTTCAGCGGATTATCGAAACGCATGATCTCGCCGGCCACCAGGGTGGAACACGGAACTTCGGGGACGATCAGTCCGGGAAAACCGAGGGGAAGGTTGTACAGATAGCCGCGGCAATAACCGATGTTGACGGAGCGCACCCGTTTTCTGATGTAGCGGTTAAAGTTGCTGAAGCGCTCCATCAGGCTGCCGTAAAAAAAGAAGGTGTCGCAGTCGGCAATATCGATGGTGCGCAGGGTTTCCTGCCGTTTCCAGTGTGCGGCCAGTTTTTTCAGCATCGGACGATTCGTTGAATGTCGGGATCTGTGTGATCCATTAAGACAGCCCCTTGCCGAAGTGGCTGCGGGTGGTGTCCTGCAGCTTGCTCACGACGTGGAAGGAACTGCGCAGCAGCTCTTGCTCGGTTTTGCTCAGGGCATTGGGGTCGATGTAGCTGTTGGCGGGCCGGTCGTTTTGCAGCAGACCGATTTCGTTGCGTAAGCGCAAGAACGATAGCGCTTCAAAGGCAACCCGGATATGCTCTGCCGTTTCCGCGGTAAATACGTTGTCATCGGTCAGCTGTTTCAGCCGTTCCAGAGTGGTCAGGGCGCGGACCTCATGTTCCAGGGCAAACATCCGTAGACAGTCGACAATATAGATCAGGCCGCCTTTTTTTAGAGATAACTGCCCTTTGTACTCGCCACTTTTCTCGGTGGAGAAGCGTCCCCACATACCGGTGGGAACCTTGTGGGTGAGGTTGAGTTGCATCACGTGATACAAAAAGCCGGGGTACTTACGTATCGACTGAAAGACGATACTTTGCAGGGAATGGGCCAGCGACGGATCACCCGTCAGCGGTGTGAAATCGAAGAAAATAGACGAGTAACGCACCTTGTGCGGTTCGGGGTTTTCCGCCCAATCGTCAATCCGTTTTTCCCAGTCACTCAGCCGACCGCGCCATGTTTCATTGTTGACCATCACCTCCCCTTCGCACAAGGGGTAGCCGACAAAATCCAGCGCATGAACCAGCTTGTCGGCCAGGGGGATGAAAAACGCATCCACCTCGGCCTGCATTTCGTCGGGGAAGTCTTCGAAGATGAAGCCGTTATCCTGATCCGGTCCCAACATCATTTCGCGGCGCCCGCCGCTGCCCATAATTAAAAAGCAGTAGCGAATATCCGGCGGGGTGAGTCCCGTATCGAGCACCTGTTGCCAGCAAAGGTCAAAGGTGCGTTTGAGCAGGGCATGATGGATGTATGAGAGAATCTCCATTACCTCCGGGGCGCTGCGGGTTTCCGACAGCAGGGTGTGGGCCAACCGCACCAGCGAGCGATGGCTGGCGGCCAGCCCTTCCAGAGAGTCGGTCTCCTCAATGCTGCCGATCATCAGCATCGCTTTCTGGCTGCGGTAGCGCATCAGATCGCTTATGGAGACGATCCCCACCAGTTCATCGCCGTCGACGACGGGCAGGTGTTTGAGGTGATGTCCGATCATATAGGCCATTGCTTCGTACATGAAGGCTTCCGGGGCCATGGTCTGTGGCTCGGAGATCATCAGTTGTTCGGCGGTCAGTTCCTCGGCGTCAGCCCCTTCAACGGCGACCACTTGGCTGATAATGTCCTTGCAGGTGATCAGGCCCAGCATTTTTTTGTTGTCACCCTCTACCACCACCGAACGGATCTGGTGCTGCGCCATCAGCTGGGCAACCTGTCGGGCCGAACTCTGTGGCCGGCAGCTGGTCACCGGAGTGCTCATGATTTCGGAAAGACGTTTTTTGAATGGATAGGATTCGACTCCGGTGAGGGCCTTCTGGCTGTGATTGGAGATAATGTCGGCGTACAGATGGCGTACCCGCTCCAGTACCATCTGATCAAAATAGCTCTTGAAGGCCGGTACCGCCTGAGCTGTTTCGTCCAATATATGCTGTGGGATCAGGTAACATTGCGTGGCTTTGACGGTGCGTGCGCCACCGGTGTATGTCCCGCCGGTAAAGATCGGCGTACGGCCGAAGGTGTCCCCTTCATGGCGATAGTCGATGACGATCTCTTCGCCGCCCGGCGTCAACAGGGTGATCTCTACCAGCCCCTCTTTAATGACATACAGGGCGCCGGTAAATGGATCGTTCTGATTGAAAATATGGAAGTGTTGCGGAAAACTTTTTATGCCGGCGGCGGCCAGGATTTTTTCAAAAATGTCGGAAGGCAAGTGGTTAAATGGCTCGGAATCACGCAGTTGCTTGATGTCGGGCATTGAGACCTCCAGGCAGCGAATTAAACAGAAGACTTGTAAACATCCGTACAGTCTATCGTTCTCTTTATGAAAGATAAAGTTATTTTGTTGTTGTTTCCAGGAGGGTCTCAGCAAAGGGTACGACACCTTCCTGAACTCGCAATTTGATTGTATTTTCGAGATGGAACAAGTTTATCATGAGAAAATGCAGCTTTTTCTTGCAAAACATAACAGCTCTGGTTAACTTTGCAAGGGTTGTGAGTTTTTACTCTTTTCAGGAGGTTTTTATGAAGAAGGCATTTCTGGGGTTGATCCTGAGTGTACTGCTGATGGGTGGCGTGGCTTGGGCTGAAGAGGAGTCCTGTATTGTTTGTCATACCGAGACGACTCCCGGGCAGGTTGCCGACTGGCGTGTCAGTGCCCATGCTGAAAACGAGATCACCTGTTCGTCGTGTCACGGTGAAGGCCATGTCAGTGAAACCGATGTTGCCAAGGCGGCGTTTCCGGACGAGCATGTTTGTCAGGAATGCCATGCCGAGCAGTTTGAGTCGTTTACCCATGGCAAACACAATTATGGCTGGAAATCGTTGAATGCTCTGCCGATCACCCATGTTGAGCCGGATGAGTTGATGGAAGGTGGCCGTGGCTGTGGTGGCTGCCATAATATGGGGATCAAAACTGCGGAGGAGAAAGCTGATCAACTTGCCAAAGGGCATCGCTATCAAAACAACTCCTGTGATGAATGTCATACTCGTCACAGCTTCTCGAAAAAAGAAGCTCAAGATCCTCGTGCCTGCCAACAGTGCCACATGGGATACGATCACCCGCAGTGGGAGATGTGGAGCAGCTCCAAGCATGGAGCCCGCTGGTTTGCCAGAGAAGCCGGCCGACTGCCTGAAGGCGCACAGGCGCCTACCTGCCAGGAATGTCACTTGCCGGATGGCACACATAGCAACCACACGGCCTGGGGATTCATCGGTGTCCGTCTGCCGTTGCCTGAAGATCCGCAGTGGAAAGAGGATCAGATCACCATCTTGAAAGCTCTCGGGGTGCTGGATCCGGAGACCGGTAAGCCGACGGCACGTCTGGAACTTGTTCAATCCGTGGATATGCTTCGTTCGACCAAAGAGGATTTTGATCGTGAGCGTGAAACGATGATCAACACTTGCAAAAAGTGTCACTCCGAAACCTATGCCCGCACTCAGTTGGAGATGGGCGACAGTATGTTGCAGAAGGCTGACGTATTGCTGGCTAAGGCGATCCGTATCGTTGCCGGGCTGTACAAAGACGGCATTATTGAGAAGCCGGAAGACTATGCGTTTGCCTATCCTGATTTCTTGTATTTCTTGCGTACCAACGGTTCTGAGATTGATGGGATGTCACACATCGATCAGGTGTTGTTTAAAATGTACATGAAGCATCGGATGCGGACCTATCAGGGGCAGTTTCATGTTAATCCCGACTATGCGTACTGGTACGGTTGGGCGCAGATGACCAATGATTTGGGTGAGATTGAGGAGTTGGCGAAGTTGATGCGTGCCACCCATACCCAAAAGCATTAAGTTTTCAAGTCCTGTAGTGAAGTAAAGTAAAGGCCCGGATAACTCATCCGGGCCTTTACTCGTTTGTGCGCCCGGAGGTTGGGCCGGGTCAAGCCTTCTATTGACTTTTGTGGGCGCAATTCTGTATCTTTGTGCGCATATTCGGATTATTATGCATCGGATTGCCATTTTTTTGGCGGCGTAGCGAATGACAACGAAAAAGAATAAAGTTTTTCTGTTGCGGCGATTTTTGAAATCTCCTGGATGTAAACCCAATAAAAGCCAAACGTAGAGTTGATGGTCTCGTCGTCTGTTTGCTGTCGAAGTCAATAAAATTTGGACAAAGAATAGTGGATAGAAGTGCGGATGTCCGACGCAGTTTCACACCGATCTGAAATATACTGTCTGTCCGTTGACAACTGCCCATTTTCAGAGCGACTAGTTGTTGATTGACTTTTAGCTGTTTCCGGACGATATCTAATCTCATCAATCTGTAGAATGAGCTCGTAGAACAGGCTCAACGGAGGAAAAATGACAACGGAGAAAGATGTGCCCGAAGAAGTCAAACAGGAAAAACCACAACAAGAACAGCAGGAGAAAAAAACTCTCACCTTCCCTGCAGCCGGGGTCGATTTCGGAAAAGCAATCGGTGATACGACCGGCATCTGGAAAAGTAATATGAACAGTCTGGTCTTGATCAGCCTGGTCTTTTTGCTGGTCTGCTGGATTCCCATTGCCAATTTTGTTTTTTTCGCCGGGTACTTGCGGGCTTTGCTGAAAACCGTACGGGGGGAAAAAGCCGAGATCGCCGATATTTTCAAAGCATGGGACTGCTTTGCCCAGATATTCATCTATGCCGCCATCGCCATCGTCCTTGGCTTTATCCTCGGACTGATTCCTCTCCTCGGCAGCCTGCTCACCCTGGCCCTGTCCGTGGTGGTCATGCCTGGCTTATTCATGGTTGTCGACCAGGAGATGAATGCTTTTGATGCCTATAAATGGAGCTTTGGTGCGCTGAAAGCCGACCTCGGCAACTGGATTCTGGTGGTGATTGTCGGTGGACTGATCGCCTCTGTCGGTGCTATTGCCTTTGTTATCGGGCTGATCTTCACCCTTCCCTTCGGCTACCTGCTGATGGTTCAGCAGTACGAAAAACAGAAAAACCTGACGTTTTAATCGATTGTTCCGAGATCCGAAGGCGGCCCTTATGGCCGCCTTTCTTTTTGGGGTCGGTCGGGAATCCGGTTAAAAATAATAGCGAACCCGCAACTCCAACTTGCTTTCGTTGAGTTTTTCACCGTGCTCGGTGAACCTTCCGCCATCGATTCGTGAATAGCGCAGCCGTAGTTCCCAGTCGGTGAATCCGCTATAGACGGCTTCGGGGCTCAGAGAATAACTTTCATCCTCAAGGTTGAGGATTGCGGTCAGGCCGGGGGTTAAATAGAGCAGGTCGAATGGTTCCTTCTGGGTGATTCTGGCATAGAGATAGTTCCGCCCGATCTGGGGTCTTGCATAGCCGCTTTTGCTGACGGTGGACGCTTGTCTGAACAGGCTGTCATCGCCAGTGTCGGTATATTGCCTGCCGGCATCGCTGACCAGTTGATAAAACCGATCCATCTCGGTTGCGGAGTAGCCGGCATCATTGTGGTAGAATTCAAGGATGCAGGTGGCGTCGTTTTCCGTCAAATATCGCAGGCCCAGCAGATAACTGGTGACTGATCTCTCGCGATTTTCCAGGATTCCAGATCCGTTGAGAACTTTTACTCTCTGCTCGGGAATATGGGTCAGCTCGCCGTGAATTTCAAAATTGCCGGCCAGGTTTGTTGAAAAATCGATCCCGTACCTGGTTGAACGACTGTCTCCGGTAAAAAAGATAAAGTCGATATCGGTATCCCGGTAGAGAAGATAGAGTTTAGCCGCAAAATTGATATGATCCCGCTCACCGAAATCATCGTTGACATCTTCCCAGACCGGAAGGATCACCCCGGTGAGTGCCAGCGTCTGAAGTGTTCCGGAAAAACTCTTGATCAGGTCGACTCCGGCACCGATATAGCCTTCAAGAGCATCTTCCGGGTTGTTGGGGTCTTTCGGGCGGTTGATAAAGCCGACCGGGTTCCAGGCATAGCCTTTACCCCACTTGAACGTTTTTTTACCCAATTCGTAGGTGACTGAAGGAGAAGGCTTGATACTGGCATAGGCAGAGAAAATATCCAGATTATCCTCGCAATCGACCTGGTCTTTTCGGGCAGAAGCCTGTAACAGCCAGTTGAAATCGAGTATTCCCTTATTGTAGTTCCCATCAAGCTGCAGGGTTGCCGTCACACGATCCAGATCGGCACGCGGGTTATCATAAAATCCAAGCAGCCCAAAGGCCCCACCCTGGTTAATCCGGTTATGATCCCACTTCAGCTCGGCATGACCACCCCAGGCAAAACTCTTTTTTTCAAATTCATCCAGATCAAAACTATAGTCCTCCGCCAGGCATGAAAATGGTGCAAATAACCCTGTGCCCAAAAGGAGGTATAGGCAAGCCGAAGCAATGATCTTGTTTATCAAGAACATTTGACTCTCATCAGTTCCTGAACATTTGGCATGAATTGACTACCTCGTGCCCATCCGGAAACTCCGGATGGGTGCACGGTAAGTTTTTATATGGGAAACGAGCAATTTTTCTCAAGGTCAAGGAAATCAAGCGGTTGCGCGGAGGCGTGGCTGTCTACGCCGCACAAGCAAACGTGCAGATTGACGCAGAGATTGTGAAAAAGGGCCGTTTCCGGATGAAATCTTAGTTACAATCTATGAACAGTAAAGGGAGGAGCACCATGCATTTATTGAAAAATGCCAGTCTGATTGTCGTGTTTTGCCTGCTCGTAATGATCGTCGGATGTTCACCGGAAGTCGGC
>JAUVEB010000028.1 GCA_030595055.1 Desulfuromonadaceae bacterium
TCCGACTACCAGATGCCGTCAATTGAATGCATTCCGACCGGTGCTTTAAGCCTTGATCTGGCCCTCGGTATCGGCGGTGTTCCCAAGGGGCGAATCATCGAGATTTTCGGCCCGGAATCTTCCGGTAAAACCACCCTGGCCCTGCACATCATTGCCGAAGCACAGAAGCAAGGTGGAGTTGCCGCTTTTGTCGATGCTGAACACGCCCTCGACATCCAGTATGCCGGGCACCTCGGGGTTAAGGCCGATGACCTGCTGGTCAGCCAGCCGGATACCGGTGAACAGGCCCTGGAAATCACCGAAATGCTGGTTCGCAGCGGCGCTATCGACGTGTTGGTGATCGACTCGGTCGCCGCCCTCACCCCACGTGCCGAGATCGAAGGCGAAATGGGAGATTCGCACATGGGGCTGCAGGCCCGGCTGATGTCACAGGCTCTGCGTAAACTGACGGCAACCGTCGCCAAATCAAACTGCTGCATTATCTTTATCAACCAGCTGCGCATGAAGATCGGCGTCATGTTCGGCAACCCGGAAACCACCACCGGTGGCAATGCCTTGAAATTCTACGCGACGATGCGCATAGACATCCGCCGGATCGCTTCACTGAAATCGGGTCAGGATATTATCGGTGGCCGTACCCGGGTCAAAGTCGTAAAAAACAAGGTGGCCCCACCCTTTAAACAAGCAGAATTTGATATCATGTACGGAACCGGGATTTCTCGCGAAGGGGATATTCTTGATCTCGGTGTCGATAACGACATCATCGAAAAAAGTGGATCCTGGTTTTCCTACAACGGAGAACGGGTCGGCCAGGGCCGGGAAAACGCCAAGCAGTTTCTGAAAGAACACCCGGAAATGACCAACGAAGTTGAAGCTCGCCTCCGTGAACTTTACGGTCTGGACGAAGAAAAATCGGTCAGTACCGATGAAGGCTGATCACCATCAGTAACGGGTAAAGGATGATGCACTCACAAAAAAATACGCCGGCTAAGCAAAAAGTCTGACAGGATGGATCTATGAATCTGAACGATATTCTCGGCATGGCCCTAAAGTCAAACACCTCGGATATCCACTTGAAGGCGGGACTCCCCCCGGTATTCCGGATTGACGGTAACCTGCGGCCATTACCGAAGACCCCGCGACTGACCGCTGAATCGGTTCGCGAGATGTGTCAAGGCATCATGAATGAACGCCAACGCGCAACCTTCGAGGACCGTTACGAGGTCGATCTGGCTTACGGGGTTCCGGGCCTGGGGCGCTTTCGCGTCAACGTCTTCTCCCAGCGCAACTCGGTCTCGGCAGTGTTTCGTGCCATCCCCTACAAGATTGCCACCCTTGATGAGCTGTTGATGCCGCCGATTCTGAAAAAGATCTGTGCCGAACAGCGTGGTCTGGTGCTGGTCACCGGGGCGACCGGGACCGGGAAATCGACAACCCTGGCGGCGATGATCGATTATATCAACAGTACCCGGACGGCCCACATTGTCACCATTGAGGATCCCATTGAATACCTGCACCGTGACCGCAAATGTATCATCAACCAGCGTGAAGTCGGTTTCGACACGGCCGGTTTTGCCCCGGCCCTGAAAAGCGCCCTGCGGCAGGATCCGGATGTTATTCTGGTCGGAGAAATGCGCGATGTCGAAACCGCGGAAACCGCCCTGGCCGCCGCGGAAACCGGTCATCTGGTGCTGTCAACCCTGCACACCATCGACGCCACGGAAACCATCACCCGGATCGTTTCCATGTTTCCGCCGCACCAGCAACGACATATCAGGCTGCAACTTTCCGGTGTCCTTAAAGGGGTCGTTTCGCAACGCCTGCTCCCCCGTGCGGAAGGCAAAGGACGCGTTGCCGCGGTCGAAGTCATGATTTCAACCGCCCGCATCCGCGGCCTGATCGATGATCGCGAGAAAACGGCTCAACTCAAAGACGCGATTGCTCAAGGCTACACGACCTACGGGATGCAAACGTTTGACCAGGCACTGATGACCCTGGTGAAAAAAGAGGCCATCACCTTCGAAGAAGCCTTGCGGCAGAGTTCCAACCCGGACGATTTCAAGCTCAAGTTCTCCGGGATTGACTCCACGTCCGATACCTCATGGAGCGATTTTGAACGCGGTAAGGAGCAGGAACAACTGGCCGAAGAGAATGAAGATCTGGATACTGATGGGCAAGTCAAAATCGAGCGCTTCTGACCCTTTTGCCGCGGCTCTGCGGCTGCTCACCCGGCGCGACCGGAGCGAAGCCGAACTGCGCGATAAGCTCAATCAGTTCGGCTTTTCTGCCTCCCAAGTTGCTGCGGCCATCAAAAAATGTCACGACTATAAGTATCTGGATGACCGCCGATTCGCCCGGGAAAGAGCCCGCGCCCTGATGCGCAGCGGTCGCGGGATCGGCCCCAAAGTCCTGCTCGACTTGCGTAGACGGGGCATTGACGAATCTCTGGCCAGGCAAACCCTGGAAACCGTCAGCCGCGAATTTGACCCCCGGCAGTTGTTACGCAAAAAGCTGACAAGTCGTTACCCCGGTTTCAGCTACCAGGGTGCCGATGAAAAGGAACGCCGCCGCGTGATCGGCTATTTTCAGCGCCGGGGTTTTCCCTTGGAATCGATCTTCGCCGTTCTGAAAGAATCTCCGCAATAGGCGGGTGACCGAAAAGCCTTTTCAATCTCGGCATCTTCGATTATTATCCCACATTCAATCACGCAGAATTCAACGCTTAGCTGTTTCAATAGAACCACAGTAAGGTGCACTTGTAAAAAGTCATGAGATGGCGTCGCCAGTACAGAAAGGTCGTTACCGATGATTACCGGAAATGAAATCCGTGCCCGTTTTTTGAAATATTTCGCAGATCGGGGACACCGTATAGTCTCTTCTTCATCGCTGGTTCCGCACAACGACCCGACCCTGTTGTTTACCAACGCCGGGATGAATCAGTTCAAGGACTGCTTCCTCGGTGCCGAAAAACGCGATTATGTCCGGGCGACCACCTCGCAAAAATGCGTTCGCGCCGGCGGCAAACACAACGACCTGGAAAACGTCGGCCGCACGGCCCGTCATCACACCTTCTTCGAAATGCTCGGCAATTTCTCTTTCGGTGACTACTTCAAAAAGGAAGCGATCGCTTATGCCTGGGAATTCCTGACCAAGGATCTTGGCCTTGACGTCAACCGGCTCTACGTTTCGGTTTATACCGACGACGATGAAGCCGCGGATATCTGGCACAATCAGGAAGGGGTTCCGCGCGAGCGGATCTTCCGTTTTGAAGAGGATAACTTCTGGTCGATGGGTGATACCGGCCCCTGCGGGCCCTGCTCGGAAATCTTCTATGATAACGGTCCGGAAATCGGTTGCGATTCGCCCGACTGCACCGTCGGCTGCGACTGCGATCGCTACATGGAAATCTGGAACAATGTCTTCATGCAGTTCGACCGTCAACCGGACGGCACCCTGTTACCGCTGCCGAAACCGGCGGTTGATACAGGGATGGGCCTGGAACGCATCACCACCGTCGCGCAGGGCGTACAATCGAACTACGACACGGATCTGATACGCAAGATCATCGCTTATATCGAAAAGCTTTCCGGGAAAACCTATGGAGACAACGAAGACGATGATGTTTCCATGCGCGTCATGACGGATCACAGTCGTGCCACCGCCTACCTGATTGCCGACGGCATCCTCCCTTCCAACGAGGGGCGCGGTTATGTGCTGCGGCGGATCATGCGCCGTGCCATGCGTCATGCCAAAATGCTCGGCCTGGAAGATCCGGTACTGTTCAAAACCGCTGTTTTTGTTCTCGAATTAATGGCCGAAGCTTATCCGGAAGAGGCCAGGCGGAAAGACTTTGTCGCCAAGGTGGTGGAGAATGAAGAAGAACGTTTTATCCAGACTCTCGGCAATGGTCTGCGGATTCTGCAGGATGAAATCGCCAGCCTGAAAGAGGCCGATCAAAACATTATTCCCGGTGAAACCGTTTTCAAGCTCTATGACACTTACGGTTTCCCGGTCGATTTGACGGCTGACATCGTTGAAAAGGATGGCTTCAGCCTCGACGAAGCAGGCTTTGAAACCTGCATGGAAGCCCAGCGCAGCAAAGCCCGCAAACACTGGAAAGGTTCTGGTGAAGAAGCGGTTTCGGCCATCTACAAGCAGCTGGTCGATCAGGGGATCAAATCCAACTTCAGCGGCTACCTGAAACGGCAAGACCGGGGTGAAGTCCTGGCCCTGATCCGCAACGGCGAACTGACCGACGAGGCGATCTGCGGCGAAACCGTTGAGGTGATCACTTCCAGCACCCCCTGCTACGGTGAATCGGGCGGTCAGGTCGGTGATACCGGTGAGATGAGTACGAGCGAAGCAACCCTGAGGGTTGTCGACACCAAGAAACCGCTGCCGGATTTGCACGTGCAGGTCTGTGAAGTGGTGACCGGGGCGATCAAGGTCGGTGATGAAGCAACCATCAAGGTTGCGGGCGAACGTCGCCAGCGGATTGTCTGCAACCACACGGCGACGCACCTGCTGCAGGCAGCGCTGCAAAAGATCCTCGGTGATCACATCAAACAGGCCGGCTCGCTGGTCACTCCGGATCGGTTACGTTTTGACTTTAGCCATTTTTCCCCGGTTTCGACTGATGAGCTGATCAAAATTGAAGAAGAGGTCAACCGGCAGATCCGCGTCAACGCGCAGGTTCAAAGTCAGGAGATGGCCGCTGATGCAGCCCAGGCCGCCGGTGCCATGGCCCTGTTCGGTGAGAAGTACGGTGACTTGGTCCGGGTGATCAGTATCGGCGATTACAGTATGGAACTCTGCGGCGGCACCCACGTTGACGCTGCCGGAGATATCGGCCTGTTTCGGATTCTCAGTGAAGGCGGCATCGCTGCCGGCGTGCGCCGGATCGAAGCGGTCACCGGCGCTGGCGCCCTGGCCCAGGTTCATAAGCAACAGCAGCTCCTGCAACGTTTGGCTGCGTTGGTCAAGAGTGATCCGCAGCAACTGGAACTACGTGTCCGGAAACTGCTTGAACAGCAGAAAGAGTTGGAAAAGGAACTCGGGCAGTTGCAGGCCAAGGCGAACGCCGACCGCAGTGGCGAACTGATCGATCAGGTCCAGGAGGTTGCCGGGATCAAGCTGTTGGCAGTCAAGGTTGCCGGTGTCGACGGTAAAGGGCTGCGCGAATTTTCCGACCAGTTGCGAGACAAACTTGGTTCCGGGGTGCTGGTGCTGGTATCAACAGCAGGCGGCAAGGTTGCTCTGCTGGTTGCCGTCAGCAAAGATCTGACCGGCAAAGTCAAAGCCGGGGAACTGATCAAGCCGCTGGCAGAGATTGTCGGTGGTCGCGGTGGCGGTAAAGCGGAACTGGCTCAGGCGGGTGGTGCCGAGGTTGAAAAAGTTGCGGCACTGCTGCAGGCAGCACCGGAAAAATTGCAGCAACTGCTCGGCTGACTTTCAAACCGGCGAAATCATTATTCTCGGCAATGTGATGATCTTGC
Organism: Desulfuromonadaceae bacterium; assembly: GCA_030595055.1. Classification (GTDB taxonomy): domain Bacteria; phylum Desulfobacterota; class Desulfuromonadia; order Desulfuromonadales; family Geopsychrobacteraceae; genus Malonomonas. The sequence goes on from JAUVEB010000028.1 coordinate 5,496, forward strand.
ACCTCAACAGTTCGGGGCTGCGTACGCTCCTCTAAGCCCTTTTTTTTCGTAACTTTTATGTGTTATATTTCGTCTTTCGTCATTTTGATGATTGAGCTGTCTTCTCAGGAGGAGATTGATGTTTAAAGGAACCACGATCTGCTGCGTACGACGGGGAGCGGAAGTTGCCCTGGCTGGTGATGGTCAGGTCAGCCTCGGCAACACGGTGATGAAGCATGGTGCCCGTAAAATCCGCCGGCTTCATCAGGATCAGGTGCTGGCCGGATTTGCCGGCAGTACCGCTGATGCGTTCACCCTGTTCGAAAAATTTGAAACCAAACTGCAGGAGTTTCACGGTAACCTGCCCCGGGCCGCCGTGGCCCTGGCCAAGGACTGGCGCACCGATCGGGTGTTGCGTCGCCTCGAAGCGTTGTTGATTGTCGCCGACAAAGATGTCTCGCTGGTGATTTCCGGTGCGGGTGATGTCATCGAACCGGATGACGGTGTCACCGCCATCGGTTCCGGCGGCAGTTTTGCCCAGGCAGCGGCGCGGGCCATGCTGGCCCATTCTGCGCTGGATGCAGAAAAGATTGCCACCGAGGCCCTGCGGATAGCTTCGGAAATCTGCATCTACACCAACGACAACATTGCAGTTGAGGTTCTGAAATGACCAATTTTACCCCCAGAGAAATCGTTTCCGAACTGGATCGTTATATCATCGGCCAGCACGATGCCAAACGAGCCGTGGCGGTCGCCCTGCGCAATCGCTGGCGGCGGCAGCAGGTGCAAAGTGATCTGCGCGACGAAATCGTGCCGAAAAATATTATCATGATCGGCCCGACCGGAGTCGGTAAAACCGAGATTGCCCGGCGTCTCGCCAAGCTGGCTCAAGCCCCCTTTATCAAGGTCGAGGCGAGCAAGTTTACCGAGGTCGGCTATGTCGGTCGCGATGTTGAAAGCATGGTGCGCGATCTCCTGGAACTGGCCATCATCATGGTTAAGGAAGAGGAAGCGAAGAAGATACGTGTCAAAGCCGAGGACAACGCTGAGGAAAGACTTCTCGACGCGCTGCTGCCCGGCGATGCCGACCACTCCCCCGACAAGTTGGAACAGCAACAGCATACCCGTGACAAGCTGCGCAAACTGCTGCGCCTGGGTGAGCTGGACGAGCGCTTCATCGAACTGGAAACTGAGGTCAGCAGCATGCCGTCGATGGGCATTTTCACCCCACAGGGGAATGAGGATATGGGAATGAACATCCAGGAGATGTTCGGCAGCATGTTCCCGAAAAAAACCAAGCGTAAGCGGGTCAAGGTCAGTGAGGCGCGCGAGACGCTCATCGAGAGCGAAGCGGAAAAACTGGTCGACATGGAAAATGTCACCACCCTGGCCCGCGAGCGGACCGAGCAGACCGGCATCATCTTTATCGACGAGATCGACAAAATTGCCAGCCGTGAAGGGGTGGGCGGCCCGGAAGTTTCCCGCGAAGGGGTCCAGCGTGACATCCTGCCGATTGTTGAAGGAAGCACGGTCAACACCAAGCACGGCCCGGTGAAGACCGATCACGTATTGTTCATTGCCGCCGGGGCCTTTCATGTCAGCAAACCATCCGACCTGATCCCGGAACTTCAGGGACGTTTCCCGATTCGGGTCGAGTTGAGCAGTCTTGGCGAAGAGGATTTTTACCGCATCCTCACCGAGCCGAAAAACGCCCTGATTCGCCAGTACCGGGAACTGATGAAAACCGAATCGATCGAACTTGAATTTACTGACGAGTCAATCCACGAGATCGCCCGGATGGCCAAATCGGTCAATGATCGCACCGAAGACATCGGTGCCCGGCGCCTGCATACGATTATGGAGAAACTGCTCGAAGAGCTGTCCTTCAGTGCGCCGGAGTTGACTGAGCAGCAGGTCAAGATTGACGAAGCAGAAGTCCGACGATGCTTAGCCGACATCACCCAGGATGAAGATCTGTCCCGTTACATTTTATGACGTAGGGGCGCTGCTTGCCGCGCCCTTCATATTATTTGCACAAACTGGGCGCGGTAAGCAGCGCCCCGACAGTGGAAAGATCAATGGAAAAACTGATCGGAAAAGCCAAAGTACTGATAGAAGCCCTGCCTTGGATCAAGAACTTCTCCGGTAAAACCATCGTGATCAAATATGGCGGCAACGCCATGGTCGAAGAGCGACTGAAGGAGAGCTTCGCCCGCGACGTCATCTTGATGAAATATATCGGCCTGAATCCGGTGGTGGTTCACGGCGGCGGCCCACAGATCGGCAAAGTGCTGGAAGCGATGAAGATTGAAAGCCGTTTTGTGCAGGGGATGCGCGTGACCGACAGCGCCACCATGGACGTGGTCGAAATGGTGCTCGGCGGGAAGGTCAACAAGGAGATCGTTGCCAACATCAATCGCCACGGTGGCAATGCGGTCGGTCTGACCGGGAAGGACGGCGGCCTGATCCAGGCCCGCAAACTGGAAATGACCGCAGTCAACCCCGACACCCTGACCCCGGAGATCATCGATATCGGCATGGTCGGCGCGGTCGAAAGGGTTAATCCAAAAATCATCAATGCCCTGGAAGAGAACAACTTTATCCCGGTCATCGCACCGATCGGGATCGGCTTGAACGGCGAAACCTATAACATCAACGCTGACCTGGTCGCCGGAAAAATCGCCGGAGCGCTACAGGCGGAGAAGCTGATCCTGCTGACCGATATCGAAGGGGTCAAAGATCGGCAGGGGAAGCTGATTTCAACGATTGATGTGCAACGGGTTCCCGACCTGATCAACGACGGAACGATCTCCGGCGGCATGATCCCCAAAGCCAACTGTTGCGTCGACGCGGTTGCAGAGGGGGTGACCAAAACCCATATTGTCGATGGCCGAATGGAACACGCCTGCCTGCTCGAAATCTTCACCGACAAGGGGATCGGCACGGTCGTAGCGAGGTTCAAAAAATGAGTACTTCAAAACACTGGATTGAGCGGGGCCTGACCTGCGTCGCCAAGACCTATGGTCGTTATCCGCTGGTTGCCGCCAGTGGAGAAGGTTGCTGGCTGACCGATATCGACGGCAAGAAATATCTCGATTTTCTCGCCGGCGTCGCCGTCAACAGCTTGGGGCATTGTCATCCAAAGGTGGTCGCCGCCTTGCAGGATCAGGCTGGCAAACTGCTGCACTGCTCCAATTTCTACCATATCCCGCAACAGATCGAACTGGCAGAGCTGCTCTGCCGACATTCCTTCGGCGACCGGGTCTTCTTCTGCAATTCCGGCGCAGAGGCGAACGAAGCGGCAATGAAGCTGGTGCGCAAGCACAGTGTTGAGAAACACGGTGTCAACCGCTTCGAGGTGATCACCGCGCTGGCCTCCTTCCACGGCCGCACCATCGGTACCATCAGTGCCACCGGCCAGGAAAAGGTCAGGGCCGGTTTTTCCCCGATGGTTCCCGGTTTCAAGTATGTTCGCTTCGGCGATATTCAGGCCCTGCGTATGGCGATCAATCCCAACACCTGTGCCATCATGCTTGAGCCGGTCCAGGGTGAAGGCGGCGTCAATGTCCCACCGGCCGGTTATCTGCAAGCGGTTCGCGAACTTTGTGACGAAAAGGAGTTGCTGCTGGTCTTCGACGAAGTCCAGGTCGGCTGCGGCCGCACCGGTACCCTGTTCGCTTACCAGTACGACAACGTCGAGCCGGATATCATGACCCTGGCCAAGGCATTGGCCGGCGGACCGCCGATCGGCGCCATGATCGCCCGGGAACAATATGCCGAGACCCTCGGCCCCGGTACCCACGGTTCGACCTTCGGCGGCAACCCGTTGATGGCGGCAGCCGCTTTGGCAGCGATGCAGGTCCTGATCGAGGACGGAGTGCTGGATAATTGCGTGGCCATGGGTGACTACCTGCGCCGACAGCTGGAAGCACTCAAAGAAAAATACGATTTCGTCATTGAGGTGCGCGGCCGCGGTCTGATTCTCGGCATGGAGCTCTCCATCGACGGGGGCGAAATGGTCAAAACCGCCCTTGAGCGTGGCCTGCTGATCAACTGTACCGTCGGCAAGGTCCTGCGGTTTTTGCCGCCGTTGACGATCAGCCGGGATGAAATCGACCAGATGCTCGAAATCCTTGACGGAATTTTAATTGAATACCGGGAGAAAAATGATGACTAAAGACTTCCTCTGCCTTTCCGACTGGACCCTGGAAGATCTGGAAAAGATCTTCGCCTTAACCAGAGAGTTGAAAGAAAAACAGAAAGAAGGAACCCCGCATAAACTGCTCGAAGGGCAAACGCTGGGGATGCTGTTCGAAAAGAGTTCGACCCGGACTCGGGTCTCTTTCGAGGTCAGCATGTTCCAGCTTGGCGGCCATGCCCTCTTTCTCCATTCCGGAACAACCCAGATGGGTCGTGGGGAACCGATCAAAGACACCGCTCGGGTGATGGCCCGCTATTGTGACGGCATCATGATCCGAACTTACTCGCAGGCTGCGATCGAAGAATTTGCCGAGCAGTGCTACATCCCGGTCATTAACGGTTTGACCGACCTCTACCATCCCTGCCAGTTGATGGCCGACCTGTTCACCGTCAGCGAGCACAAAGAAGACTATCGCAACCTCAAATACTGCTGGATCGGTGATGGCAACAACATGGCCAACAGCTGGATCAACGCTGCTGCCGTCTTCGGATTTGAACTGCGGGTCGCGACTCCCAAGGGCTACGAAGCGAACGCCGAAGTGATTGCCCAGGCCGAAAAGGCTGGAGCCAAGCTGATTTTCAGCAACGATCCAAAAGAGGCGGCGGCGGGTGCCGACGTCCTCAATACCGACGTCTGGGCCAGCATGGGGCAGGAAGAAGAACAACAGGAACGGAAAATGGCCTTTGCCGGTTTTCAGATCAACAGCGAACTGGTCAAACTGGCCGACCCGGAATGCGTGGTGATGCATTGCCTGCCGGCACACCGTGACGAGGAGATCACCGACGAGGTGATCGAGAGCTCTAATTCGATTATTTTCGATGAAGCGGAAAATCGCCTGCACGTGCAAAAAGCCATCATGGTCACTATGATGGCTCGCTGAGACAAATGCAGCTCACCTGTCCCAGCTGCAACTACAGCAAACAGATCGATCCGGCCATACTGCCATCGGGTGCGACCAGGGCGACTTGCCCCCGCTGCAAGGAGGGCTTTGACCTGCCACACTCTGAGTCAGCCGAAGCTGTGATTGAAGAGGTTGTTACCCTGGCCGAGTCTGAACTTTCGCAAGCAGCGGACAGGCCGAACCAGGCGGCAATTGACGCCCGGCCGAAAGCCGGGTTCTGGATGCGCGTAGTGGCAGCTCTGATTGATGGAACCCTGGTCTTTTGTTTGCAATTTGTTCTCGGCTTGTTGTTAGTTATGGCAGGGTTTGCGGCGGCGCCCGGCGGAGAAAATCAGACCGGTACGATGCTGGTGCTGGTTCAGCTGTTCGGTTACGCTCTCAGCTTTGCCTATTATGTTATTTTTACCGGTCACGGTGGCCAGACCCCGGGTAAGATGGCGCTGCGCATCAAGGTGATTCGCTGTGACGGCAGTGAGATCAGTTACGGGCGGGCTGCTTTTCGGGAGATCCCGGCAAAATTTCTCTCGGGGATTATTCTCTGTATCGGTTACCTGATGGTCGCCTTCGACGAGCAGAAACAGGGCCTGCATGACCGCATGGCCGATACCTATGTCATAAAACTATAGAAGATGGCGTCGCCATCCCATGATTTTTTTGCGAGTGTATCATAGATAGATTTGCACCACCGGAGATAAGAACTCAGTTCAGAGGCGCGCGAGTTTTCCGTCGGGCCAAGCAAGCCGTGTGTACGGAGGCATATTCAGAATCCCCGCACTCACAACGAGAGCATGCTGACACCGGCATGGCGGTAAGGACTCGTTCCCTCTACCAAGGAGAAACAAGATGAGCAAGCATGGACAAGTCAAAAAAGCCGTTCTCGCCTATTCGGGCGGTCTGGATACCTCGATTATCCTCAAATGGCTGATCGAGGAATACGGTTGCGAAGTGATCGCCTACTCAGCCGACCTCGGCCAGGGAGAAGAACTGGATAACATTCCTGAGAAGGCCAGGCAGACCGGTGCCTGCAGCTGCCATATCATGGATCTGAAAGAGGAGTTTGCCCGCGACTTTGTTTTCCCGATGTTCCGCGCCAACGCCATCTACGAGGGACGTTACTTCCTCGGCACCTCCATCGCCCGGCCGCTGATCGCCAAGGCGCAGATGGAGATAGCCGCCAGGGAAGGCGCTGACGCCGTCTCTCACGGAGCTACCGGCAAAGGGAACGATCAGGTTCGTTTCGAAATTGCCTACTACCATTTCGACCCTGCCGTCAAGGTCATCGCTCCCTGGCGTGAGTGGGACATGAACAGCCGGACCGCCCTGGAAGAATACGCCAAGAAACACGGCATTCCGGTGCCGACCAGCAAAAAGAACCCCTGGAGCAGCGACCGCAACCTGCTGCACATTTCCTTCGAGGGGGATGTCCTCGAAGATCCCTGGGCCGAGGCGCCGGAACACATGTACGTGCTCAGCGTTGCCCCGGAGGATGCCCCGGACCAGCCGGAATATGTCGAAATCGAGTTCGAAAAGGGTGATGCCGTCGCTGTCAACGGTGAGCGCCTCTCCCCGGCCAAACTGTTGGCCAAGCTCAACGAACTGGGCGGCAAGCACGGCATCGGGCGGGTCGACCTGATGGAAAACCGCTTCGTCGGCATGAAGAGCCGCGGCGTCTATGAAACCCCCGGTGGGACCATCCTCGAAGAAGCCCACCGCGCTGTCGAGTCGATCACCATGGATCGCGAAGTCATGCATCTGCGCGACTCGCTGGTGCCCCGCTACGCGGCAATGATCTACAACGGCTTCTGGTTCGCCCCCGAGCGTGTGGTGCTGCAGGCGCTGATCGATGAAAGTCAGCAGACCGTCAACGGCAAGGCCCGGATCAAGCTCTACAAGGGACACTGCCGCGTCGTCGGCCGCGACTCAACCAATGACAGCCTGTTCAACATCGACTTCGCCACCTTCGAAGCGGACGAGGTTTACAATCAGTCCGACGCCGAAGGCTTCATCAAGCTCCAAGCGCTGCGCCTGCGGATTGCCGCAATTCAGCGCCAGACGAAGTAAATAAGCCCTCCAGATTGCGGGGGTCAGCAGGCTCTTTAGCCTCCGGATCCCCGCAACCTTTAATTTTCCAGGTCGCTGCATGGATTTTAAAAAACAAGCAATAAAAACTTCGGTCGTGGCCTGCATCATCGACAGTCATGATCGGGTGCTGTTAACCCGCCGTTGCATTGAGCCGTTCTGCAGCCAGTGGGTGATGCCGGGCGGGAAGATCGACCACGGGGAACCCATCCTTGTCGCCCTGCACCGTGAAGTTCGTGAGGAAATCGGTATTGAAGTTCATGTCGATGGGCTGATCGATGTCTATGAGCATGTCAACCTCGGCAGTCGGCAAGATCATTTTGTCATTCTTTATTACCGGGTTTCCCCGGTGACCTTCGACCTTGCTCCCAACGGCAGTGAGTGTACCGAGGCCGTGTGGTTCAGCAAAGATCAGCTGAACGCCCTCTCCATGCCGCCGGGCTGCTGTCATATTCTCGGCAAGGTGTTTCCGGGTCTTGCGTTGCAGAGCGCTGCACCTCTGGAAATCATCACCGAAGATGAAATTCCGGGAGAAGGCCCTCTGCCCTCAACGACCGAGCCCGGTTGATGTTCGAGATCGTCGAAAAACAACTCAAGGTCAACCTGCCCCTCGACCACCATCTGCACTGCATGGTCTGTCAAATCCCCAATCTCCTGAATTCGACCGATTCTTTCTGCCAATTGGCCAATCCCTGGACAAAATGGGAACAGATCCGTTCGATTTTTGAACTGATCGCCGAAGGGGAAGGTAATCTCAAGAAATGCCACTTCCTGCTGTTGCCCGAAGCCGCCATGCCGGCAGAACATGTTACCGCGGCGCTGGAATTCATCGAGCAGCACTTTCTGCCTAATACGATCACAATGTTCGGGGTCGATCACATCCCGCTGGCAAAATACCGGGAGTTTCTTGAGCACTACGCGGACGATAACGCAGAGGTACTGGATTCCGTTATCAAAGACCTGGACTCCGGCGACATCGCCGAAATCCCGACCAACTGGGGAGTCACGGCAGTTAAGGAAGCCGATGGCCGGCTCAGGGTCTTCATCCAGGCCAAGAGCCACCCCTTCGTTGGCGAAGAGCACCTTGACTCGCAGCACGACCTTTACCGAGGCAAAGTATTCCCCCTGTTCCGCTGCCGGCCAAACTGCTTCAACTTCATGCCGCTGATCTGCCTCGACTACGTTTACCGTGATCTCTATCAGTCGAACATCAACATCATTATCGAAAAATCGAACCAGCTGTTTTTTCACAGCCGTCAGCGCCTCGACCTGTTAATGGTCCTTGAATGTAACCCGAAACCGGAGCACCCGGCATTCCGCGATGTGATCAACGGTTTTTACGGTGAGTACCTGGCCTATACACCGGGGGTCAAGGACACCATAACCGTATTCTGCAACACCTCGGAGGAAACCAGCGGCGTACCCAAGAGCGAAACATTGAGCTTTGGTCATTCCGCCGTTATTATCCACAAGAGTCATAAGATAACGATGACAGACGGCCAGGAGTATCAGACCGACAATTTTGACGGCTTGCCGGTATGTCGCCTGCGCTTCGGCAGCAAAACCCGGCTCTATTACTTTAACTTGCCGATGTTCCATGAACTCGATCCCCGTACCACCCGTGCGCCCCTGAAGTTGCATGCGATCTTCAGGGCCGGCAGCAGTGGCTGGCAACGGATCGAAGAGGATAGCTCGGCAGACTGATCACTGAACAACCGCTGCCGAGAAACCGTGCAGCCGGTCCATACGGAGAAACTGAATCATGAGTAAAAAACTCTGGGGCGGACGATTCACCCAACCCACGGATAAATTTGTTGAAGAGTTCACCGCCTCGATCGAGTTTGACCAACGCCTCTATGCCTATGATATTCAAGGCTCCCAAGCCCATGCACGGATGCTTGGCAAACAGGGGATCATCACCGTCAAAGAGGCAGAGCAGATTGTTGCCGGACTGGATGACATCCTCAAGGATATCGAGGCGGGCAAGGTTGAGTTTTCGGTCGAGCTGGAAGATATCCACATGAACATCGAGGCCCGGTTGATCGAGCGGATCGGCGCTGTCGGCGGCAAACTGCACACCGGCCGCAGCCGTAACGATCAGGTGGCGGTCGACATCCGCCTCTACCTGCGCGATGAGATCGATACCATCCACAGCTATCTGGCGGCACTGGCAACCTCACTGATCAAGCAGGCCGAAGAGCACCTTGACGTCATCATGCCCGGCTACACCCACCTGCAGACTGCCCAGCCGGTACTCTACAGTCATCACATGCTCGCCTACCGGGAGATGATCGCCCGCGACATCAGTCGCCTGCAGGATCTACGTGCCCGTTTCAATCAGCTGCCGCTCGGCGCCGGCGCCTTGGCCGGAACCACCTTTGATATCGACCGCGAGTGGGTCGCCGAGCAGCTCGGTTTCGACGGCGTAACCCGCAACAGCCTCGACAGCGTCTCCGACCGCGACTTCGCCATTGAGTTCTGCAGCTTTGCCAGTATTTTGATGATGCACCTGTCGCGCCTTTCAGAAGAGCTGGTCCTCTGGTCGAGCGCCGATTTCAACTTCATCGAACTGACCGATGCCTTCTGCACCGGCAGCTCGATCATGCCGCAGAAGAAGAACCCCGACGTGCCGGAGCTGGTACGCGGCAAAACCGGGCGGGTCTACGGCAACCTGGTCAGCATGCTGACCCTGATGAAGTCACTGCCGCTGGCCTACAACAAGGACATGCAGGAGGACAAGGAACCGCTGTTCGATACCCTCGACACGGTCAAGGGCAGTTTGAAAATCTTTGCTGAGATGATCGCCGAGATGAAGGTCAAGGGGGACAACATGCGCATCGCTGCGGCACGCGGCTTTTCCACCGCTACCGACGTCGCTGACTACTGCGTCCGCAAGGGACTGCCGTTCCGCCAGGCCCATGAGGTGGTCGGCAAGACGGTCCGCTACTGCGTTGAAAACGGAAAAGATATCCCTGAATTGAGCCTCGACGAATTTCGCGCGTTCTCCGACCTGATCGAAGAGGACATCTACGACTATGTCACCCTCGAAGCCTCGGTCAACGCCCGCAAGGCCACCGGCGGCACTGCCCGTGAAGCGGTCGAGCGGGAACTGGCGCGGCTGAAGAAATAGCGTCTCTTTAACGAATGGTATGACTATGCGAATCAGATACCTGTTTCTGCTTGCCCTGATCCTCCTCGCCGCCTGTGGAAAAAAAGGACCGGTACGCCCCCTTGAAACCCTGCGACCCGGAGCCCCGACAGCGCTGGAATTACATCAACAGGGGGAGACCCTGTTGTTGGGCTGGCAACTGCCGACGCAAAATATGGATGGCGGCGGGATTAAACAACCACCGTTGCTTGATATCTATCGCCTGACCTTCGATCCTCGGGATAACTGCCTCGAGTGCCCTGATCGCTCAATTCTGTGGCACAGCATTAACCCGGAATTTCCCGACCCGGCACAGCGGGTCGGCGCACGTTACCAGCTTCGGGATCGACAACTGCAGGCCGGAACCGGCTACCAATACAAGCTGGTTCCGCGAAATGCTGTGGGAGAAAATGGTCGAGCGGTCATCCTCCGACAGATTTTCACCACACCGTTGACTGCTCCGGGACAATTCAGCGCAGCAGCGCAGGACAGTTCGGTTAAACTGAGTTGGCAGGCCGTCTCACTGCCCCCTGATGCTCTTCTGCTCGGTTACCAGGTTTACCGGAGACAGGACGCCGGCGGCGCGACTCCCTATCCCATCAACCCGAAACCCGTGCAGCAGACCCGTTTCGAGGACTTCGGTCTCCAAAACGGCAGCCGTTACCATTACCGGGTCAGAGCCCTGATCAAGCGGGGCGAGCAACAGTTTGAGGGGTTGTCCACCGAGGAGCTTGCGGTTATTCCCCGAACAGGGCTTTAACCAGTCCTCCAAGCTCCCGATAAACAGGTTAAAGTTGCGCTGCCAAAGCCCCTGGATTCTTTACTTTCCCCCGGTGCTGTGCTAGCAATACTTTTTTATTCTGCCGTCATCAACGGCCTTTTTATTTGCTCTGACCTTCACGAGAGACAACGGTAAAAGCAACAATGTAACCTGCCGACAACACCCGGGTACGAACAGAGGAGAGATTATGTTTCACGGATCCATGGTTGCCATCATTACCCCCTTCACTGCTGAAGGAAATTTTGACGAGGAAAGTTATCGCCGGCTGATCGAATTCCAGATTGAAAACGGCACTGACGCCATCGTCCCCTGCGGAACCACCGGTGAATCGGCAACCCTCAGCTACGAGGAGCATGATCGGGTCATCAAAACCTGTATCGAGCAGGTCAATAAACGGATTCCCGTTATTGCCGGCACCGGCTCCAACGCCACCGCCGAGGCGATCGACATCTCCCAGCATGCCAAAGAACTGGGGGCCGACGGCCTGTTGCTGGTTTCCCCTTACTATAACAAGCCGTCTCAGGAAGGACTTTATCAACACTATAAGGCGCTTGCCGAAAGCGTGGCCCTGCCGCAGGTGCTCTATAATGTTCCCAGCCGGACCGGTATGAACATGACTGCCGCAACGACGATCCGTCTGGCGGAGTTTGACAATATCGTCGCTATCAAGGAAGCGTCCGGCGACCTGACCCAAGCCGGCGAGATCATTGCCCGGGCCGGCGACAAAATCGACGTGATCTCCGGCGATGATTTCCTCACCCTGCCGTTGATGGCCTGCGGCGCCAGGGGGGTCATCTCGGTCACCGCCAACATCATGCCGAAGCAGGTCAAAACGATGGTCAAAGCGATCCAGCAGGGCCTTTGGGATGATGCTCGCAAACTGCACCTGGAACTGCTCGACGTTCACCAGGCGATGTTCATCGAAAGCAATCCGGCGCCGGTGAAAACCTCCGCCGCACTGATGGGCAAGTGTCAGGCCGATGTCCGCCTGCCGCTGGTGGCCATGCAACCTGCGACATTGGAAAAGCTGCAGGTGGTGTTGCGTAAACATGGGTTGATTTAATCCCTACAATGAATATATAGGTAACGAATTTATGAAAGTTGCAATTGTCGGTGCTGCCGGACGAATGGGCAGTCGCTTGATTCACGCGGTTCTGGAAGCCGAGGGGCTGGAACTGACCGGTGCCACCGAGCGTCCCGGCCACCCGCAGATCGGCATGGATGCCGGGTTGGTCGCCGGAGCCGGTGAACTGGGGATACTGATCAGTGATGATCTGGCGGCCACCATGGTCCATGCCGATGTGCTGATCGATTTCACCTTCCCCGACGTCACCCTGAAAAATCTGCACGTCTGCGCCGAACTCGGCAAGAGGGTGGTCAGCGGCTCAACCGGCTTCACCCCTGAACAACGGGCTGAAGTGGAAAAATATGCCGAAGAAATCCCGGTCGTCCTCGCGCCCAATATGAGCGTCGGCGTCAACGCCTGCTTCAAACTTCTCAAAGAAGCGGCCAAAATTCTCGGCGACGGCTTCGATGTTGAGGTGGTGGAACTGCACCATAACAAGAAAAAGGATTCTCCGTCCGGGACCGCCGTGCGTATGGGTGAAGTCGTGGCCGAGGCTCTCGGTCGTGATTACAACCGGGTCGCCAATTACCACCGTGAGGGGCTGTGCGGCGAACGAACCAAGGAAGAAATCGGTATGCAGACGGTGCGTGGCGGCGATATCGTCGGTGAGCACACCGTCTACTTCATCGGCATGGGTGAGCGGATCGAGATCAGCCATCGGGCCATGAGTCGTGACATGTTTGCCCGCGGAGCAGCGCGTGCCTGCCAGTGGTTAAACGGCAAGGAACCGGGCTTTTACGATATGCAGGATGTTTTGGGATTGAAATAGAAAACCAAATTTTAAAGGAGATCAAAAATGAAACGGATTCCGGCACTGCTGTTGATTGCTTCAGTATTGTTTATTTCCGGCTGTGGAACCTTCCATGGCTTTGGCAAAGATGTGGAAAAAGCCGGTGAATGGGTCCAGGAAAAAGCCGAGTAACCGCTCTATTTGGACGCTCTTTTCAGGAGAAATTCAGCATGGCACGTATTAACGACAATTATCTTAAACTGCAGGCAGGCTATCTGTTTCCGGAAATCAGCCGCCGCGTGACGGAATTCACCACCGCCAACCCGGACGCCAGGGTCATCCGGCTGGGAATCGGCGATGTGACCAAGCCGCTGGTTCCGGCAGTTCTGAAAGCTTTTCACGAAGGGGTTGACGATCTGGCCAAGGGGGAAAGTTTCCACGGTTACGGCCCGGAGCAGGGTTACGACTGGCTGTCACAGATTATCATCGACAAAGCATATCAACCGCTCGGCGTCGAGCTGAAAACCTCCGAGGTCTTCATCTCCGACGGTTCCAAGTGCGACAGTGCCAACATCCTCGACATTTTCGATCTGAGCAACAAGGTTGCTATCGGCGACCCGGTCTACCCGGTCTACAACGATACCAACGTCATGGTCGGTCGCAGTGGCGAAGCGGATGAACAGGGCTATTATGAAGGCCTGGTCTACATGCCCTGCACTGAAGAAAACGGCTTTGCTCCGCAGTTTCCGAGTGAAAAGGTCGACGTTATCTACCTCTGCTTCCCGAACAACCCGACCGGGACCGTCGCCACCAAGGAGCAGCTCAAGGCCTGGGTCGATTACGCCATCGAGAACGACGCGGTGATTCTGTTTGATGCCGCCTACGAAGCGTTTATCACCGAAGCAGATATTCCTCATTCCATCTACGAGATTGAAGGGGCCAAGCAGTGTGCCATCGAGTTCCGTTCCTTCTCCAAGACCGCCGGTTTCACCGGCGTGCGCTGCGGCCTGACCGTGGTTCCGGAAGAGTTGATGGGCACCACCGCAAGCGGCGAGGAATACAGCTTCAACAAGCTCTGGAACCGCCGCCAGTGCACCAAGTTCAACGGCGGCTCCTACCCGGTGCAGAAAGCTGCCGCCGCTGTCTACAGCGATGAAGGCTGGGCACAGGTCAAGGAGGTGATCGACTACTATATGGAGAACGCCCGGATCATCCGTGAAGGGCTGACTGCAGCAGGGATCGAATGCTTCGGCGGCGTCAACGCCCCCTACATCTGGCTGAAGACTCCGGGCGGGATGAGCAGTTGGGGTTTCTTCGACAAACTGCTCAACGAGTGCTT
>JAUVEB010000049.1 GCA_030595055.1 Desulfuromonadaceae bacterium
CGGTTCTCGCGATTCGGATCAGCGGGCGATCGCCGCCCGCAGATCGTTAAAGAGCACTTCCTCCCGGGCCGCGCACTGGCGCAACAGTTCGGCCAGATCGTCGAAGGAATCCTGCACCGCCGCCCGCCCCTTGCAGACCCGTGATGCGATCAGGGCGAACTCACGCCACAGATCGCCGACTTCGGTGCAGCGTTTCGACAGATCGACCAGTTTGTCGTTCTCCAGCACCCCGGCTGCTTCCTGCAGAAAGGCGGCGTAGATAAAGCGGAACCCGCCGCCACCGGTGCCGATTTCTTCCTGCATGCGAATCACATGTCCAAGATACAGAATTGTCTTCTTCTCTCCGAGTTTGGCGGGCCACTTAGCCAGTTGCCGTGCCAGCAAACGGATACCGCGCACTCCGGCCAGCGGCACCGGGGTTTTCAACATCCCCCGGCAGACCTCGCGGATTCCGGCCTCGACCGCTTGCGGCAAATTGAATTGGTCCGGCATCTTTTCGATGTAGTAAATCTTCCCCTTCGGTGCCAGCGCCCCCTTGGCAAAGCGCGCCTTGCGCAGGTCGGTCGCCGGGCAACGCACCGTCTCTTCAAAAATCGGATCGCTGATCAGATAATCGTTGCCCTCTTTACCGATGACGACCAGATTGTGACCGTTAAAATGAAACCGATAGGCAGGTGGAAAGAACGGCAGCCAGAACACCCCGGTCTGTGCGCCGACCGGGCGACCGGCTTCGAGCAGGAGATCGAGTTCCTTTTCGGCCACCTCCGGGCTGCGGAACGTTTCCCTTTTGACCTCGATTCCGAGCCGCTTGGTCGCCTTTTTAAAGATACTTCCGGGAGCAGTCCGGAAGGTGGTCAACGGCAGAAAGTTGAGTTTGATAAACGGCACGTAAGCGAAAAACAGCCCGCCGCCGATCCCGAAAGCCAGCGCTTCGGAACAGGGTAGTCCGTGATAGTTGAGCAGGTTAGCGGTGACACCGCTTTCGCAATGCGCGAACTGACGATGAGGGAAATCTATTTTCACGGTTTATCGGTCTCGGATTGATCGAGTTCGGCCAACGGCAAATCAGGTTCGTCCGGCACGGTGCGCAGCTTGTCGGCACTGACACCGAACAATTCGGCATAGGGAACAAGTTCCGCTGCAGCGAGTTTGTCGAACACCGCCGGTTTCAGGTGGCGCTTCACCCGCCGGCGGGCGACACCTGAATACTGGGAAAGCAGCGCCGGGTCCATCTGGTTTTTAACCATATGATAGGCCAGCGTGCTCTTCTTTCCGGCCCTGATCTCGGCAATCACATCGTGCAACTGATCAATGATCGCTTCCCAAGCCTGGCGCAGAGCGATATTCTTCGCCTCCCAGCCATCACTCTGTGCGAGCGTGTACCGGCCATCGTTGTCGACCGCGTAATTGACTTCGCGGCAGCCCGCGTTCAGGCCGCCCTGTTGAGGAACATCTTCTTTTTTCATAATTTAAAACAGATATCCGATCATCAGCAGCGCCAAATTGATACCGCGATTATCGTGATGAGTTTTGCCGTTAGAAATATGGTGGAGACGCACGGCCGTCGTCACCGCAGCGCCACCCGGCAGCGCATATTCGACCCCCACTCCGGCCTGCGGATTAAAATTGAATCTCATGCCCTGCCCCGCCACCTGGAAATCGGTATAAATCAAGCCGATTCCGGCCTCGACATAAGGTGTCCAGTCACCTCGCTTGAAATGTTCAAGATAATAGAGTGCCATGGCATTGACCGCCAGCAGCCCACGGTGGCGTCCGTCGGTGGTGATTCCAGCATTGGCTTCCAGTTTGAAGCGCAACGGTTCAGGTGCGGCATGCCAAAATATCCGGTCATAATCGAACACCACCTGCCCTTGCGCCATCACCAAGCCGAAATGGTCAGGACTATAAGCCTTGCCGACCAGGAGCGCGGCTCCGTAACGAGTCGGCGCATAATCGCTTGCAGCCGTAGCCGACTGAGCATAAACCGGCGGGATAAAAACCAGGCTGAAAACGACACCGAGAATGATCAGAATAACGCGCATGGCAACCTCAGATCGACAACCGGACCAGGCCGTAATCGCCCCCCGGTCCGAACTTCAAGCAAACAAGTTTTTCTTCAGCAAGTTTCCGATGCAACGTCACCACCGATGTGGCTGCGCCGCTAAGCTCAGGACTTGCGTAAAAGGTGCGGTCGCGCAACGATAACGCCGCCACCGCCAGATCGAAGCCGACGGCCGCCGGGAAACTGCCGTAAAGAGGTGCGTAAGCGGCCGTCTCCCGTCCCTTGAATGCCTGTGCATACCAGCGGCCGCATTCCTTATGGCCGTCGGCGCCGATAATCAGCAGATCGTCCTGCGGCAACTTGACCGGGCAGACGAGATGATTGCCGAGCGTGACGGTATCGATACAACCGTAAGCCGCATTTTCATCTGCCCGCGTCAGCACAAAAAAGACCGCGCCCTCGCCGACCACGGCACTCTGTTTATCGAAAGAGAACGGCTGCAGCGGGCCCTGCTCGCCTAAGCCGAAGAACTGCTTGCGGCAGTAGCGTAAGACCTCACAATATTCGTCAATGGCCCCGAACAGCACCTGATCGACCCGTCCTTCTGCCAGCCACTGTTGTGCGCTCAGCAATGCCGAGGGAACCGACATTTCGAACTGCGTCACCGTCAGGCTCGGTGCGGTCGCCTTGAACTGTATTGACACATGCGCCGCAGCGGCATTGTGCACCGAATTGGAAAAATGGGTCGGCGAACTGCACGAATAACCGAAATCGAGATACGAATCGAGAAAATCGAAGGTGGTTTTCAATGCCCCGTAGCCGGAGGCGATCACCACGCCCATCCGCGAACAGTCGCCTTCGAGCAGAGCGGCATCCTTGAGCGCCAGACAGGCGCTGAGCAGAGTCATTTTCGAAAAATGGTCGATGCGCCGTAACGCCCGTTTCGGGATAAACTCGTCGAGACCGTCGATAGACGCCCGATAAGCCGGAAAAATGTCCGTACCGCCGTTCCGCTCGACGCACCCCTGCTGCACTTCGACCGTACCGGTTTGCAGAGCCGCACGCAATGCCTCGACACCGCGGCCGAAACCGCCGGAGACACCGATGCCCTGAATTGCCATGCGCATATCAAGCGTCTCCTTTACCGAGGATCAGCACCGCATTGTTACCGCCGAACGCCAGCGATTCCGACATTGCAATATTACCGTCGATCCGGGTATTTTCGATCACCGGCGCGCCCGACAGTTCCGGGTCGGCAGCGGAGAAACCGATATTGGCGGGCAGTTCGCCGCGCCGCAGACAGGCGACGGTGAAGACCGCTTCGATCCCGCCCGCCGCACCGAGGGTATGTCCGGTATAGCCTTTGGTCGAAACGAACGGCACGTCCGGCAACACTTCGCTCAACACCCGACTTTCGACCCGGTCGTTATCAGGAGTACCGGTGCCGTGGGCATTGACGAAGGAGATCATCTCCGGTGTCACCTCGGCGGCAGCGAATGCTTCGTACATCGCCTGCTTGAGTCCCGCCCCGTCCGGCCGCGGTGCGGTCAGATGATAGGCATCGCAGGCCGAACCGTAACCGAGCATGTAACCGCGTGCCTTTTTTGCTCCGCGCACCGCCTCGCTTTCGAGAATCAACATCCCCGCGCCTTCGCCGAGGTTCAGTCCCTTGCGCTTGATATCGAACGGCTTGCACGCTTCGGTGTCGGTGATCATCAGCGAACTGAACCCGGCATAGGTCACCCGCGACAGCTCGTCGGCGCCACCGGCGATGACAATATCGCAGGCCCCGGCCCGCAACCACGACGCACCGAGGCCGATGGCGTCGGTCCCGGAGGAGCAGGCATTGACCACCGTCTGGTTCGGACCGTCGAGTTTGAGTTGCCGGGCAATCACCGCCGCCGGATTGCTGCGCAGAAAGCGTTCGATAACCCCCATCTCCGGATCGACGCCGTCTTTATAGGCGCGATAAAAATCGTCGCAGTTCAACGCACAACCGACCGTAGTGCCGATACAGACGCCGACCCGCTTGCCGCGCAGGCTCTCTTCATCCCAGCCGGCATCAGCCAATGCTTCGAATGCCGCCGCCAGCGCCAGCTGACTGGTGCGGGCATAAACAGTTTCCTGATCGTCGAGCGGCAGTCTAAACTCGTCGCGCAACTCCAGCACCGGATAACTGACCGGATGATCGGTCGAAAAACGCAGCGGCGGATGCGGGTTGCGTTCATTGCGGAACATGCTCTCCAAACATTCGGCGAGATTCATTCCCGCTCCGCAGAGGCAGCCGAGGCCGGTGATGACAATCGGCACGGCAGCACTCATCAGGCCAGCCGTTGCTCGATATACTGCGCCAGGGTATTGACCGACTGAAACGCCGGGCGACCCTCTTCCATGTCCTTGATTTCAACGCCGAAATGTTTCTGCACGATCACCACCAACTCGACGGCATCGAGTGAATCCAGACCCAGTCCGTCGCCGAACAACGCCATATCATCTTCGATCTCTTCCGGCTCTACATCTTCCAGATTCAGGTCCTCAATCAGAACCTTTTTGAGCTTTTCCTTCACACTCATTACATTAACTCCTTAGATTAAATCGTCGTAACTGCTCAGCATTATCAGATCAGGAGAAAAAACACTTGTCATCCCCGAGTGCTGCTATCGGGGATCCAGTCTTTCTACCTTCTGAAATCTGGATTCCGGCTAAAATCCTGCCGGAATGACTGTCTTTTGTACCGTGCTGAATAATTACAAATCGTCACCGTTGAACCGATGATGTCTGATTAAACGAGTTATCCTGCCACATATCGAAGAAATTGAAAAACTGAAACGGATGTTCCGCGCAAAAATCTTCCAACGTCTCCGCAAACTCTCTGACATAGGGGAGGAACACGGCGCTGCCACGCCCCAACCCACCCGGCACCCGGATTGTCCGGTAGAGCTTCAGCTCATAACTGTCCGGTCCGGTTTTGTACGAAAAGAGCACGACAATCGGCGCACCGGTCGCCGATGCCAGTTTATAAGCACTGAACGGCATCGTTACCCTGCCGCCCATAAACTCAACTTCGACTCCATTACGATCATCGCCGAGCATTCGGTCACCCATCACCGACAGCACCTCGCCGCGTTTGAGCACTTCTACCATCTCCAACGCGCCGCCGAGATAGCCGCGCGGATCGATAATCCGGTAGGGGCATTCGATCCCGGCGTGCTCGAAATAATGCCGATCGATATCATCCTCTTCGCGCTGCATCAGCAGGTTGACCGGCGTCTCCATGAAACCGAGGGCCGACATGGCCACCTGCCAGCACCCGACATGGGCATTGACCAGAATCAGCCCTTTATTTTCCGCCAGCAGTGCAAGCAGTTCCTGCTTGCCGTGCAGCTCGACCTTAACTTGTTCAGGGCCGAGGATACCGACCAGCGCCCGGTCGACCAGTACTTTGCCCAGATCGAGGGTCATCCGGTAACTGTTCCTGAAACGCATCCACATCCCGCTCCGCGGAAAGCGACGGTCGAGATAGTGATTGCATTTACGGCGTACCGACGGCAGCAGCAGGTAATAGAATACCACCGGATAGAGCAGCGCATAAGCCGCCCGCCCGCCACCAAGCCGGATCATCAGATAAAAAGACTGATGCTGCCACGATGCACCGATACTGCGACTGGTCCACTTCTGACGTGCGGCCCGCAGCGATTTCTCGTCACTCGACGACCGCTTTTCCCGCCCTGTTTCGCGGCTGATCCTCGCCGCCGACAGATAGACGATCAAGGCCACCGCACCTGCCGACAACGGCCCGAGCGCCAAGGCGCCGAGGAACCATTCATACAGCCGATCCACCGCCTGATAACCGAGGGTTTCGAGCGATAGCTCAGTGAGAAATTCGCCGTTGCGCATAAAATAACCGACCTCGATGCAGAGCGCCGGAACCAGCGGCGGCATACAGAGCTGACTGCTGCTGACCGCCGCGACCTTGTTGAGACGGAAAAACCCGCAGACGAACAGGATTGCGAGAGTATGGCAGAACAGCAGCGGCAAAGCACCGAGCAGCACGCCGACTCCGGCGGCAACCGCCAGTCGCTGCGGCGAGCTGTTCTCCTGCAACAGTTGCCGGATCGAGCGGAGCGGATGAATCACCGAGAGGGTTTTAACCCGCGCACACTCATCCATTGGCCGCTCGATGATCTTCCGATGCGGCCAGGGAACAATCGAGCGCAATGTCAAGTGGGTGTTGAGCAGGGTCAGCCGCCAGTTGTCCATAAAACCGCGAAAATGGGAAATCCGCTCATCCCCCGGGGGATAGTAGACCGAGATATCGACATCCCGCAACTGCAACCCGGCCCAAGCGGAGCGGACCAACACCTCGATCTCGAAATTATAGCGGTGCGTCCAGAAGTTCAGGTGCTGAAAAATCAACAGCGGATAAGCGCGAAAACCGCTCTGACTGTCCTTGAGCCGGCTGCCGGTCTGCAAGCGCAGCCAGAAATTGGAAAACTGCCGACCGAAGCGTGATGATCCGGGGATGCTCTGCTGCTTGAAATCGCGGTGACCGACACTCAAGGCCTGGGGATACTCAGTGATGGCGGCAAAAAATCGCGGCAGATCATCCGCATCGTGCTGCCCGTCGGCATCGATGCTGACCATGTGGGTCATCCCCCGCTGCAAGCCCCAGTCGGCAGCGGAGAGCAGCGCCGCCCCCTTCCCCAGGTTGCGCGGATGCTGCAGCAGATCGACCGGCAGACCCTCCAGCGTTTCGGCGCCACCGTCCGTGCTGCCGTCATCCACCACCAGCACCCGGTCGTGATGCCTGAGCACCCCCTCGACCACTTCGCGCAAGGTTGCGGCATGATTGTAGACCGGCACGACGACGAGGATATCTGCGCCTCTTTCAGGAGCTGCCATAACGTTTGTTACTCAATGCAAAACGCAGAAAATGCCCGGCGCTGCCGACAAAGCGCAGCCAGCTGTCGGGTGATTTCCAGAGCATACTCAGATAACCGAACAGCACCCGGTTGCGCCGGAAGTGATTTTTGTAAAATTCGATGAACAGTTTCTCCAACCGCTCCTTCTCCATGCCGTGCGGAACGAACTGGAAATGCATGCAGTCCATCTTCTGCCAGTCCTCCTCGAAACTGCCGAGCTGGTGAATTTTCTCGTAGATCGGCGACCCCGGAAAAGGGGTGAACTTGGCCAGATTAAAATCATCGATCGGCAGGGAAAAGACGTACTCCATGCTGCGGCGGATCGACTCCTCACTCTCGCCCGGGAGTCCCATCATCAACAGTCCCTTGGTACGGATGCCGCACGATTTGATGGTGCGGATCGTTTCGGCGAGCAGGTCGAGATCGGCATTCTGTCGATGCTGGGCGAGCAGCTGTTCATCGCCGCTTTCAATCCCCAGACTGACCATCCAGCAACCGGCGGTCTTCATCAGCTGCAGCAGTTCGCGGTCGACATGCTCGGCGCGTACCGCGCAGTTGAAGGTCACCCCCAACGGCTGCTCGATCATCTGGCGACAGAATTCTTCGACCCGGCTACGATGAAAAGTGAACTGATCATCGTAAAAATTGACGTGCCGGATACCGAAACGCTCGTGCAGATAGCGCAGATGCTCATAAAGATAGTCGGCCGAGTTGTATCTGAAGGTGCGACGAAAAACGCTGCGGTCGCAGTAGCTGCAACTGTAGGGACAACCGCGACTGGAAATACAGCTGCTGTTCGGCGTTTTCGGATAATTGAAGATCGGCAGTTTATAGGCATCCGGGTAACCGGCCAGTTTTTCATAAGCCGGAAAGGGAAGTTCATCAAGGACCAGCGCCTCACTGCGGTAGCCGTTATCAACCAGCGAACCGTCACCGGCCCGCCAGACCAGACCGCTGACCGTAACCGGCTCCTGCCCGGACAGCTGCGCCAGCTCAAGCATGGTCTGCTCCCCTTCGCCGATCACCACATAGTCGATCAGCCTGGAGAACTCCAGTACCTTCTCTTTCAGAGCCGAAACATGCGGCCCGCCGAAGGCGACGCGAATCTCCGGCAGTTCGCTCTTGGCCAGTTGCGCCAAGCGCACCCCGTCGTGAAAACTGGCGGTTGTGCAGCTGATACCGAGCAGCGCCGGACGTTGCTCACGCAGCAGTTCACGCAGACGGCCGTCGGCATCGGGATGGGCATAGCAGTCGAGAATATGACAACCGCACCCGGCACGCTCCAGATAGGCGGCGATACCGGCCAGTCCCAACGGCGGCATAATGTTCGCCTTGCGCGAGATATCCCGAGCCGCTGCTTCGACCTGGTAGCCGAGCGGGTGAAGCAGTAAAATATTTTTGTCGTTCAAGGTCGCCATAGTCCGCCGTTCGAAAGTTATTGCGCTATTTTTGGAAAACGGACCAGCCGGTCCCACATCAAGCCGCGAAAACCAAACCCTCGCATCACCGCCATCCGTATCATTCCTTCGGATGGCGGGAATATGCGGTTTTTATGCCCGGCAAAACTTTCCTCGATCGTCTGCTCCATCCTTTCCCGGTCGAGCAACGGCGAGAAGTAATAGACCGGTTTGAGCAACGAGGTCTCGGCACTGATGATCCCCTCCTCGATGGCCCGTTGATGCAGCGGCGCACCGGGATGGATGCGGATTCCGGAAAAAGCGAAAACCACCGAAATGTCGAGCTGGGCCAGATTCTGCAAGCCCTCGGCCAGCGAGGCATCATCCTCATCCGGGCCGCCGAACATGACAAAATGGGCCGCCGGCAGCCGCTCCTCCAGACAGGCCCGATTAACCTCTAATATCTCGGCAAAACACAACCTTTTATCAAGCCCGAGCAAGGTCCGGTCAGCCGCCGCATCGGTTCCCAACTCCAGAGCGTAGAGCCCGGCCCGTTTCATCAGCGCCAACTCTTCCCGCCCGAGCCCCTGCGGGCGGAAAAATGCCGACCACTGCATACCCAGGTCACGGCTCAGCATCTCTTCGACCAGCTTGAGGTATTCCCCGTGCGGATCGTTGAACACCGAGTCGGTGAAAAAAACCCGTTCGACACCATGATCCTGCTTAAGCCGTTCCAGCTCGTCAACCACCAGGCGCGGGTTGCGAATCCGGAAGTGCTTCCCTTCAAGATGCGGATAGGAGCAATAGCTGCAGCGATAGGGGCAACCGCGCTTGGTCTGCAGGTTGACCATACCGCTATGCTGCAGGTAGTAACTGACCAGCTCCGGATCGAACAGCGGCGTACTGAAATCATCCCCGGCCAGCGGTTGATTGCGGCAGATCAGCTGCGGCACCGATTCCCCGGCCGCCAGGCTGGCCACCAACTGCGGCAGAGAGCGCTCCCCCTCGCCGATGACGGCATGATCGACGGCGAGATATTCGGCGATCTCCTCCGGCATGATGGTCAACGCCGGGCCGCCGACGACAATCGGCACCTTGACCGCCTTGCGCAGTTCGGCAACAAATTCTTTGATCTCCCGCAGATACCAGGCATCCTCGCCGCTGAAGGAATCAACGTTGTCGATATTGCGCAGCGAAATCGACAGCAGATCAGGGGCAAAGGCCTCAATCTCCTGCAGCAGCTGCGGCATAGACTCCCCTTGAACCAGACAATCGTACTGCTGCACCTGATGCCCGGCCGCCTGCAGGGCTCCGGCAACCACCGCCATCCCGAGCGGGTAGACCGGGTAGGGATCGGTGGTGGTATTGCTGGAGATGAAAAATATCCGGCTCACGCACCCTCCTTCTTGAAGATCCGTCGCTTGCGCGGATTGTAGCGATGGTAGGTGCCGTCATCCATCTCGCGCCGGATCACCTTCTTGAACAGTTCCCCCATCTTCAACTGGTGACCGCTATCGGCATTAAAAGTGTCCCAGGCGTAATAATAGAGTTCCTGCAACTTCTCCGGACTCATCTGCTTCGGCTGAAAGACCACCTTGTCGGCGGTGTACTTGAGCCAGTCGTTCGATAAAATCCGTCCCTCCTCCTCCATTTGGCGGCGGATCGGCGAATGGGGGAAGGGGGTCATGATGGTGAACTCGGCAACATCCAGTTCGATCTCGATGAGGAAATCGACCAGCCGCTTAATATCATCCTCGCTCTGGTCATCGGTCCCGAGAATGATCGTCCCCTCAACAGCGATGCCGTGATCCTTGAGCCGTTTGACGCGATTCCGAATGGTATCAGAGGTGTCAAAGACCGCCTGATAAACGTACCAGGCACCGGCATCGGCGGCCAACTTGAGGACCTCTTCGTCATCGAGAATAGGATGAGAAACCCATTTTTTCTTCAGCGGGGCCATTGCCTTGAACAGATCGATCAGCCACTGGCGATCCTGGGCCAGCGAGTTGTCGACAATGAACAGGCGATTGTTCCGGATCGCCTCCATCTCCTCAATCACCTTGTCGATGGGACGGGGGCGGAAATTCCGACCGCCCAGAAACCCGGTGCAGCAGGGGAAACAATTAAACTTGCAGCCACGCGAGGCATGCACCAGGTCAAGCATCTGCACACCACGGTAGTTGTAGAGTTCACGGTCAAGAATCTCCCGCTTGGCGGTACCGATCAAATTGATGTCGGGCGGATTGTGCATATAGTCGTAGAGCGGCTTCAGCTCTCCCCGCTGCAAATCCTCAACCACCTGGCCGAAGCGCCCCTCAACCTCACCGAGAAAAACCGCGTCGGCGTACCGCTGAACCTCTTCGGCGTGCAGCATGGTCGCGATGCCACCGAAAATCACTTTATTCCCCCGCTCACGGAATTCACGGGAGATCTCAAAGGCGCGCGGCAGCTGCGAAGTGAGCATGACCGAGATCGCCACCAGATCGCAGTCGGCGTCAAAATCGATATGCTGCAGGTTTTCATCGGTAAAGTTGATCTCAACCTCTTCCGGCAGCGCCGCCGCGAACACCACCGGCCCGTGCGGCGGCAGGTGAAACTCTGTCTGCAGCTCCAGTTTCGGCCAGCGGGGATAAATCAGTTCCATCCTCATGGTGCAACAACTCCTTCACTGCAAGCAGAGAGCACTTCTCCGTAAAAGCCTATTTTTTTGCTGCCAGACAGGACGCCACCAGCGTCGGCAGATCAGTAACCGCCGCTCCGGCAAAAACCATCTCGTTCCCCCGCAACTCCAGTTCACCATAACCGGGAAACACGGCAGAGGGTTCTTTCCCCAGCAACAGGAACAGGCTGCCGGGGTATTCACCCCCCCTTGACAGACCCTGCGGCGGGGCCAGATCGCAGATCCCGGCCAGCATCGCCTGCTGTTCACTCCAGGCCAATTCCTCCAGAGCAAAGCGTAGTGGCGACAGACCACTCTCATCCTCCTGATTGAACACCAGGGTGTTGCCGGCCAGGCCGAAACGGAGCGCCGCCTCGCCGAGAAAGCTGTTCGGCAGGGTATAGGCGAACAGGTTCGGGCTGGCCAGTTTCCCCTGCTCCGGAAGCATGGTCCGCAGGTAGGCCAGATCGGTCTGCAGGCAACCGTAGCGGCTGGCAGCGATAATGCCGATCGGCCGTTTTTCGCTCCAGCTTTCCTCCCCGGCGTCACGCAGACAGAAAGCGAGCGCTGCAAGGCCGATACGGGAGAATTCATCGAGCCGACCGAAACGCATATCCGGTTTCTCGAACACCTGTTTGCGCTTCGGAATCTCCAGGCTGCCGGGACATAGCGGTTGCTGTTCCGCATTCCGGCCGTTACCGCAGCCGGCAGCGGTGACCCAGCCGATGCCGTTAATCCACCCCTTCATCACGCCACCCCCTGCAGAATCACCACCGCATTGATACCACCGAAACCGGAGTTGCTGCAGAGCAGGTAATCACCGGAAACTTTCTGAGGGGCGGTGTTCAGCCGCCCCTGCCCGGCTTCTTCAGCGTCCGGACAGCCGACCGTGCCGGGGATCAGTTGTTGCTGCAGCGCCCGGCAGGCGATGGCGACCTCGACCCCGCCGGCGGCCCCCAGGCAGTGTCCCAAGCTCCCCTTGACGCCGTGCAGCGGCGGCAGCTGCGCACCGAATACGGCGTTAAAGGCAGTCAGTTCCATGGCATCGTTGTAGACTGTGCCGGTACCATGGGCATTGATCGCAGCAACCTGATCGGCGGCAATCTCCGCTTTTGCCAGTGCCTGACGGCAAGCGAGAATCAGGCCGCAGCCGTCACGGGCCGGAGCGGTTACATGATGGGCATCATTGGCCGCTCCCCAACCGGCGACATAAGCCAGCGGAGATTCAGCACTGAGCTTGGCCCGCTCTTCGTTCATCAACAAGACGGCCACCCCGGCCTCTCCAAGAGTCAATCCTTTCCGCTGGCGATCGAAGGGACGGCAGGGCTCAGCAGAGAGCGCCTGCAGTGCCGAAAACCCGGAGAAGACAAACTCACTGACCAGGTCGGCGGCATACACCAGCACCGCTTCGGCCTGCCCGGCAGCGATCAGCGCCGCAGCACGTGCCAGGGCGATGGTCGAGGAGGCGCAGGCGGCGTTGATGTTGCAGCCGCGATCAGGCAGGCTAAAACGCCGGGCGATTTTTTCCAGTAGCGGCTCGAACAGCACCGCAGGCGGGATCGCGGCCTCCTGCCGACAAACCGTTGTGAGACGATCGATCTCCCCCTTGGTCGAAGCGACCAGCAGACGGCAGTCATTCGGCAGATCCCCGATTTGAACGGCAATCCGCTCAAGGATGGTGTCGAGCAGCGACCCCTTCGCCGGAGCCTGCAAGTCAGCGATACAGGCGGCCTGCTGCGAAATATAATTTTCACAACCGAAGCGGGTCAACGGGGCGATACCGCTGCGCCCTGCCAACAACCCCTGCCAGAGGGGCTCAAGTCCATCCCCCAGGGCCGTGACGGTCGCAACCCTGCTGATGACCACGCGGTTCATGGCAACTCCCCGGCCAGCCAGTGCTGACGGAACGTCTCGTAAAACGGCGGCGGCAACACCAGCACGTTCTGCTGCTGATCCATCAACAGCTGAACCGAATAGCCGGTGGTCGTCACTTCTCCGGCGGCATTGCGCAGGATAAATTCATGATTCAGCCGGACGGCATCGGTCCAGTGCAGGATCGCCTCAATGGTAAAAGGGTCACCGAATCGCAGCGGCCGCTGATAATCGACATGCATCTGTTTGATCGGCGCCACCACCCCCTGCCGGTAAAAATCCATATAGCCGAGACCATATTTTTCTCCGAGCAACACCCGACCGTCTTCGAAATAGCCGGCATAGCGCCCGTGCCAGACGATCCCGAGCAGGTCGACCTCCTCGAAGCGCACCACCCGTTCAACAGTGCAGCGCAGCGGTTCCGGAGCTCCCTCCTGCGGACGAAAGTAGGCCTTCCTCATCGCATTGATCCTTTGTCGAACAACAGGGTAAAGCCGGCTGCTCTCCTGTTCTCGACCAATAATTTGCAGGTACAGTGCAGCTGCCCTTCCTTCTCCAGGCAACTGACATTGACATCAATCTGATCGTCGGGGCGTAACTGATGGGTAAATTTAGCCCGTTCCAAGGCCAGGAACTGCAACGGCAGGCCGACAACCTGCTCGGCCAGCAGCTGCGCCATCAGCGTCTGCAGGACCGCCGGCAAAATCGGGTAACCGGGGAAATGCCCGGCGAAACCGAGAAAATCCTCGTCGAACCGGAAGCTCTGTGTCCCCGCCCCTTCGGCCATATGGGCCGGGGACAGGGCGGCCGCTTTGATCGCTTCTCTCATGCTGTTCATGGTTCCTGTTTCACCTCGCGTATCCAGAGCGACAGCTTGACGCCGTGCCGGTAGTCGTTCATGACAATCTGCTCAGGGAGACGCATCGCCCCGAACTGCCGGTACCGGTCGTAAGCAACCCGCCAGTCGCCGGCATCAGCCACCAGTCGGGTTTCGCGCAGCTCGCCGCGGCAATCATAAATAAAGCCGAGGCTGCCGCCGGGAAGCAACCGCCAGAGGCGCCGGCAGTTGCCGCGGTTCTCCAGATGATCCCCTGCTTGTGGCTGCGGCTGCAGAAAAATCTGCCGCAAGCTCTGCGCCACTCCCCGGGCAAACCCTCTGACCTGTTGCAGCTGCGGGATGGCACGCTGCAGTTGCTGATCGCTGTGACTGACCTGCAAATCAAACAGCACCAGACCCATTTCATTCATCGCCAGCAAGCGAGCTTCGCCCCGTTCCAGATCGAGACGCAAGAAACCCTCCAGGGGGATTTTCTTGCGCCCGAGCTCCAGCAACGCCACCTGCCGCAGCCGCCAGACCCCGGGCTGCTGTAACCAGTTTGCTGTTATCAGCTGCGTCCGTGTAGCATCGGCCCGGCAGTCGTCCGGCAGTTGCTGCGGCGGAGTCAGTGGTGCACAGGACACCAAGACCAATAGGAGTAAGGAACAAATGATCCGCAGCATCAGCGCCTCTTCGGCCGAAAAGCCGGGATCACCAGCACCGCCGTCGGCACTGCCGCACTGATTCCAAGCAGCACCGTCAAGCCGATCGAATACAGGGCCG
>JAUVEB010000123.1 GCA_030595055.1 Desulfuromonadaceae bacterium
CCGGGGAGTGAAATTGCCCTGGCTGACGGATTGGGTCGTCTGCTGCTGGACCGTGGCCTGCTTGATGAAAAATACCTGTCCAAAGCTGTTGCCAATCTGAGTGAACTCAAAAAGCAGTTGGCCGCAGTTAATCTAAAGAAGGTTCTGGCTGCCACCGGGCTGAGTCTTGAGGCCTTGGAACATGCCGCGGATATTATCGGTCAAGCGGAGAACGTCGCAATCATTTTGGGCGCCGATATCAGCAAGAGTTCTCTCGGCACCGTTAAGTCGGCAGCGATTGCCAACTTGGCAATTCTCTGTGGCGCCTTGCGTAATCAAGGCGGTCTGTATCCGCTGGATGAAAAAGGCAATATGCAGGGGCTGCTCGATATGGGGGTTTGCCCTGAATCCTTACCGGGATTCCAGGCCTACGAAGAGAACAAAGAAAAGTTCTCCCGCGCCTGGGGATGTCAGTTGCCGGCAGGCGGTCTTGATGCTGAAGGCATCCTGCAAGGGATTGAAGATGGCAAGATCCGCCTCCTCTACTTGGCGGCGACCAATCCGCAAACTTTCCCGAACAGCAATCGCTGGATGAAAGCCTTGGAGAAAGTAGAAGTATTGGTCGTACAGGACATCTTCCCGACAGCGGTGACCAAGCTGGCGAAAATCGTTTTACCGGGAGTTTCCTTTGCGGAAAAATCCGGCAGCGTAACATCCATCGATCAGCGGGTGCGTGCTCTGGAGCAGGCAATCCGTCCGGTTGGACAATCCCGTGAAGACTGGGAAATTTTTGCTGAGCTGTATGGTCGTCTGGCCAAGAAATCAGTGACATTCAGCCGCTCGAGCATCCTGAGCGAACTAAGTGACCTGACCTCGCTCTATGGTGATATCTGCTTTACCGGTGAAGATCGCCTCCGCCCCTGCTTGAAACAACCATACCACCCGGCGGACAAAAGTCTCCAGTATCAGCTGGTTTCGGTGAACGAGGAAGTCGAAGGTCTGCAACTGCTGTCCGGAAAATCGCTCAGTCATTTTGGGACGACTTCGACTTGGTCGCCGGCACCCTTGGAAATTGAACCGGAAGGTTTGATTCAGATCAACGCAGCGGATGCAGAGGCGGTGGGTGTTAAGGATGACGATGCACTTAAGCTGACCAGTGAGACAGGCTCCACAATCGGCAAGGTAAAGGTGACGGACACCGTCCCTCAGGGCTTGATTTTTGCTCCCTACAATTTTGTTGAGCTGGGAATCCAGCAGCTGATGCCGGATGGTAGCAACCGAACCTCAGTGCAACTGACCAAAGCTTGATTGACTCTATATGAAGCTTTTGACGCCCCGGGAAACCGGGGCGTTTTTGTTTGTGTAAAGTTGATGGTTTCGCATAAAAATACGCTGGCCAGCCCATCACCTTGTGGCCCACACGGTTAATCGTGACGCGTAATTCTGAGACATTTTGATTGCTGTCAAGGCGTGCCGATGAAGGCCTAGCAGCCAAAGAGGTGCAACGCAGACAGCGAGCAAAAGGGCCAGAATTAAAGGATAGGATTAGCCACACGGGGCGCTAGTGACGATTCAGTTGGTATTTACGCACCGCTCGATTATGCTCTTTGAGTGTCGCTGAAAACTGATGGCTGCCATCCCCGCGCGAGACAAAATAAAAATACTTTGTCTCGGCCGGAGCAGCGGCTGCTTGTAGTGCAGAAAGACCGGGACTGGCAATCGGTCCGGGTGGCAGAGCGCGGATGATGTACGTGTTGTAGGGGGTCGGGGTTTTCAGGTGTTTGCGGGTCAGGTTGCCGGAAAAATTCTTAATGCCGTAAATCACTGTCGGATCAGTCTGGAGCTGAATCCCCTTACGTAAACGATTATGAAAAACAGAAGAGATCAGCGGCATCTCCTCAGCGTCCCCGGTTTCCTTTTCAATGATTGACGCCAGGGTCAATAACCGGTGCGAATCAAGGTTCAGTTTTTTGGCTTTTTTCAGCAGCTCCGGAGACAACTTCCGCTGTAGTTGTTTCACCATCATTGTGAACAGACTGGTTTCATCAATGCCTGGTGTAAACAGGTAGGTTTCTGGAAACAAATAGCCTTCAAGGCTGTCGGCTGAAATATTCAAGGATTTAATAAAAGATCGGTCTTTGGCCAGTCTCTGCAACTTTTCTGCGTCACCAAATCCATTATGGGCAATCCGCTCAATAATTTGCTCCAGATTGAAGCCCTCAGGAATAGTGAGAGTTGCTTTTTCGACATCCCCGTTCACCAGTCTGCCTAAAATCTGTCGTGGGGTGACAGCATCGCGAAATCGGTAGCTGCCGACATGAATCTGTCCACTCTGATCATGCAACCGGGCCAAGAGCTTTAAGGCGAATGCGCTCCGTAGCACTCCAGCGGTCTCAAGATCTTCAGCGACCTGCGAGAGACTCTCTCCCGGATAAATATGATAGCTGACAGGTTGTGGAGGCGCTTGGGGGGAGAAAAACATCCAGTACCCTGAAAAACCGGCAGCTGTCAGAATCAGCAGAGATACCCAGAGTAGCAGTTTACGCATCGATCAACTTTCAGAGCTTAAATTTGTTCTCGTTACCGGTAAGCAGGCGATCAATGTTAGCTCGATGGCGCCAGATAACCACCCCGGCAATGATCAGGGTGATCAGAAAAATGGCCAATGACCGTTCGAACAGCAGGGTCAAAAAGGGCGCTATTCCGGCAGCGGAAATCGAGGCCAGGGAAATGTAGCGCCAGCGCCAGAGAATCAAAGCAAAAACAGCTAAGGCACAGAGAATCGTTTGCGGGGAGATGATCAGGAACACCCCGAGCGCAGTGGCAACGCCTTTGCCCCCTTTAAAACCGAGGTAGACAGGATAGCAGTGGCCGAGAAACGCAGCGAGACCAACCAGGGCCAGGGAGGCCCCGGAACAGGCGAAGAACTGTGAAGCAATAAGTAGCGGAATCACGGCTTTCAGGCAGTCACCGATCAGAGTGATAACGCCAAGCTTGCGACCGGCGACCCGATAGACGTTACTGGCCCCGATATTGCCACTGCCCTCTTTACGGATATCTTCACCGCCCGCCAGCCTGGTCATGATGATCCCGGTCGGGATGGCACCGATCAGGTAAGCGGCGAATAATAGCAGGGTGAGTGTCATATTGTTCACTCCAAACAGAAAAAGCGACCACGATGGGCCGCTTTTTTAAACTCGGGGGATGGTCGGGGCGAGAGGATTTGAACCTCCGACCCCCTACTCCCGAAGCAGGTGCGCTACCAGACTGCGCTACGCCCCGACATCATCTTTCCCGAAGTACGGCCAACACTTTTAGCACCCTTGATCGTTAAAATCAAGATATTTTGCCATGATCCGGGAAAGAAGACGAGTGCCTCGTGCGACTAATCCTGCCTTCTGATTCTGACCTTTTTCGGCGCTGCCCGCGTCGCGCGAAATGACTCGAAAACAATGATCTGCAGGTCAATCTGCGACCACCGAGCAGATCGCCGCAGTCAATGTTGCCAAGTCTTCCGGGGCAATAATGTAGGGAGGCATCACGTAGACCAGTTTACCGAACGGACGCACCCAGACCCCTTTTTCAACAAAACGGGGCTGGATTGTTTGCATATCGACCGGCTCTTTCAATTCAACAACACCAATACCGCCCAGAACCCGGACATCAGCAACTTGGGGGAGTTCGCGGCAAGGAGCTAACCCAACCTCCAGCCCGGTTGAAATCTGCCTGATGCGTTCCTGCCAGGGACCTTCCAATAACAGTTTGATGCTGGCAACAGCCACCGCACAGGCCAGCGGATTGCCCATGAAGGTCGGCCCGTGCATAAACACGCCCGGATCGCCAGAAGAAAGCACCTCGGCAACCTGACGGGTCGTCAGGGTTGCCGCCAAGGTCATATAACCACCGGTCAAGGCCTTACCCAGACAGATGATATCAGGGGAAATCCCGGCGTGTTCACAAGCGAACAACTTACCGGTGCGACCGAAGCCGGTTGCGATCTCATCGGCGATCAACAGAATATCGTAATGATCACAGAGTTCCCGAACCCTGCGCAGATATTCCGGGGCGTAGAAACGCATCCCCCCGGCACCTTGAACGATCGGTTCCAGAATGATGGCGGCGATCTCTTGATGATGCTGTTCAACAAGATTTTTCAAACTGGCGATATCTTCTTCACGCCATTCGGCATCGTTGCGACAGGTTGGTGCATCGGCAAACAGATGCTGTGGCAACAGGTGGCTGAAGATGTGGTGCATCCCGGTCAGCGGATCGCAAACCGCCATGGCGCCAAAGGTGTCACCATGATAACCATTGCGAATCGTCAACAAACGGCATTTTTCCGATCGTCCCGAAGCGTACCAGTACTGGATGGCCATTTTGATCGCCACTTCGACCGACACTGATCCGGAATCACAGAAAAAGACCTGCTGTAACGGCTCAGGGGTCAATTCCACCAGCAACCTGCCCAACTCTGCCGCGGCGGGATGGGTCAGGCCACCGAACATCACATGTGCCATCTTGTCCAATTGCTGCTTGGCCGCTTCATTCAACCGGGGATGGTTATAACCATGTATCGCTGACCACCAGGAGGCCATACCATCGATCAGTTCCCGACCATCCTGCAGTTTTAACCTCACCCCGTTAGCCGCCACCACCGGGAACATCTGCTGAGGATTGGTCATCGACGTATAGGGATGCCAGAGATGCGCGCGGTCAAACTCCTGCCAGTTTTCGATGCTGTCGATCATGGTCGCTTCCTTCCTGTCAGGCGGAAGATAAATTTTTCAGGGCCATTGTATGCGATTCCACTGAAAAGAAAAGGCCGGAGAGATTTTTCTCTCCGACCGACGAATTTTCGGCAATCTGACGGTGATGGAAAACCTCACACCGGCCACCTGCGCCCGCGAGAAAGATGCTGATCTGGAGGGGATGATGGGAAACAGGACCGTAAATCAAAAGCCACCGGTTGCGATAAATAGCAGCGGTGGCTTTTTTCGTTTTGGATCTCAAGTTTTAGGGCGGGCACTGGCCGCCCCACCTACTTCTTCTTTTCAGCCTTTTTGGCCTTTTTATCGGCCTTTTTTTCTTTCGGGGTTTTGGCCGGTTCTTTTTTTTCCGTCTTCTTGCTGTCCATGCCCTTGCCCATGATTTTTCTCCTTCTTCTTCCGCGGTTAGGATACTGGCCCGACACAAAATACGCTTTATCTTAGCACGGCCAGGTTTCCAGATATTTTTTATCGGCCACTCGCGCAATTAAGCTGGGGTCGAATTGACTCTGCTGTCCAACCGGCGGGTCGCGTCCCGCTAGGAGGCTGTCCGAGAATACAAGAACCTACTGCGAAACCGTCTGATCGGTTCATATTTCCGTATGTTTTCGACAAATAGCGGTGCTATTCGCTCTCAAACCTACGAAAATCTGCCCTCGAACAGCCGATTTCTCGCTACGGCTCGTATTCTCGGACAACCTCCCAGCCGTCAACCGTTGAACATCTTGTTATCAACGCCTGTCATGCCCTGCAAAACTATCCCGGCCAGCATCTTTGAATAATCTTCCATACTGACCGCCTCAGAACTACCTGCCTCGACCTTTTCCATGAGTGGAGCAAAGAGAAAACGAGAGGCCATAAGAGAGGTCAGCATGGGAGCAAGGCAGGTCGGGGGAATATGTTGTCCGCTTTGTGCGGCAAGCGGCAGGCAGATCTCCCGGTTGACGATCTCGACCATCTGTCCGGCCCAGGCCGCTTTATGCTCGACAATTTCAGGATCGTCGTGAGGAAGTTCGCTAATGGCAATGATCAAAGAATCTCGCTCCGCAGCAAAATAACGGACCGCACCGACAATGAATCGTTCAAGCTTAGAGTGCAAACCTCCGGCGCCAACCAACTCCGCTCCGGCAATGGCCAGATACCCCGAAAAAAAGCTGTCAAGAATCTCCTTCAACAGTCCTTTTTTGCTGCCGAAAAAATAATTAACCATCGAGAGGTTGACCTCCGCGTTGGCAGCCAGCTCACGCATCCCTGTCTCGGCAAATCCCCGGCGGGCAAATAGAGCAACGGCGGCCCGCAGAATCCGGTCTTTTGAATCCGGTTGTTGTTTGTTACGATTTTTTTTCATGCAGGCCCCTAAATCAAACGTTCGTTTAACTCTATAAACGATACACACCTATCATTAATGTGTCAATTTGTTTCTTATCTATCCATTGAGGGAGTCTGTAACCTTGCGAAGGTTGGGATGCGGGGCATGTTTGTCTGTTTTTTTTGAGATACTTATTGAAGTGGAAAGTAAAACGGGGAGTGTCCCGAATGGCGTTCCAAGTTGCAACGTTGAGTGCAAATTTTTCCTATCATCCGTTGATTTCCCTTGATTAGATCAAAACAAATACTTATTATTAGCAGCAATAAATAAGTATCCAATAATAACAAACCCGGAGCAATCCGGGGACGCAAAGCCACGGGTCCTTCATGGACAGCCGGGTTGCCGAAGAAATATTTATATCAGATCTTTCTTCGGCATGAAGAGAGGTTTTTTTGTTTATCCAGCATTGCGAGCATATCCGGCTTGTCGAGAGAAGCAGGCGTCGCTTTGATCTGGAGAAAGACAATCCGAGGCACAACAAGGGACTGTTGGTAACGGCTGTGATCCGCGACAATTACAATCCCCCCTGACGACGGGGTATACAGTAAACGGTTAAGTACCTTTTAACGCTGCAGCGAACCGTCCAGCGGGATCATCAAAGCTATGGTTTCGCTTCTTCCATGTTGTGAGCACAGCATACAAATAAGCAAAACTTAACCACTGGCACGATGAATATATCAAGAAAGGGCGAATTATTATGACTATAAAAAACATGTGGGGAAATCTCGCTGATATTTCGGAT
>JAUVEB010000217.1 GCA_030595055.1 Desulfuromonadaceae bacterium
CGACCCGGGGCAATTTACTGGCCCGGTCAAATAAGGCATCAGCAGAAATACCGACACCGGGCGCAATAGCCCCCCCCAGGTAGCTGCCGTTCTCCGAGATCACATCAAAGGTGGTTGCCGTACCGAAATCGACGACAATCAAGCTGCAGCGGCACTGTTCATAAGCAGCAACCGCGTTAACAATGCGGTCTGCGCCAACCTCGCGGGGGTTATCATACTGAATCGGCATCCCGGTTTCGATCCCCGGTCCGACCACGTAAGGAGTTAATTCGAAATACTGCCGACAGAGAGTTTCCAGGCTGTTGAGCATCTGCGGCACGACACATGAGATAATCACATCGGTCAGGTCGGAGAACTTCAGGCCGGACAGGCGGAACAAATCGTTGATCAATATGGCGTATTCGTCAACCGTCCGGTATTTGTCGGTGCCGACCCGCCAGTCTTTTTTTAATTCTTGGCCGGCATAAATACCCAGGACGATATTACTGTTTCCAACATCTATTACGCACAACATACCCTGATCATCCTTCGCAACCGCTTAGATATTATCTGACAGTGGCCGGACATCACCGGCCAGAATTCTTTCCACGCGCCCATCATCCCGTTGCAGGCGCAAAGCACCATCTGAATCAAGCCCGACCACTGTCCCCTGCAGGAATCCACTCCCCATATCGACCTGGACACGGGAATTCAGCAGATCCGACAGAGCTTCCCAGCGGCGGCGGATCGGGATGAACCCCTCGGCCTTAAACTCAAGGTAGTACGCATCCAGCTTTTCGATCAAGGCACGAATAAAAACTGTACGATCTGCCTTCCGGCCCGTCTCCAGCAAAACCGAAGTCGCCGGATAATTAAGTTGTTCCGGGAACTGTTCTCCGGTCATGTTCAGGTTGACTCCAATCCCGAGAATGACAAAATGAATCTGATCCGTCTCAGCATTCATCTCGTTGAGTAAACCGGCAATCTTGGCCCCACCGACAAGAACATCATTGGGCCATTTAACCCGTGCGGGGAGTTGATAGAGTTGATTGAGAATTTCGGCAACGGCAACAGCAGAGAGAAAGGTCAGTTGTGGAGCCTGCTGAACCGGGATTTGCGGCCGCAGCAGGATAGAACAGTAAAGATTTACCGCAGAGGGGGATTCCCAGCGCCGACCAAGCCGTCCCCGGCCGGCGCTCTGTCGGTCGGCAACGACAACCGTTCCGTCAACGGCACCCTCTTCGGCCAGTTGACGCGCCCGAACATTAGTTGAATCAACTTCATTCAGGCAATGGATTGAACGACCGATCAGCTGACTGTTCAAGTCTTTTTCGATTTCACCGCCGAGCAACAGATCGGGACCGTTAAGCAGTCGATACCCTCGTGAGCGTTGCGCTGCGATCTCGAAGCCCTGCTCACGTAGCGACTCAACCTGTTTCCACACTGCGGCCCGAGAGATATTCAGCATCCGGCTGATCTCCTGTCCCGAGATAAACACTTCGGGATGGCTGCGAAACAGACTGAGAATCTTGTCGCGTGAGGTCAATGGAGTTCTCCGGCGAAAATCGGGCTTCAGACTTCAATTACTTTATTCAAATAACATCGAGATATCAGCAGCCTTGACTGAATGGGTCAGTGCGCCGACCGAAATAATGTCAACACCGGTTTCCGCGATGTCTCGTACCGTATCGAGGTTGACCCCCCCGGAGGCTTCAACCAGTGCTCGCCGGTCGATCAACTCGACTCCCCGGCGCAGTTCAGCCAGGGTCATATTATCCAGCATGATGATGTCAGCACCGGCCGCCAGAGCTTCTGTAGCCTCATCAAGATTTTGGGTTTCCACCTCTATTTTGAGCGTATGCGGCAATCGTTGGCGAGCCCGCTCAACGGCCGCGGTGATACCACCGGCCGCGGCAATATGGTTCTCCTTGATCAGCACCCCGTCAAACAACCCGATCCGATGGTTACGCCCCCCACCCATGCGGACGGAATATTTATCCAGGGCACGCAGACCGGGAACGGTTTTACGGGTATCAACGATCACCGCAGCGGTCCCGGCAACCGACTCAACATACCGGGAAGTCAGGGTTGCGATACCGCTCATTCTCTGCAGCAGATTAAGAGCAACCCTCTCCCCCTGCAACAGCACCGAGGCACGTCCCTTGATCCAGGCAATCACCGCACCACGCCGTACTTTACGGCCGTCCTCAAACAGCTTTTCAAAATTGACATCAGGATCAAGGGTATGGAAAACCGTTGCCGCAATGTCAATCCCGGCGAGGGTAAAATCTTCTTTCGCCACCAGTTGTGCCCGCGCCACGGTTTCCGGAGCAACCGTCACCTCGGTGGTGATATCACCCAAGCCGATAT
Source organism: Desulfuromonadaceae bacterium (assembly GCA_030595055.1). Classification (GTDB taxonomy): domain Bacteria; phylum Desulfobacterota; class Desulfuromonadia; order Desulfuromonadales; family Geopsychrobacteraceae; genus Malonomonas. Next base: position 2,350 of record JAUVEB010000217.1, read on the forward strand.
CTTCCTGCAAGGCAATTTTAACAATCCGCTCAATTTCAAACAACATTCTAAATTAACCCCCGGCGGGCTTCACAGCCATAAAAAATGCAGTTCTAATCTCCCTGAAACGAACTCAACCTATAGCATAACGGCAACCTGACCCGCAACCGAAAACACCTGTTTTGTCTAAGGAAAACCCCTTTACATTTCCGCGACTTGTGATAAAAATGAGCGTTCATGAAAGTGGCTGAAAAAGTGCCTGCAAAAGGAGAAACAAATGAAAAGAGTATTTTATATCCTGCTGATCGCCGTTCCCTTGCTGCTGAGCGCCTGCGTCAGCAAAAATATCTACCAGCAAAAGGTCAACGAAACTGAGCTGCTCAACCGCGATGTCACTCGATTGACAGCTGATACCGAACAGTTACGCCAGGAAAAAAAAAACCTGCAGGACAAACATTCGCAGCTGAATGCACGTCTGGTTGAAGTCCTGCAACAAAATTCAAAACTACAACGCAACCTGCTCACCGCCAACGTCGAGCAGGAACGCAAGGAAGGCGATCTCAGCCGCCACCAACAGCGGATTGCCGCCATGCAGGACCAGTTGCTTGACATGCAACAAACCAATGATCAACTGCTGACGACTATTGAAGAACTCAATCAAGCGCTGGAAAAGGAAAAAATCGCTCGTGAAGCCCGCCTGGCCAAGGTCAAGAACACCTACGATCAACTGGTCAATGCGCTGGAGGGGGAGATCAAGCGAGGCGAGCTGACCATCTCCAACCTGGAAGGACAGCTGAGTGTTAATCTGCTGAATAAGATCCTCTTCGATTCCGGCAAAACCGAAATCAAAAAAGCAGGACAAAAAGTTTTACGCAATCTGGGGGATGTCCTCAACAAGTTTCCGGAGAAAGCCCTGCAGATCGAAGGGCACACCGACAACGTACAAATCAGCAGCCGCCTGATCGACAAGTTTCCCTCCAACTGGGAACTGTCCACCGCCCGTGCCACCAGTATCGTCCACTTCCTGCAGGATAAAATCGGCCTGCCGGGTGATCGCCTGGTGGCCGCCGGCTACAGTGAATACCGCCCGGTGGCCGACAATGACGATGCCGAGGGGCG
>JAUVEB010000002.1 GCA_030595055.1 Desulfuromonadaceae bacterium
CAGATTCTTGCTGATCCACAAATCCAATGTAATCCGCAAAGGCCTTTTTCCTTGTTTTTGAAAACATCCTCAGCAGCATATCTCTGTACAACCAGTCCCACCCTTTTTCGTGGGCAAGATATCCACGGTGACTGCACCAAGTAAAAAAAGTGGTCAAAGTAAAAAAAGTGGTCAAGTCTACGCTTGACTCAAAAAGCCGTCTTCTGGATGATTGATCCGGTTGACGGCTTTGATTTTATAATGGATTCCCCCCCTTGTCCGGCATGGCCCCTCCTTCATGCAGGCAAATGACCATCCAATAGATACCGGTGACGGCTATAGATGTCAAATTTCTCCTTTTACAAAAGTGGTCGGAATGGAGTCCTCTGCTTCTCTCCGTCTCTGCGTTAAAGCTGTCGGCTTTCCTGAAGTTTGATGTTCTTTTGCTTTACAACTGCTCAGGATAGCTGAAAGAAAGATCGCACAGGTCAACGACCTCTCCATTCAGTTTAAATTGCGCATCATTGTCGATGCTATAGACAGGTTATTCGAATGTGACCAACTTCTCCCATCGGTCAGGGTGTGTGAGGATTTTTTCGACCCGACTTTGCCACTCTGCAGCAAACAATGCTTTTTCTTCTGATGTCATTGCATTTTGTCCAATTTTTTGCATCAGTGGCTGGAGCTGTGGGTGAAAAGGGATGGTCGAGGGGTCATATTTCATTGTGACATTTTGACCGTCGTCAAGGCGTGTCAACTGTACCTCTCCGTTGATGTCGCGGCCGAAAAAGAGTCGGTTGTTACGAGCATAGTTTGGTCCAAGTCCTTTGAATCCTCCCTCATTGGCGGCCCCGGTGATAAAGCTGAGGCAATGAGCAATGACGCCATTGACTCCTTCATCAAGGGAGCCACGCATCTCAACCTTGATATTCCCACGCACGGGTGTGGTGTTCCCGTAGAGTTTTTTAAGACCGAGATCACTCATGATCCATGCACCGGCAACAGTAGGACAAGAGTGCCCGGCCAGTTTAACCATATCGAGGTAGCTGTAGGTGATCAGGCCGTCATCAACGGCACCGAGTAGCTGCGCCAGCGGGTCAAACATGTTAATGGGAGCAATGGTGTCAAAAAAAGCAGGATAATTCATATGATTCCTTTGTTATTGGTTTTAATGGAGATATTTGTGGGGGTTCTTTCCTGCGGCTTAAGGGTGTTCTGAAGACATACAAGGGTGGGCGATGCACACCCTACCGGCTGATCATAGCATACGCTGCTTGCCGCGCCCTCTTGACAGATTACAGATCCACTATCAGGGCGCAGCAAGCGGCGCCCCTACTGATCCTAAAAACAGCCAGACATGGTTGAGTGCTCTCACCAACCAGTTCTGTATGATTTGCTTTGGAACCAACATACAAGGGCGGGCATTGCCCGCCTTCATCGGAGCATGTCGGAGAGCCATACACCCTTACGGTAAAACTTTCAATCTGACGCACACAAATTATCCCGTACAGTAACATCTCCTTGACTGCAAATCCCAATACGGTTATTTTTCACGAGCGGGATATTCTATTGCCGCCTATTTTCCGACAGGAGGAGTTATGTCCACCAGCCCTGCCAACCTGACCCCGATCAACAACACCACGGAACTTGGGCAAATATTACGCAGCAAAAGAAAAGCACAAGGTCTCACGCAGGGCGACGTCGCACAACATTGCGGGCTGAGCTTGCGGTTTGTTTCGGAAGTTGAGCGGGGCAAAACAACAGCGGAAATCGGGAAAGTTCTTTCCCTGCTCAAAGCTGTCGGCGTTGACCTGTTTGCCTCATCCAGAGATTAAGCGACGCCATCGTATTCTTTTTTTTGCGAGACCATCATGACTGAGATACTGATTGTCTATAAAGGGGATAGCCGAATCGGAGAGCTTCATAAAGAAGCAGAGGGCTACCGCTTTTGCTATCGAACAGACTGGCTGGACCACCCGACTTCGCAACCACTGTCGCTGAACCTGCCACTGCAGCCGGAACCATTTACCACTGCCGCCAGTAGAGCCTTTTTCGCCAATCTGCTCCCGGAAGGGCAGCTGCGCGACTACTACGCCAGAAAATTCCGTGTCTCACCGGAGGATGATTTTGCCCTGTTGGAAGCTCTTGCCGGAGATTGTGCCGGAGCCATTTCGCTCTACCCACCGGAAACTGGTCCGATTCCCGGGGCAACCGCCGATAACTATCGGCTGCTGACAGCAGCCGAGCAGGAACAACTGCTGGACGAAGCCTATGTCATGGATCCCTCCTTTCTGGGGGAAGAAAAACGCACCCGGCTCTCACTGGCGGGGATGCAGAACAAGCTGCCGATTGCGTATATCGACGGACAGATCGGCCTGCCGCTCGACGGCGCACCGAGCAGCCACATTTTGAAACCGCAAAATCATCGCTTTCCTTCACTGGTGGAAAACGAAGCCTTCTGCATGGTTCTGGCCCGCAGCATGGGCCTGGATGTCCCCGACGTCACGATCCTGCCGATCAGGGATGGCGCTTATGTGGTTGCACGGTATGATCGCACCACAGATGTAAACGGAAAAATTATCCGTCTGCATCAGGAGGATTTCTGCCAGGCTCTCGGCGTGCCGCCACGGCTGAAGTACGAAATCAATGGCGGTCCCGGGTTTGCTGACTGTTTTCAACTGGTCACCCGCTGCAAAAACCCGCTGGCCGACCGGATCAAGCTGCTGCAGCTGACCTTTTTCAACCTGTTGATCGACAACGCCGATGCCCACGCGAAAAACATCTCGCTGCTTTACGGTTCAAGCCGCAATCCGTCACTGGCCCCCTGTTACGACCTGGTCTGTACCGCCATTTATGACCGGGTCGAAAACGAGATGGCAATGAAGATCGGCAGTGCCTTTCATCCTCGGGATATCCGACGTGAAGATTGGCAGGAGTTCGTCAAACAGATCGGCGGGTCGATAAAAGCGGTTATCAGCCCGTTGCGAAAGGTTGCGGAAGCCCTCCCCGGCACCGCCCGCACGGTTGCTCGGGAGATGGAAAATCGTTATGGGGAAAATGGAATATACTCAGCAATTATTGAAAAGATCAGTGAACGTGCCGCAGCGACTTTGCGCTGCACATCAGACATGTAGGGCCTCAAAAACAAAAAGGGCTGCCATCTCCGGCAGCCCTTTTTGTTGACTCAATATTTACAACCCTCTCACCCCTTCAGCAACCGCGCTGCTTCCTTGGCATGATAGGTGATGATCAGATCCGCACCGGCGCGCTTCATACCGAGCAGGGTTTCCATCATCACCCGGTCACCGTCGATCCAACCTTTTTCAGCAGCCGCCTTAACCATGCTGTACTCACCGGAAACGTTGTAAGCCACCAACGGCAGATCGAAATTATCTTTCAGTTCACGCAGGACATCCAGATAAGCCAGAGCCGGTTTCACCATCAGGAAATCAGCAGCCTCGGCGACATCCTGATGCGCCTCGCGCAACGCTTCCAACCGGTTGGCCGGGTCCATCTGGTAACTGCGCCGATCACCGAACTGCGGGACCGATTCGGCAGCATCGCGGAAGGGCCCGTAGTAAGCACTGGAGTACTTGACGGCATAACTCATCACCGGGATATCGCTGAAACCGTTTTCATCCAGGATATCGCGAATCGCCGCCACCCGACCGTCCATCATGTCGGACGGAGCGACGATATCAGCCCCGGCCTGAGCGTGGGAGAGAGCCTCCTTGGCCAGCAGCTCAAGGGTGGCATCGTTGTCGACATCCTGATCCTTGATAACCCCGCAGTGGCCGTGATCAGTGTACTCGCACATGCAGACATCGGTGATCACCGTCAATTCCGGCACCGCCTCCTTGATGGCACGGATGGTGTTCTGGATAATCCCGGTCGCACAATAGGCATCGGAACCGACCGCATCTTTGGTTTCCGGAATCCCGAACAGGATCACCGCCGGAATCCCCAGCTCATGCACCTCTTTGGCTTCAGCAACGATATTTTCGATCGACTGCTGATAGATACCCGGCATCGAGACTATCTCTTTCTTGATATTCTCCCCGAAGGCACTGAACATCGGGTAGATCAAGTCTTCAACATGCAGATGGGTTTCACGCACCATACGCCGGATATTCTCGTTACGGCGCAAGCGACGGGGACGGTAAGCAGGGAAATACATGGACGACTCCTTTTATCAGGCGGGAACAGAATTCAATTCTGTCCCCGGTTTTTGTTGTAATAATCAACCATCGCTGCAACCAGCGCGTCGATGGTCCATTTCTCCGCTTGCAGCGCAACCGCAAAACCATGCTTGCGGATAGTTTCCGAGGTCAGCGGCCCGATGGAAAAAAACTCGGTGCGCCCTTGCAGGGTTTTCAGCTCATCGCCAAACATGGCCAACAGGTTATCGAAGGTGGAAGAAGAGCTGAAGCAGATGGCATCCAATTCTCCGGCACTCAGCAGCCGGCGGATCATCTCCTCTTGCCCTTTCGGCCTGATCGTCCGGTAAGCGAGCGGAGCCACCACCTCGGCCCCGGCTTCCTGCAGTTTGTCGATGATCAGGGTGCGGGCAATTTCGACCCGCGGGTAAAGAATCCGTTTGCCGGCCACCCCTTGGGCCAGCAACTCTTCCACCACCCCTTCCGCCTGGAATTTTTCCGGGACCAGATCAGGCCGCAAACCATGTGCTTCAATAGCAGCGGCGGTTTTCGGCCCAACGGCAACCAGCTGCACACCGGCCAGATTACGCAGATCCAGTCGGTTCGCAGCCAACCGCGCGAAAAAGGCCTCGACCCCATTGGTTGAGGTCAGGATCAGGCTGTCAAAATCGCCGATCCGCTGCACCGCTGCATCCAGCGGCCGCAGATCTTCCGGCGGAGCAATTTCGATCGTCGGGATGCAGATCGTTTCTGCACCCTGTTCCTGCAGCAAACGGGCAAAGCCGGCGGCCTGGGCTCGTGGCCGGGTAATCAGGAAGCGTTTACCGAACAACGACAGATTGTCGTACCAACGCAGTTCTTCGCGGTATTTCACGACCTCACCGATGATGATCACCGCCGGCGGCTCGACCCCTGCGCGGGCGACATCCTCGGCGATGGTTTTCAGGGTTCCCACCAGGGTCTGCTGACGTGGCAACGTTGCCCACTGTACTACCGCCACCGGGGTTGCTGCCGGGCGGCCATGCTTGATCAATTCGTCGCTGATCAGCTTGAGATTAGACATCCCCATGTAAAATATCAGTGTACCGAGACCCGTCGCCAACTTTTCCCAGTCGAGGCTGGAAAGTTTACGTTCAGGGTGGTCATGGCCGGTGAGCAGTGCCAGGCTGGCGGTGACATCACGGTGGGTCAGGGGAATCCCGGCGTAGGCGGCCGCGGCAAAACCGGCCGTGACCCCGGGGATCACCTCGAAGGGGACGCCATGCTCTCGCAAAAAAACGGCCTCTTCACCTCCGCGGCCGAAGATGTACGGATCGCCCCCCTTCAGGCGGACAACCTGCAAACCGGCCCGGGCTTTTTCCAGTAACAGCGCATTCGTTTCCTCTTGGGGGAGGGAATGGTTGCCACGCACCTTGCCGACGTAAAGCTTTTCCGCAGTTGCCGGAGCGTAGTCAAGCAACAACGGATTGGCCAGGTAATCGTAAATAACCACGTCGGCTCGTGCCAGGCAGTCGCGCCCTTTGAGGGTCAGCAGGCCGGGATCTCCCGGTCCGGCCCCGATCAGGTAAACCTTGCCAATGGCCAAGAATCAATCCTTGTCCGCGAAGGTGTCACAGCCGTAAACCTCGTTGAGGATCGGCCCGGCACCTTCGGCCAGCAGCTGTTTCGCCAAAGCAACGCCGGTTTCCTTGGCCTGATCAACGTGACAGTGCATGGTTTTTTTCAGCATGTTCCGACCATCAACGCTGGAAACCAAACCGACCAGATTAAGCTGCTCGCCGGTGACCGTACCGAAAGCGGCGATCGGCACCTGGCAGCCACCTTCGAGGGTCGCCAGCACGGCACGCTCAGCGATGACCGCATAAGCGGTCGGCGGGTGATTGAAAAAATCGATCAGCGCGTTGGTCACATCATCATCAATGCGACTCTCCAGTCCCAGCGCTCCCTGGCCGATGGCCGGCAAGCAGGTTTCCGGTTCCAGGTACTCGCCGATCTGCTCACCGAAACCGAGCCGGTGCATGCCGGCGGCAGCCAGTACTACGGCATCCAGATTATCCTCAGTAAGTTTGCTGATGCGGGTCTGCACGTTGCCACGGATATCGATCATCTGCAGATCAGGACGCAGGTTGAGCAGCTGGGCTTTACGGCGCAGCGAGCTGGTACCGATGCGCCCGCCCTGACGGACATCTCTGAAACTTTTATAGCCCTCTTTCAACACAACAATGTCACGCGGGTCTTCCCGCTCGGTGATGCAGCGCAGCCCGGTCCCTTCGGGGAAAAAGGTCGGCACATCCTTCATCGAGTGAACGGCGATGTCGATCTCGTCACGCAGCATTGCTTCCTGAATCTCTTTAACGAACAGTCCCTTGCCACCGACCATTGCCAGGGGCACGTCAAGAATTTTATCCCCTTGCGTCTGGATTTTGGTCAGGGTCACTTCCATGTCGGGATATTTCTTTTCCAACTCCGACTTGACCCAGTTCGCCTGCCAGAGAGCCAGGGCACTGGCACGGGTGCCGATACGTAAAGTCCGGGTAGCCATAAAAAAACTCCTTTTTAATTGTCAACCGACGGTTCAGCCTCATCCTGCTGAGCATCAGTGCTTTCCGGCAGGTCGAAGAGGGTACGGACGGCATCAACGTACTGGTCACCGCCGCCACCGTTCTGGGACTGTTTCAAAATATTGGTCGGGTGATGCAATATCTTGTTGACGATGGCAGCTGTCATCGCCTCAATCGCCTTGCGTTCCTTGTCCCCCAAAGTGTTCAGGCTGGCAAAAGTCTTTTCCAGTTCCGTCTTGCGCACCTGGTCCAGTTGACGGCGCAGGGCAACGATGGTCGGCTTGACCTCAAGGGTCGCCAGCCAACGCTGGAACTGCTCGATCTCGCCGTCAATGATCGCCTCGGCCTTGGCCGCTTCCTTCTCCCGCCCCTTCAGATTGGCCTGAACCACTCCCTGCAGATCATCAACATCATACAGGTAGATACCATCAAATTTGTTGGCCAGGGGATCGATATCACGCGGTACGGCAATATCGATCAGAAACATCGGCTTATGCCGCCGCAGTTTGATAATCTCCTTGACCCTTTTCGCCGAGAGCACGTAATCGGGGGCTCCGGTCGAGGACAATACGATATCGACACGGTGCAACTGCTCACGAAAATTCTCAAAAGAGACCGCTATCCCGCCATTGAACTCGGCGGCCAGCTTCTCGGCCCGAGCAAAGGTCCGGTTGGTCACCAGGACCTTCTTCACCCCGTTATTGACAAAGTGTCTCGCCGCCAGTTCACACATCTCCCCGGCACCGATCAACATGACCGTCTTGTCTTCGAGATCATCGAAAATCTTCCGCGCCAGTTCCACCGCAGCAAATGAAACCGAAACCGCATTGCTGGCGATGGCGGTTTCGGTACGGACCCGTTTGGCCACGGAGAACGCCTTGTGCAAAAAGCGGTTAAGAATCAAGCCGAGGGTTTTATATTCGCTGGCGTAACCGTAAGCCGTCTTGATCTGACCGAGAATCTGCGGCTCGCCGATAATCATTGAATCAAGGCTGGCAGCAACCCGCAAAACATGGCGGATAGCGTCTTTCCCTTCCAGGTCGTAGAGATGTTCAGACAATTTATCTGCCGCGATCTGGTGAAAATCGGCCAGGAAGCGTTTCAGCTCAATAACAGCAGCTTCCGGGGTGCGACTTACGGCATAGAGTTCGACCCGGTTGCAGGTGGAAACGATCACCCCTTCGGCAACGGCCGGCAGGGCCAGCATCTGCCGCAGCGGCGTCGCCATTTCAGTGGGAGGAAAGGCGACTTTTTCACGTATTTCGACTGGGGCCGTCTTGTGACTCAACCCCACTACAACAATATTCATAGTCTGTTTTCCAGACTCCGGTTACAGCTGGGCAAAAGCTTCGAAGGTGTGTTGACCGTCAAGCAGCAGGTTCACCCCGAGAAAAGTAAACAGCAGGAACAGGAAACCGATAATGGAAAAAATGGCCGCTTTGCGGCCGCGCCAGCCGATCGTCAACCGGCCGTGCAACAGGGCCGCATAGAGAAACCAGGTAATCAGCGCCCAGGTTTCTTTCGGATCCCAACTCCAGTAGGCACCCCAGGCAGTGTTCGCCCAGAAGGCCCCGCTGATAATCCCCAGCGTCATTAACGGGAACCCGACACTCAGGCAGGTGTAATTCACTTTGTCAAGGGTGCCGAGGGACGGTAATAATTGATAGATCCTGGTAAAACGCTTGCTCTTCAGCATCCGGTCCTGGACCAGGTACATCACCCCGGCACCGAAAGCGAGGGCAAAAGCTGCATTGCCGAAAAAGGCAAAGACAATATGGACCGGGAACAGCCAGCTTCTCAGCATCGGGTTGAGCTGGACGACCACGTCCGGACTGACGGCGCTGCCGAGCATCAGCAGAAAAGCCAGCGGACCGGCAAAAGCGCCCATCACCGAGAGGCGAAAACGCAAATCAAACAGCAGGAACAACAAAACCAGACACCAGGCAAAGAATGACAGGGATTCGTGCAAGCTGGTGACCGGGGCACCACCGGTGGTGGAATGCCGGACAGCGAAGCAGGCGGCGTGCAGGACAACCCCGGCAAGTAACACCCAACGCCCGGTTCGGGCGGCCTGCGGTCGTTTTCCGAGCATCGCCAGCAGGTAGCAGATACTGGCCAGCAAATAAATAAGAGTTGTCAGGTTAAACAACAGATTCATGGTCCCCATGGCATCCCTTCCGGCAGTTCGACCTGCAACTGCGCCAGAGAAAATGCTTCTCCGAAGGTTTCCTGCAACAACTGGTCAATATCCTTGACTTTCCCCTGATCAAGCAGCGGAAGCAATTGATTCTCCCAGAAACAACGCAAAACCTGTTGATTATATTGACTGCACGGCGGAGCAGTCAACCACTTTCGCCGCACGGCGGCCATGATCTCCACCGACAGGCCCCAACTATCAGGGATCTGTTCTGCCAGGCGATCACGCAACAGGGCCGCCAGGGCCGGGCTCCCCCCCCCCCCGGTCGACACCGTGATCTGCAGCGCCCCGCGCCTCAATATTGCCGGCAGGGAAAAGTCTCCCACTTTTAAATTATCACTACAACAACTGAAAACACCCAGCAGACGTGCATCCTCGACAATCTGCCCATTAACCGCAGCGGAATCGGTACAGGCAAAAACCAGCCTGGCTCCCCGGAGATCCTCCTGCCGATAGGCCCGCCCGATCGATTCAATCCGGCTTGAACAAGAGGGCGATGCAGTCAAACAGGGATCAACCAAGCGAATCCTCGCTCCTGCTCGCAACAAGTTGCCCAGCTTCCGTCGCCCCACAGTGCCCGCGCCAACCACAACGACCTGCTGATCGCGCAGATTCAACACCAACGGAAAATCAAAATATCCCGCAACAACGGCCATGATGACACAGACCCTAAACGCCGAACAATTCTGACTCGACCAGCTCACACAACAGCTGTCCGGCGATCAGCGTCAACTCCAGCTGCCTCGGCACAGAATCGGTTCCCAGCTCAAGGCAGATATCAATACCGTCACGGCAAAGCGGCTCCTGCTCTCTGGCAACGGTCAGTAGGGCGACCGGCTGTTCATTTTCCATAACTTCATCGCGCAATAACTGCAGCGCATTGGATGGCGAGCCATCATTTAAAATCAATAACAAATGCCGGGCGCTGGCGAGAGATCGATAATGCCGCACCAGCCGCTGATCGAACTGGCCGGCATTCATCATAGCCGTCAAGAGCATCTGATCGCTCCCCAGGGTCACCGCCGGCAAAACCGGTCGATCAAAACCGAGCCGATAAGTGAAATGGCCGGCCAACAGCTGGGCAACCGGTTGAAACGCAGCACCGGCGGCAATCAGCAGCTGTCCACCCCCGGCGAACATGGCGCCCATTTGCGTTGCCAAACGGGTCAGCTCAGCATTTTGTTGCCGGCAGAATTCCCCCAGTAAATCCTGAATCTGGCTGCATGTTGCAGTAATGCGTTGATTCATTTTTATTCTCCCGGACTGTTCCCCTGCGGGCAGAGTCCACCAAAGAAAAGGCGGTGCTTGCCGCGCCCTCTTGACAGATTACACAGATCCGATGTCAGGGCGCAGCAAGTGGCGCCCCTACCGATTCTACAACAGCTGGACATGGTCGTGTGCTCTCACCGACCAGTCCAATATGATTTGCTTTGGAACGAACATACAGGGTCGTTTTACTTAGCCGGCGTATTCTTTTTTGCGAGACCATCAAAATTGATGCTCGGAGCATGATAGGAAGCCGCCCTCACCCTGTCAAGCAACTGGGCAGCCAGGGTTGATTGCAACTTGATTTTTTTGGCAGCTTCTATATATTTGAATTCAATTGTGCTTTCATTAACTACCAAGATGCCAACACTGAACAAAGGAGAACCACAAATGGCTGGCGATAAAGTTGCAGAATTTACTGACGATAATTTTGATGCAGATGTTCTGAAATCATCCGTTCCGGTTCTGGTCGATTTCTGGGCAACCTGGTGTGCTCCCTGCAAAGCGATCGCTCCGGTGATCGATCAACTTGCTGAAGAGTATGACGGCAAGGTCAAGATCGGCAAGGTGAATGTCGATGAGAGCCCGGCAACCCCGGGCCAGTACGGCGTACGCGGCATCCCGACGATGATCCTCTTCAAAGATGGTCAGATCGTTGACCAACTGGTCGGTGCAGTCCCGAAAACCCAGATAGAAAGCCTGCTGCAAAAAGCGCTATAAATCCTCAGAGTGAAAGGGCTCCAGAAATGGGGCCCTTTATTTATTGATCCGCTATCCCCTCCAGCAAATCGCGAATCTGCCGCCGCTCGGCCGTGGTCAAGCGTACTGAAGTCAACTCATCAAGCAACCGACGTCGCTCTTTTTCAACCTGTTGTAACTCCTCGTCTGCCTGCTTGATCGTCGTACGCGATTCATAGCTCCAGCGCCTTTTGGCCTGCCGTTTCTGTTGCAACGCCTGCCGGTATCTTTCGACCAGCGATTCAGCCTGAAGCTTTAATTCCCGAGCCGCTGATTCTTTTTCTTGCTGTTCCCGTTCTGCGGCACGCACTGAGTCCTGAAATTTGCCGCCCGGTTTTTGCGGATCAGGTGCGGCAGGGACAATGATCAACTTATCGCTCTGCTGCTTGATCTCTTTCTCCTTGCCGAGGCATTCTTCCGGTAAACCCTGTAAATTATCCGCAAAGTGCCATTGCCCCTTGCTGTCACGGCAGGAATAGCTTTTTACCCAACCAACGGACGGGATTAACAGCAACAATAAAACAACAAACAGAACCTTTTGCATCCCAGCTCCCCTTTCCTTTCCATCAAAATTGGCGATGGCTGTCCAGCATGATCGTCACCGGACCGTCGTTGACCAACTCTACAGCCATTTCAGCCCGAAAGCGGCCGGTCTGCACCGGCAGACCCGATGCACGTAACCGGGCCACAAAATAATCACAGAGCGGCTCAGCCGACTGGGGCAGCGCTGCCCGGGAAAATCCGGGGCGCCGACCTTTGCGACAATCGGCCAGCAGGGTGAACTGGGAAACCACCAACAGTTCACCGGCCCGATCCACCACCGATAGATTCATTTTACCCGCATTGTCCTCAAAAATCCGCAACCCGGAAATTTTTTCGGCCAGATAATCGGCGGCTTTTTCATCATCACCTGTCTCGATCCCGAGCAAAACCAGTAACCCGGCCCCGATCGCGGCAACCTGTTCGTCAGCAACCCTCACCCCCGCGCGACTGACCCGCTGAATCACTGCACGCATCTCAAGCCCCCGATATTTCCTGCCCCGCCATGCGGCGAAGCAGGCTAAGATTTTCCAGATCGTAACAATGATTCTCGCCCCCGGGGGTCTCGATGATCTTGGCAATCCCGGCAAAACGGGCATCCTGCATCAACGCCTGGAACCCGGCCGGACCAATCTGCCCCTTACCAACATGGTCATGGCGATCAACGCGAGAACCGAGAGGCTTTTTGCTGTCATTCAGGTGGAACAGCGCCAGGCGCTCGACCCCCAGTAAACGATCAAATTCATCCATAACCGCAGCATAACCTTCAACCGTGCGCAAATCATAGCCGGCAGCAAAAGCGTGGCAGGTATCGAAACAGATTGCAAAATTTCCCTGCGGGACCCGGTCGAGAATTTCCGCAAGTTCTTCGAGCCGGGCTCCGAGACAGGTCCCCTGCCCGGCAGTATTTTCCACCAGAACTCTCACCCCGCTCGGTACCTGTGCAAAAACAGTACGAAAACTTTCCGTCAGGGTTGCCAGTCCCGCTGCGGTTCCTTTCCCCATGTGAGCGCCGGGATGCATGACCAGATCTTCAATGCCAAGTTGATCGCAGCGAACCATCTCATCGACAAAAGTTTCGATCGACTTTTTTCGCAGTTCGACCTCCGGGCCGGCCAGGTTGATCAGATAACTGTCGTGAGCAGAAATATATTTGATCCGGCTCGCTGATCTGGCTTCCTGAAATGCTGCAATCGAGTCAGCTGCCAGCGGTTTTGCCCGCCAGCGGCCGGCATTGCGAGTAAAAATCTGGATCGCCGTGCAGCCGATCTCTTCACCGCGCCTGATCGCTTTTTCAATGCCGCCGGCAATCGAGACATGGGCACCGATCAGCGGTAACAGCTCTTGATCATGCTCGGCTCTTTCCATCAGCCGGCCACCCCGCTCCAGTCCCGCAGCAGTGAACCGATTTCAGCCGGGCGAGAGAGATGGGCATCGATATAGGAAGACTGTTCGGTTGCCGGCAGCTCAGGCCCGACCAGGACCGTCTTCATGCCGAAATCCTTGGCAGTTTTCAGGTTCTGAGGCTGATCCTCAACCATCACGCACTGCTCCCCGGCAAGTTGCAACCGGTCCAGAACCTGCTGATAGGGATCGGGGTTCGGTTTCGGCTGGTAATTGGCGATACGGATGTCAAAAACATCGGTAAACAGACCGTTCAATCCCAGTGCCGTCACGACCCGATCGACATGGCAACGCGAACCGTTGGTGAAAACATAACTGGAAACCGGCAAGCTCTCCAGTGCCTGCCGCAGATCCGCATCCACAGACAGACGACTGCCGACATCAACCGCATGGACATAGTCGAGATAATCCTCCGGATTGATGGCATGGTGGCGGATCAAGCCCTGCAGGGTTGCCCCGTAATCTTTCCAGTAACGTCGGCGCAGTCCATCGACTTCAGCCGGTGCAATGACGACAATCTCCTCCATATAGCGATTGATGCGCACATCAATCAGCGAAAAAAGATCTTTTTCCGGAGAATAGAGGGTGTTGTCCAGATCAAACAGAATGGCTTTCATCTCTTTCAACCTCACTATTTGGTGATCTCGTAAAAAGTCTTGAGATGGCTAAGTAAAAAGTCCGCCATCACTATTTCGGATCGAACTCACCACTGAACACTTCGACGGCCGGACCGGTCATCATCACCGCTCCACCCTCCAGCCATTCCAGTTGCAGTTCGCCACCCCGCAGATGGTTGCTGATCTTTCGTTCGGTGCGCCCGGTCAACACCCCGGCAACAGCCACCGCCGAAGCCCCGGTGCCACAAGACAGGGTTTCCCCGGCGCCACGTTCCCAGGTGCGCTGAATCACTTCCACCGGGCTGACGAACTGCACAAATTCAACGTTGACCCGCTGGGGAAACCAGGGATGATTTTCAATCAACGGGCCGATTTCATGCACCGGAAAATTTTCGACATCTTCAATAAAAATCACGCAATGGGGATTACCCATCGACACGCAGGTGATCTCGAACTGTCTACCGGCAACCTCCAGAGGCACAGAGATGACCTGTTCATCGGCAGGCCCGGTCATCGGCAGGTCGGCCCTGGTCAGTCGCGGGACTCCCATGTTGACCTGCACCCGATCAATCAAACCGGAGTCGCCGGGAAACAACTGCAACGGCAAAATGCCGTTGCCGGTCTCAACACGGATCGCCAAGCGGTCAACCAAACCATGATCATGAGCATACTTGGCAACGCAACGGATACCGTTGCCGCACATCTCCGCCTCGCTACCGTCAGCATTGAACATGCGCATTTTCAGATCAGCCTGTTGCGACGGCAGGATCAGAATCAGGCCGTCTGAACCGATACCGAAATGGCGGTCACTGACTTTTTTTGCCAGTTCCGCCGGGTCGGTGAGCGACTCCTCGAAACCGTTGATATAGACGTAATCGTTACCGGCACCCTGCATCTTCGTGAATTTCATCGCCACCCCTCTGGTCGGTTGTTGTTGACCTTTACTCTCTGATACTATAAACAGCGTCTGGAATGCTCACAATAGAATTTACGGAGATGATATGGCTTTTTTCCTGAAAACCAAACTCTGGCAGACTGGCTCCCTTGACTGGTGGACGAGGATCGGCAATGAAGAAGTTTACCTCGGCAGCCGGGAATTCCCCCTCCCCCCGGAAGAAGGAGATGAATGGCTGGTGAGTTCCACCGGAAATCGCTTCAAAGTGATCGAAGGCGAAATTCGCCTGATCGCCAAAGAAGAACCGGTTGAGTCACGGCAACCCTGGTAATCAGTTCAACGGCATGCCGGTCAAAGAAATTCTCCCCGGGATTTCCCGAAGACTCCGCAGAGAGCGACGGCATCCTCGGTTCAGTTGAAATAGCAAAGGCCCCCGACATGAAAAACATCGGGGGCCTTTGCTTGTCTCAGTTCAGTCAGTTTTCGTCCGGAAACGGTTCTTTCCCACGTTTCCATATGAAAACCTGATTCGTGTAGATCCGAAGTTTACGGATAGAGACAAATTAAGTTTCTTCCGACAATCCCTTCAGGGCAATCAACCGCGTCCCGGCCAGACGGTCATTCCAGCCACGTTGGTCGGCACTGGCCAGAATTGCCAAATAACCCAGACCGACCGGCAACAGCTGCAGCAACCCGCCGACACTGCGCAAAAACGCTTGGGAAAAAACCAATGACTCCCCAGCTAAAGTTTCCACCCGCAGTCCGGCCAGCATCTTGCCGGGAGTCTGCCCGGCAAGAAAATGAAACAGGGTGAAATAGCCGAAAGCAAGAAAAAACAGCACCAGGAAATAGACAACGGACAGATCGATCAAGGTTTCCAGAGAAGGCAACAGACTGCCGCCGTTGACAGCAATGGCCGCTTCCGCAGCAATGATAAAGCTCATGCCGACAATCACCAGCAACAGCAGGTCACAGCAAAAAGCGCTGATACGACTGAGCAGCGGCGGCAACAAAGCAGAGCCGGCAACGGCGGGTGACACAATCGGCAAGTCGGAGGCAACTGCCGGATCGGCAATTTCAGGGGGGGCAGGCGCCTCCACGGTGTCGGCCGTGAGCTCTGCTGCAGCGGTCTCAACCATAGGTACCGGAGCCTGCGGCAGCTCGCCGTCTTCCTCCTGAACACCGGCCGAAAAATCGGCCGGCGGCTCTTGAACGTCTTCAACCGTTACATTCGCTAACGGGACAAAATCTTCGGTGGTGGAAAAATCATCAACAACCGCGTCATCAGGATCCTCTTTAACATCGGCAGCTTTTACCCGCAGCAGCCCATCGTCTGTTTCGGTGACAATCGCTAAACTCGGATCGTTGCCGAACAAATCGGTCTCCGGAGCCCCCTCGATCTGAGGAGACTCCGGTAATTCAAAAGGGGCTTTGGGGTCCTCCTCGGTCCCTTCAGACTCTTCAAACTCAACCTCATCCGTACTGAAAGTAAATTCCCCGGCGGTCGCCGGAGGCGGTTCAAAATCTTCCGCCGGCAAATCATCTTCAGAAGCGGTAGAGCTCGTTTCTTCACTCACTGAATCATCCGTCGGGTCGAAACCGAAATCATCTTCCAGCCCGGTATCTGCAGAGGAATCTTCATCCGCATCGCTTTCACCTTCTCCCTGGTCAAAAGCAAACCCTTCGCCAGTATCAGCAGAGGCAGCCTCCTGATCCGGCGCGGGAAGGGTTTCTTCGACATCCTCATCGACAGAAGCTTCTTCGAACAACTCATCGAAAGAAAGGTCTTCATCCTCTTCACTGTCACCCATGAAGTCAAAACCGAAATCATCCCCGGCGCTGGAAACTTCTGCAGCGGAGTCCTCAGCCACGGAATCGGTGGCTGCCACAGCAGTCGCCGCGACAACCCCGGTTGCCGCCGCAACGGCCGCATCCACTGTGGCACTCTCCTCCTCCGGCGCCGCCGCAACGGCCGGACCACCCGGCTTCATCTGCCCTGGAAAGAGGACACTCACGATCCCGAAATGCTGCTTGTGTTCAAGTAAATCCTTGCCACATTTTTTGCAGTTATCGAGATGGTCAAAACTGTTGTAGCCACACTTAGGGCATCTCATGACTCATCCTTTCTTGGGGAGCAGCATCGCTGCCGCATCTGCCTTTGGCTAAATCTCCATAAAGATATTGTAAAATTGTCACAATCGCAAGTCCGGCGGTCTCGGTGCGTAAAATTCTTGGCCCCAGACTGACCGGCTGGAATCCTGCCTGCTGCGCTCTTTGAGCTTCCTCTTCGCTTATCCCACCTTCAGGCCCAACCAGAACAGCCACCCCTCGTGGTTGATTTTTCGGCAGTAATTGTTCCAGAGGCCGGGCGCTCTCTTCCCAAAGCATCAGCTTGAAATCTGCCGCGACCAGCGCCAGAGAATCGTCCAGAGAGGAACTCAGCTGCAATTCAGGCAGGTGTGGTTGGCCGCATTGGCAAGCAGCCGCCTGAATAATTTTTCCCCAGCGCTCGAGCCGTTTCTGCTGCCGCTCGGCCTTCAGCTGTCCGACACTCCGGGCCATCCGGGTCGGCAGAAAACGGTTAACACCAAGCTCTGTCCCTTTCTGCAGGACCAGTTCCAGCTTGTCTCCCTTGGGTAAGCCCTGGATCAGGCTGATCGCACAAGCGGCGGCAGCAACCCGCTTAACACTCTGAACTTCTGCCATCCCGTCTGACAGAACAACCGCTCCGGCAATCAATCCGGCACCATTAAGGAGTTCAATCTCTGCACCAACCGGCATCCTGAGCACAGTATTGAGATGATGCCTCATTTCAGCCGGCAAAGATAGAATTTCTCCCCGGCACATCTCGGCTTTCGGCAAAAAGAATCTGGGCATTTATTTCTGTCGCCGGTAAAGTAAACAAACCCAACCATCCTGCACATGAGTCGCTAAATAGTGGAGTGGCAGTTCGGCAAACCCGTCACGCACCAGCGGCTCCTTCTCTTGCAAAATCCCGGATAAAACAAGCCAGCCCCCCGAACGCAGATGACGGAACAATTCTTCCTTTAAACGGATATTTTCTTCGGCAAGAATATTGGCCACGACCAGGTCAAAATCACCTGTCAGCTCTTCAAGCGGCTGCGGGCTGATCGCAATCTGCTCAGCATAGCCATTCTGCGAAACATTTTGTCGAGCAACCTTGCAGGCCACTGGATCGATATCGTTGGCGAGAATTTTCTGACAGCCTAAAGCCGCAGCGCCAATCGCCAGGATCCCCGACCCGGTACCGACATCAAGCAGATCGCTCGGGGGGTTGTTCCCGGTAAAGATTTCGGCAATCACCTGCAGGCAGAGCAAGGTTGTTCCATGCGTCCCGGTCCCAAATGCCATTCCGGGATCAATCTCAATCACCGCCTCACCCTCTTGTGGGAGATATTCTTCCCAACTGGGGCGAACAATCAGGTTCGGACCGACCCGCATGGTCGAAAAATTCTGCTTCCAGTTTTCCGCCCAATCTTCCATATGCACTACGGCAGCTTCGCCCAGAGGTAAGGACAATCCTTGTAAAACAGGAATTTTCGCAAATTCCCGCTGAATAACGCTGCTCATCTCTTGAGGATCACGACAATCGGCAAAATAGGCTTTAATCTGGTAGGTCATTTCGGGGTCGAGTTCTTCATCCGGAACGATAAAGGTATCCAACTCGCGATCTTCGACAACCACGCCCTGACAACCACAATCACCCAGTACAGCACTCACCAGCTCAACACAATTGCCGGGAACGGCGATCTCTATGACAATCCATCCATTCTCCATACCCCCTAATTAACAGAGAGATGAGAGAAAAATCAACAAAGAATCCTAAGAAAAAAGTTGACAGCAGAAACAAAGTCTGGCTGAATTTTAACTCTAGCTCAATAAGAAACTGGGATCCTCAACTTTATAGTCCCGGTTTTTGGGGATATTTTCCCATACGCGGATAATTAAAAAATAATTATTATCCACTTGCACGGGGATCTACACTCTGATAAAGTTGCTAATAATTTTCATGAGCATCTGCTATAAATATTGAACTCGCAATAGATGTTTTTTTGAATACAATCTGCACATATATGTTGATCAGAGCCTGTCGCGGCGCGGTCAAAAACAACAGAAATAATGTCAATTTTTTTAAGTGCCGAGGGGAATACTCTTCGGCGGCTTGCAGCGAAGGAGACACGGATGCGCATCCTGGTAGTTGAAGACGAGAAAAAGGTTGCCAGCTTTATCAAGCGGGGATTGGAAGAGGAAGAGTTTACCGTTGATGTCGCCTATGATGGTGAAGAAGGCGTCTACATGGCAGGAAATACCAGCTACGACCTTATCCTCATGGATGTCATGTTGCCGAAAAAGGACGGCTTGAGTGCCATCAAAGAGATCCGGGAAATGGACATTGTCGCACCGATTCTCTGCTTGACGGCAAAGGATACCATTGACGATATCGTGTCCGGCCTGGATATCGGCAGCGATGACTACCTGACCAAACCGTTTGCCTTTGCCGAATTGGTCGCCCGCGTCAGAGCTTTGATCCGCCGTGGCTCCCAGGATCGTGGCGCCGAGCTCTTCTTTGCCGACCTGCGCCTTGATCCGGTTGGGCACACAGTCTGGCGCAGTAATAAAGAAATTGATCTCACCGCCAAGGAATACGCCCTACTTGAATATTTCATGCGCAACACGAATCAAGTTCTGACCCGCACCATGATTGCCGAGCATGTCTGGGACTACACCTTTGATTCTTTCACCAACATCATCGACGTTTACGTCAATTATCTGCGTAAAAAGATCGACCGCGATTTCGACAAAAAGCTGATCCACACCGTACGTGGGGTCGGTTATGTTCTTAAGGAGTCAGATTAATTGCCGGTAGGCCGTCAACTGAGAACCCGCCTCACTCTTTGGAGCTTGATGCTGCTGATCCTGCTCCTCGGAGGTGGCGGTTTTTTTTGTTACTACATACAGCGACAGGAACTCGCAGACAGCCTCGATTCCCAGCTGCTGTCCACGTCCCGTAGCTTCTCTTGCAGTTGCCGTGAAGTTGCCCCCGCCGAATCGGGACAAACGTCTTTCTGCCAAGCTATTAACCGATGTTCCATACGCCTGGAAGGGAACGTCGCCGTTGCCCTGTATTCTTCTCAGGGGGCTCTGCTGTGTCACAGCAAACATCCGAGCAACCCACCGCCTGAATTGTCCGTTGACATTCTCAACAGTTCACTCCTTGGCGAACCGTTTTTTGAGACCACTGGCACCCAGGGAGATCGGTGGCGCCAACTGACCACGCCCGTCATCAAAAATGGACAAGTTCTCTATCACCTGCGAGTGATCCACTCCCTTGCAAGCGTTGAAAATCGCTTGGCAAAACTTGCCTTATTGCTCTGTTCCGCCGGGTTGCCGGCGGTTATTGCTTTTGCCGTTGTCCAATGGGTTTTATTAGGCCTGCTAACCAACCCACTGGCCAAGCTGGCTCTGCGGATGGACAGAACCGGCGAAGGCAATCTTTCAGCGACATTCAAATTACCATTTTTTGCCGGTCAAGAACTTCAACAACTCGTGATCAGCCACAACAATCTAACGGAACGCCTGAGTAGCAGCCTGCATAAAGCCAGACAGTTTTCGGCCGATGTCACCCACGAACTTCGGACACCATTGACCATTTTACGCGGTGAAACCGAACTGGCGCTCAGGGGCAACAAGGATCGCGAACAATTGCTGGAGATTCTCGGATCGAATCTGGAAGAAATCGGCCGGATGGGTGGCCTGATAGAAGACCTGCTCATTTTATCGAAAAGCGAACTGGGAGAAATCCCCCTGAAGATGGAAGCCCTTGACCTCGGAACCCTGTTGCAAAAGC
Organism: Desulfuromonadaceae bacterium; assembly: GCA_030595055.1. GTDB lineage: Bacteria > Desulfobacterota > Desulfuromonadia > Desulfuromonadales > Geopsychrobacteraceae > Malonomonas. The sequence continues at coordinate 20,224 of JAUVEB010000002.1, forward strand.
TACATGAACAGGCAAAAATATTAGCTGAGTCAAAGCACATTAAACTTGAACTCAACGGGGGGGAAGAACAGATCAGCCTGTTTGCCGACGGCGCCAGACTGCGTCAGGTTTTCCTCAATCTATTAACGAACGCAATCAAGTACACACCTGAAGGGGGACGCGTCATTATCAATTGGTCACTTCAGGGGGAAGCAGCCAGAATCATTATTGAAGATACCGGTATCGGGATCGACAGCGAACATCAGCAACATATCTTTGACCGATTTTATCGGATCGAAAAAACCCGCAATCGTAACGATGGCGGCTCCGGACTCGGGTTGGCGATTGCTAAATGGATTGTCGATGCCCATGCCGGTTCAATCAGGGTCTGTTCAATGCCGGGACAAGGAAGCAAATTTGCCGTCATACTGCCGTTAACACACCAGCCGAGTCACTCGGCAGATGAAAGAAAAAAACTAGTGTCATGTCAACCTTGAAGTGTCGCAAGTGATCGGCTATACTTTCTTCATAATTCAATCCCGGAGGTTTGACTATGAAGAAATACACTGTGACCCTCAGCATGGAAGAACGTAATTTTCTAAATGATCTCACATCAAAGGGGAAACACCAGTCGCAGAGGATTCTCAACGCGTTGATTTTACTTGATTGTGATACGGGCGAGTTTCAACCAGGTCGCTCAACCAATGAAGAAATTGCTCGGGTTCTGAATATCAGCATGAAAAAAATTGACCGGGTGAAGAAACGTTTTGTTGAAGAGGGGTTTGAATTTGCGCTGGGCAAGAGGAAGGCAGATCGCGTTTATCAAAAAAAGGCGGATGGCGACTTCGAGGCCCATCTGGTTGCCTTGAGTTGCAGTGACCCGCCGGAAGGTTTTTCCCGCTGGTCGTTGCGGTTACTAGCGGACAAAGTGGTTGAGTTGAACTATATCGACAGCATTTCGCATGAAGCTGTGCGAGGCATTTTAAAAAAAACGAAATCAAGCCCTGGCGACAAAAAGGGTGGATAATTCCGCCGGATCAAAATGGCAGCTTTGTCGCTAACATGGAAAAGGTTCTGGATGTCTACAAACGACCATTTGAGCAGCTCCGCCCGGTTGTCTGCATGGACGAATCGCCCAAACAGTTGATCGGAGAGGTCCGGCAGCCGATCCCGGCATCACCTGGGAAGCCCACCAGATATGACTATGAGTATTGTCGGCACGGGGTGTGTAATGTTTTTCTCGCCTGCGAACCACTGGCCGGGAAACGCATGGTCACAATTGCCGAAAGAAAGACCAAGAAGGATTGGGCGCACTTCCTGGAAGAAATCGCTGACCAATACAAGCATGCTGCGAAGATAACGCTGGTGATGGACAATCTGAATACACATGAACCCGGAGCTCTCTACGAGGCCTTCCCACCGGAAAAGGCGAAGGTCTTGTGGGATCGTTTCGAATTTGTCTACACCCCAAAGCACGGCAGCTGGCTGAACATGGCCGAAATCGAACTAAATGTCCTGACGGGCCAGTGCCTCAACAGAAGGATCGATGATATCGAGATTGTGAGAACGGAAGTGCGCGCATGGCAAAAGTTCAGAAACAACAAGCAGGCCAAAGTGAATTGGCAGTTTACGACAAAGGATGCACGCATCAAGCTATTAAGACTTTATCCGACACTTGTTGATTGACATGACACTAGGGGCCCGTGCGGTTAATCGTGACGCGTAATTCTGGCCTTTTTGATTGCTGTCAAGGCACGCCGATGAAGGCCTAGCCTGCGTTAAGCCAAAGAGGTGCAACGCAGACAGCGAGCAAAAAAAGCCAGAATTAATGGATAGGATTAGCCGCACGGGCCACTAGCTGCCCCAAATTATTGATGCACGCGCAAAAAGTCATGGCTAAGCAAAAATTTACGGTTCACTTTTTCCATCAATTGTTATATAAAGAAGCACTAGAGACCTTTTATAAGGTTTCGGGCCCCGAAGACCTCCCCCCCCTCCAGGTCTTTGGGGCTTTCTCTTTTAATCCCCCTTATCTATACCCGATCACCAAAACAACCAGAATAATCACCGCCGGGGCCTTCGAGAGAGCACATGGGCAGGCAATTGCCGACTGCGCATCTGCACAGTGCTTTCCCCGAAACCACATGTTAAGCTGCACACATGCGAATCACCGTCAAACAACAGATACTGCTGGCCCCCGCGACCGTCCTGTTACTGCTGGTTCTATTGCTTGTTTTCATGCAGTATAGCTATTGGAACCTGGCCCTGATCCGCCAGGAAACCAAGACGCTCGGCACAACCTTTATCGCCCTGGCTGAAGCAGATATGGCTGCCAGGCGCCTGCACGTCATCATTCGCACCTTCCAGCACACGGGGATTGCCTCACCGGAGGAAATGGCCCTGGTCACCGATCTCTATGATCGCCTGATTGATGCCATCGAGCGGATTGAGCCTTTCGGGCCACTGAAAGAGAATAACGAACTCAACCAGCTCCATATACTTGCCGGCAAACTCAATCCGGCCAACGGCCCGGAACCGGAACAGACCGCCGAGCTTTATGCCCACCTTCGAGCCCAGCTATCAAATCTGTCGAACACCACCCAGATTCACCGGAATAAGCTGCGCCACCGGCATAGTCATGATATCAATCAGCTGATTGAGCGATCGGTGCTGGTATCAATTTCGGTCATCAGTCTGGCAATTTTTCTCGGACTCGTGCTGGCCACCTACTTCAGCAAGCGGATCCTCAATCGTATCCAGTTATTGTCGGACAGTGCCGGCCGCATTGCCGGTGGTGAACTGGTCCTGCCGCCGGCACCCGATAACATCCGTGACGAATTGGATGCTTTGGGTGTTTCGATCAAGCGCATGACCGGCCGCCTGATTCAGGTTGTCGGCACAGAAAAACTGCTCGAAGGTGCAGAGGAAGAACGACGCAGAATCGCTATGGATCTGCATGACCAGTCACTGGCCGACCTCTCGGCAATTTTGCGGGGCATTCAAAACCTGGCGGCAAAATCAGTGGACCAGGAAACGATCCGAAGTGTTACCGCACTGGAACAGGACCTGGATCGCGCAATAACCAACCTGCGTGACATCATGAACAACCTGCACCCGCAAACTCTCGACATTCTCGGTTTGGGTGCAGCAATCGAAGCTCACCTGGATCGTTATTGCTCGATTGAGAGCCTTCCTGAGTACCACCTTTATCTCGATCCGAAAATCGGTGAATTGAAACTAAGTCGGGTTCGGCAACTGGCCCTCTACCGAATTGCCCTGGAAGCAATCCAGAATGTCCTCAAGCATGCTGCCGCCAGTCGCTACGAAGTTAACCTGGAGGTGCGTGACAAAACACTGGTCCTCTCCGTCGAAGATAATGGCAATGGAATCGCTGACGTGTCCGACCCCGGACAGAGTCGGGGCTTGAACAATATTCAGGAACGGGCCAGAAGTATCGGTGCCGAAGTCACCTGGAAAAATTCACGATTTTCTTCCGGCACCCGCTTTGAACTGACCCTGCTGGTTTCCCCGGATAGCCTGATACCCTCCTGAGCAATTTTTGAGGAACAAAAAGATGCAACCGATTGAAATACTGATTGCAGAAGACAATCCGAAAGATTATGAATTCCTCGAACAACTGCTTTCAGACTGGGATGAGGAGGTCCGGATCACCCGGGCGTCCAACGGCAAAGATGCCCTGGATATTGCTTTGACCCGCACCAATCCGTTAATCATCAGTGACATACAGATGCCGGAAATGAACGGGATCGATTTGGCCCAAAGCCTCTGGCAAGCACAGCCGGAAACCCGCATTGTTTTCTGGAGCCAGTTCAAGGATGAGATGTATGTCCGTGCCCTGGCGAAAATTGTTCCACCGGAAACGGTCTATGGTTACATCCTTAAATCGAGCTCCCGAGAACGGATTACCTCGGCCATTCGGACCGTCCTTCTGGAGGAACAGTGCTGGATATCTCCAGAGGTGCGCAAAGTGCAGGGACGGGCAGGACACAGCTTAACGGCTCTGTCTGACATTGAATATGAGGCATTGCTCGACATTTCGCTGGGCCTGACTGACAACCTGATTGCCCAACGGCGCTACCTTTCCCGACGCGGGGTGCAAAGTCGGCTCAACTCCCTCTACAACAAGCTCGGCCTCGACCAGGAACAGTTCCACTGTGAAAAAGTCGGCGACTCTTTCAATTTACGAAACCGGGCAGTCGCCGTCTCATTAGCACGGGGGTTGATTAACGCTTTTGAAATGGAGCGGGAAGAAAAAGACTTCAAGACATGGTTTAAGCGTTTCCAGCGAACGCAAAAAGCGAAAGAACAGGGTCAACACAACTGGTCTGACCGCTGACTTATCTCACCAAGAACAGGCCATGGTTCAACGCCCGGGAAAGAACAAAAGGAAGCAGATTGTAGCTACCTTCAGCTTCTCTTGCCTTGTTATTGACCAACGGCTATGGTAAAAGGTCTTACCAAGAAAGTCGGAGGAACTTATGGCCACAGTCTTTAAACCGATCCGTCCGAAAAAACTCTCCGAAGAGATCGTCAACCAAATCAAAGAACTGATTTCACGCGGTGAGCTGAGTCCCGGGCAAAAGATTCCTTCGGAACGGGAATTAGCATCATTTCTCGGCGTCAGTCGCCCCTCTGTGCGCGAAGCCATCATGGTGCTCGAAGCGATGGGCTTTCTCGAATCACGTCAGGGCGGAGGCACTTACGTCCGTTCACTGGCGGATGCCACCATGGCCGACCCGCTGGCCAGTATGGTTGAGCAGCGCGACCCACGCATGTTGCATGCTTTGACAGAAGTCCGTATCGGCTTGGAAACCTGGTCTGCCTATCTGGCGGCAAAGCGCGCCGACGATTCCGAAATTGAACGTTTACGGGAACTTTACAACAGCATGGTTGAACTGGCCGCCAGTGGGAACTGGGACGCTGAAGTTGACTTTCGATTCCACCTGACCATCACTGCGGCCACCCACAATACCTTGCAGGTCCATATCCTCGATACTGTCCAAAAGCTCTTTCAAACCACCATTATGGAAGCATTGAGCGAGTTTTACAGCAAGGAAGGCTACATCGAGCTACTGCTCAATCATCACCGTGAAATCATGGAAGCGATTGCCGATCACGACCCGGAGCGTGCCCGTGACCGGATGATGGAACACCTGACCTTGGTGGAAAAAAAACTGACAATCTTTCTCCAGAAGAACCGTCAGGAGACTGCGTGACCACCAGACTGACAATTTAATGAAAAAGGCTGCCCGATTCGGCAGCCTTTTTCATTAACATGTGTAATCCGCTATCACAGGACTTATTTATGCCGATGGAACAGATCTATCAAGCAACCCTCGACAAGTGGGGGGAAGACGCCCAGTACGACCAAGCGGTCGAAGAATGTGCCGAATTGATCGCCGCACTGAAACATTATCGGCGCGGCAAGATCGACGAACAAGCGGTCATTTCAGAACTGGCGGATGTCAGCCTGATGCTTGGTCAACTCAGCTGGATGTTCGGCCCCGAAAAGGTAGCCGCCGCAAAAGAAATGAAACTGGCAAAACTGAACAGATTGTTGTCGACCCCCTGAAACAGTTAAATCGATCACATTTTTCAAATTGAATCCCCGGAGGAAAAGACCCGGCAAGAATCAGGGTCAGTTGCCTGCCTGATTCAAAGCGTTTTCAAACGACCGCCGCAAGAACGATGGATATAGTCACCCCGACGGTTTAAACGCCGGACTCGCTGCAAAACAAACCCACATTTCAGACAAACCGCAACCGGCTTCAGACGGGTGCGGTGCAACTGGGCAAGCTCAGCACTTTCGCCACATCGGACCGGAAGAATCCCCAACGCTACGGCCCAAGCTTGCCAGGCCCTGCCATGACCACGGCGCTGAACTTTTTTCGGTTGATGGCTCAAATGGTCACAGGCATGGGCGACTTCATGTAGAAAGGTCTGCTGTAAACTCTCTGGCGACTGAACAAACTGCAGACGAATACAAACCGGCTCTCCTGTTTTGAAAATATAGGCTCCGAGCATTCGGCTTGCCCGGCTGCTTTTGATCGGAACCCCTGCCAAACGTTGCAGCAGAGCATCGACAGCATTCCCTTCGAGTGCCTGTTTAACCGCATCTTCAATCCGGCACCAGAGGTTTTGTTCCGTGGCAAAGCTTTTAACCGTCATCATCATACAAATGGATGTAGCAGTTATCTGATGACCTGACAATGCTCATCTGCGAAAATAGCCGAATGACGAACAAAACGGACATTGAGATTGAACAATTGGACTGGGTGGCGATTCCACCACAACTGGAAGATGGGCCGATCGTCCGGCAGCTGACAAAAAAACAACTGCGCAACTGGGCTCTGGTTTTACAGGCGCGGCAGATCCCTTGCCGTAGCGAACAAGGCACGCAAGGCCGGCAAATACTGGTACCGATCGATCAGTTTCGGGAAGCCTGCGAAGAATTGCGTAAATATGAGATAGAAAATCGCAACTGGCCGCCCCCCCTTCCAACGTCACCGCCACAACGGGAAAACCGGACCGCAACCATCTGGGTGCTGATTCTACTGGCAATCTTCCACAATTTCACTTTACAGAAAATCACTTTATTCGGCCATCCGGTCGACTGGATGGCCCAGGGCAATGCCCAAGCCGGAAAAATATTAGCCGGAGAATGGTGGCGGCTGGTCACTGCCCTGACTCTGCATTCCGGAGCCTTACACCTGGCCGGCAACATGCTTGTCGGTGGGATATTCATGCTCCGTCTCTGCCGTGATCTCGGCTCCGGAACGGCTTGGAATCTTGTCCTCGCTGCCGGAGCCCTCGGCAACCTGGTGAACGCTCTGCTGCAATCACCAAACCACCGTTCCATCGGTGCATCAACTGCCGTCTTCGGTGCCGTCGGCATACTTGCAGCGATCAACGTGCTGCATTACCGAATCAATTTGCGCCACCGCTGGCCACTCCCAATTGCAGCCGCACTGGGCTTACTGGCGATGCTTGGAGCGGCCGGCGACACAACCGATCTTGGTGCCCACCTGTTCGGTCTGCTGGCGGGGATTGCCTTGGGGTTAACCTACAAATTCTTTTTGGGCAAGCTTGGCCAGCCAAATAAATCCACCAACTCGGTCTTGGTTTCTCTGGCTATCGCCGTCATCAGCTATGCCTGGTTCACCGCACTGAAATAGCCCGATTGCAAAAGTTGCAACCAAACCGGTGTCCCGTGCGGTTAGTCGTGTCAATTGAATTCTGGCCCTTTGGGGCGCTGCCCGCGTTGCGCAAATTGCCGCTGTAATGCTATGGCTGTCCGGCGATCAAGGGTCCAGCATGGCAGTGGTGAAAGCCAATCAAAACACCAGAAACTGGAAATCCCAGCTTGTTTCGCTATACTTTTGCCAACTGTCAATTCTGCGCTACGGAGGTCAGCATGGCTGCCGAAATTGAAATTATCCAGGGGGATATCACCCAACTCTCCGTTGCTGCCATCGTCAATGCCGCCAACAACAGGTTGCTCGGTGGCGGTGGTGTAGACGGTGCCATTCATCGCGCTGCCGGACCGGAATTGCTGGCAGAATGTCGAACCTTGCACGGTTGCCCAACCGGGGAAGCAAGAATGACTGCCGGTTACCGTCTGTCGGCAAAAAAAGTGATTCACACCGTCGGCCCGGTATGGCACGGTGGTACTCAGGGTGAACCACAATTGCTGGCGAACTGTTACCGCAACAGTTTGCGTCTCGCAGCAGATATCGGTCTAACCAGCATTGCCTTTCCGTCGATCAGTACCGGGGTCTATGGCTACCCCATTGAAAAAGCTTGCCGGATTGCCATTCATGAAACCTTGCAATTCCTCAAGCAGAAAAATTCACTGGAAAAAATTATTTTCTGCTGTTTTTCCGACAAAGATGCCGAGTGTTATCGGCAAACGCTTGCGGAACTGACAAGCAAATAATCTTTCTCAGCAACTGAAATGATTCCGGTGGATCTTTTCATCCAACAGAGATGCGCGTGGGTGCCCCGCTTTTTCTTCATCCGGATAGCCGAAAGCGATCACCATCGGCACCTCCATCCCCACCGGCAACCCGACCAACTCGCGGACATATTCCGAAGCCGTTTCCCCATCGCGCAGGCGCAGGCGCAATTGCGCCCAGCAACTTTTCAGCCCGAGCTCTTCACCCGCCAGCTGCGCAATAATTGCCGCGATGGAGCAATCTTCAATCCAGACATCGCTGACTGTCGGATCGGCAGCGATGACAACCGCCAAAGGAGCACTGGCAAAAAAGGCGGTACCGTGCGCTTTGGCGCCGGCAAATTGTTGCAAAAGCTGTGGGTCATCAACAACCACAAACCGGCAGGGTTGCAGATCCCGCGAAGTCGGAGAGCGCAATAACGCCTCACAAAGCTGCTCGATCTTCTCCGCTTCGACCGGCCGATTGTGAAATTTCCGGACACTGCGCCGCTGACGTAATAATTCAAGCATAACCATTCCTCCGAATTTGCAAATTAGCCACAGACAACCGCAGCTTGCCCCCCTGTCAACTGTTGCAACTGCTGATAGGTTACCGGGACAGCTGAATAATCATTTCCTGCGGCAGCGTAAACCTTCTCAAAGCGCTGCAGGGAAACGTCCAGCAATATCGGTAATTCCCTGGTCAACAGAAAAGGGCAAACCCCGCCCGGCAGATAGCCGGTATATTGCGACACCTCTTCGGCGTGCGGCAGCTTCACCTTGCCGGACAATCCTGCCGCCTTCTTTAAGAGCGAACTCTTGACCTTCATATCACCACAGGTGACAACGGCAACCGGTTTGCCGCCGATCAAAAACAGCAGGGTTTTAGCAATCTCGGCGGGGGTGCAACCAACCGCAGCAGCCGCGGCCTCAGCTGTCGGGGTCGGCTGCTGATACTCGCGAACTTCGATTCCATACTCGGCCAGATACTTTTTAACCTCGACAATGCTCGGCATTTTCAGGTATCCAATCCGGCCAGTTGGATGACTGCTTCCTGATGCAGTTCAGGAGTCAGCCGCGGATCATCAACCACCCTTTTCAGTAAATTCAATCCCTCTTTACGCCAGTTGCGAGCCAGATAGGTTTGAGCCACACGTAACTGCCAACGGGGATTTTCTGGATCCTCACGGCAGGCCGCGTTGAAAGTATCAAGTATTTTCCCCAGATCCCGTTTCTGCCGCAACAGAAATTCTGCCAGCGGCAGGTTCAGCCCCCCGCGACAGCCCCCTCCGGACAGTCGATTCAACACCTCCTCCGCCTCCTCCAGGGCCCCCGCCTGTTCCAGTAAAGACGCTCCCAACACCAGGAACGCGGGGTCAACGGCACCCTCTACCAGGGCCTGGCGAGTATGCACAAGGGCCTGTTCCTGCGCTTCTTCCTGAACGAAGAGGACTGCCAATTGGGCATGGCAAAATGCCGGGTCTTGCCCCTTATCAAGCATCCTCTGCAAGAACTCCCGGGCCATATCAGCGGTACCGAGAGCCACCAGCACCGACACCAGCGCTTCGGTTGCCGGCAACAAGTCAGGATTCTCCTGCAGCGCCGTTTCCAGCGATTTTCGGGCTTCCTCTCTTTGGCCGCAGCGAGCTTGGGCAGATCCCAATTCGAACCAGTAAAGGTCATCCTGCTCTGCTCCCGAAAGCCCCTGCCAACGCAACAACGCCTCTCCATCCTGCCCTGCATGAGCAAACAGAAAGCCCTCCAGGAATTGTTCACTTTTGTGCCGGTAGCGTTCAGCAAGATCCGGCGGATAAGAGATCAACACCAACTCCAGTCGACTGTCAAGATCCGGAAAATCACTTTCCTCATGGGTTGACGGCGTCAGTTTCTGCGGGGCACAATGACTACAGGAAACATTGGACAACCCTTCCGACACATTTTCAATGGTCGGCTGAAGCGGTTTCATACTCACTTCTTCAATCTCTCTGCGCAACTCGGCACTACAGACTTGCTGCAGAGCCAATTGCAGATGTTCGTCAGCCCGCTCCGGCTCCCCGGCTCGCTGAAAACCGCAAGCCTCGTCCAGGTTCAGTCGAGCCAATCCATCACCGGCAGTCACCGCTAAGCGCTCCACTTCGGCAACCTCTTCTGCGGGCAAATTCTGTCCCTGCAGCTGTTCGGCCAGCAACCGGGCATCGGCAAAACGCTTCTGCGCCAGCGCTTTGCGCAAGCCGTCAACGGAGGCACCGCCACCGAATATTTTTCCCAACCAACCCATGAAAATATGTCCTTCGATGATAGATTGTTGTAACGATTCAGCAAGATGTGCTGGTGATGCCCATGGAAAGGGTCATATATTCATTCAATCTGCGGCCCTTGGAATAGGCGGACCGGCACATCAGCACCCGTTCTGAATAGATTACAGATTTTTTTCAGAAGAGGCGATCGATAGTTTCGAAATCGAGCTCACTCTCAGCCAGTTGCTGTACCAGGGCAATTTTTTCTTCGTCATCTGCGCGGATTTTGGCGACATCCTCCATGATGGTTGTATAAATTTTCGCCATCGTATCGGTTGAACGCATGTAGGGTATCCCGGCATCGTCGAGAACCCGCTGGACAATATCGGCAACCGGTGCCCCCCCCGAGATGACCAGACCGGCAATTTTAGTCCGATATTCGGGAAGATGATAGAGAGTCGCCAGCATGACCAGCACTTCGTCCCGGCTACTGGTGACAACCAGCAGAGTCGAATCGAGCAGTTTATCAATGACCCGCTGGGTCGAAGCCGCCCCCAGTTGGAAATGATGGGTAATTCGGCGAGCATCTTCCGGCGCAGCATGCAACTCAAGCTTCAACAGTTCCGAGAGATACTTCAATGTCGGGTTGGCGAGGATCGGCGAATAGTTAAACCCCCCGACCACCCTGATGCCGCTCTCCTTGAACGCCAAACGGAGATAATGCAGGGTCGTGTCCCGCTTCTCCTTCAACAGCTTGTTCGGCAGCACCACCCGAACCTCGGCGCCGGCTTCCCGAAAGAGAGCCAGATTCAGATTTATCGCGTCAATGACGTTGCCGATCCCGCCACCGGCAACCATCAGCACCGGGGCATTCAGACGTTTCGCCAGCCGGGCATTGTTCAAACCGACCACCGAACCGACCCCGGCATGCCCGGCGCCCTCGATAATCAGAAAATCACACTTTTCTTCCAACGCGACCGTCGCCCGGCAGATCTGTTCCAGATAAAGTTGCGGATCGATCTTTCCATCAAGAACATCGCGAGTTGTCTGCGGCTGCAGCACCACCGGCGACATAAGTGACAGATCCTTATCCATATCGAAAACATGCGCTATGAGCGCCGCATCAACATCGACATCCCGCCCCCGGCAACTGGTTCTTTTCGGGCCGAACGGTTTGATAAAACCAATCCTTTGGTACTTCCTGCGTGCCAGATGCAACAAGGACAGGCTGGTTGTGGTTTTACCGCAGTGCTGATCGGTCGCGGCGATAAAGATTTTCTTGCACATAAACCGTCTCCTTGGGAGGGGAGGAAGTGCGGATTGCATTAAAAATCAACCGTTGAAAGCTACCAGGCGGCATCAAGAAAGGAAAAGGTTCCGCTCCTTGACAAACTCAGGGTGAAATTTTTCCAACAACTCTTCAACCACGATCGGGTTGGCTGCCAATGCCATCGCTCCCTTGTTTCTGGTCAGATCGATGCTGTCGTCCGCCTGCAATTGACCGATACCGTAATAGCGACAGAAATCACTTGCCAGGCAAAGAATCGCACAAATCGTAAAGACCTCCCCATCTTCATCCCGCAGTTTTTCGAATTCATGGTGATGCTGGGTGGCTTTGACGAGTGTTTTCGGGTAATTCCAGTAGTCGAGCAGGGCGGCCCCGACCAACTCGTGAGAGTAGGCAAAAAGGGCGCGCTCGACATCCTGCAGGCTACCCTTCCCGGCATCAACAATCCGGACCACTTCCTTGTAGAGATCCTTGTCACGATTCATCATCACCACTTTGCCGATATGGTGCTGTAAGCCGGCCAGATAGGCCTCATTTTTATCGATTTCGGTCAGCTGGTCAGCAAGCATCCGGCTGGCCACGGCGCTGCCGATCGACATTTCCCACAAGCGTCGCTCCAGCAGACCGTAGGTTTTATGTGCAGTACGCAAACTGCTTTCCAGAGCGAGATTTTTCAGGACATTTTCACCAATAACAATAATCGCCCGGTCAACAGTGGTGATCTGCTTTTGTTGCTCATAGAAAGCCGAATTGGCCATCCGCATCAGCCGCGCTGAAAGCACCGGATCCAGGGATACGGCGTTGGCGAGTTCCTTGATCGTCAGGTCCGGTTTTCGTAACAGTTCGAGTATCTTGCTCGCCACAAGCGGTGACGGCGGAAGCTCTCCCATGTTTTTGATAATCGTACTGAAATCCGTATAGGTCGCCATACTGCCCGTCACCTCACCTGCGCCTGAAGCCCCGCAGCAATCCTGCGCAACTCTTCGCCGAAAGCAAGGATCTCCTCTTCCCGACTCTGCCAGGAACACATGAACCGGGCATGGCCGGAACCGATAAAGGTGTAAAAATGCCACCCGGCTGCATGCAATGCATCAATCAAAGCTTCCGGCATCTGCACAAAAACCGCGTTGGCCTGCACCGGATGAACCAGTTGAATCACATCCAACGACTGTAATTGCTCCGCCAGCAACTGAGCACAGCGATTGGCATGGGCGGCATTCTGTAAAAGTGTCCCCTGCTGTAACATGCCGGCCCAGGGTGCGGATAAAAAACGCATCTTCGAGGCCAGCTGGCCCGCTTGTTTACATCGATAATCAAATTCCTCTGCCAGTTGTCGGTCGAAAAAGACCACCGCTTCACCGACAGCCATGCCGTTTTTGGTGCCGCCGAAAGTCAACACATCGACCCCGACCTGCCAGGTTATTTCCTTGGCCGACAGATTGAGAGTTGCGAGCGCATTGGCGAAACGGGCGCCATCCATATGTAACTTCAGCTGATGGCGTTTGGCCAGATCATCGACAAGCTGCAATTCCTCGCGTGAATAAACCGTCCCCAGCTCGGTCGCCTGGGTGATACTCAGCACTTTCGGTTTTGGATAATGGATATCGGTGCGCCGCTCAACGGTCCGGGTCACTGCATCAGGATCAATCTTGCCGTCAGCTCCAGGGACGAGAAGAATCTTGGTGCCGTTAGAAAAAAACTCCGCCGCCCCGCATTCATCCGTTTCCACGTGGGCCATCTCGTGACAGATGATGCTGTGATAAGAACGGCAGAGGGCGGCCAGTGCCAGTGAATTGGCTGCGGTGCCGTTAAAAACAAAAAATACCTGACAGTCGGTCTCAAAAAACTCCCGCAGGGCATCGCAGGCTTTCGCTGTCCAGCAATCATCGCCATAGGAATTGACATAGCCCGAGTTTGCCTCGACCAACGCCTGCCAGGCCTGTGGACAAATACCGCTGTAATTATCGCTGGCGAACATATTTTTATCCATTTATCCAACTTCCATTAGAGCAACATAACAAGGCTGCCGCTAACCGTATAGTAAAATAATACCCTGAGGACGAGGGCTTGTTTATTTCCACGAAAACAAAACTTCACTGACAACAAACTTCTGTCTTGACGATTATCGGCATATCGGGCAGTTTATTACGCTCTTAATATTCCGCCTGATACCGTTGTTTTTATGTAACTATTCAGAATGGGTGCTGATGGTCTGGTGCCGCCTATGCCAAGGTCCGCCGATTGAATGAATATATGGCCATCCCCGGGGCTTGACTGTCGCCATCCGGGCGACAATCTCCCTTTCCATGGGCATCACCGGCACATTTTACTGAATCAGTTACGTTTTTATTATCATAAACACCGTCAAAAAAGGAGTCGAGATGTCTGCTGAAAAAAAGATCGGGGCCAAGGTTCGGCAAATGCGCGATGCCAAGCAGATGACCGTCGAGCAGTTGGCCGAGCAGAGTCAATGTCATGCCGATCAGATCCGGCAGATTGAGGATGGAGCTCTGGTTCCCTCGCTCACCCCGCTGATGGAAATTTCACGAGCACTGGGCGTACGACTCGGCACCCTTCTGGACGATGATCCGCTGGATGGTCCGGTGGTGTTTAATTCCACCCAGACGCCAAACGTGATCCGCTTCTCCGGTAAGGACCCCAACGCGACCTGTAGTAATCTCGATTTCTACTCCCTGGGCGCCGGCAAGCGCGACCGCCACATGGAACCTTTCATGATCGATGTTAAACCCAGAACCGGTGAAGCCCCGCCCCTCTCCGCTCATGAGGGCGAGGAGTTCATCTTTGTCCTCTCCGGTGCCATCCAGATCAACTACGGTCGCACCACCTACGACTTAGAAGCTGGAGAAAGTATCTACTACGACTCTGTCGTACCCCACGATGTCCATGCCAAGGGCGATGACAGCGCACGCATCCTGGCTGTCGTTTATGCCCCCTGCTCGGGGACGGAGAAGCCGTAATGCCCCATACTGATAAAACCATCGGCGCTTTTTTTGAAGACCAGGTCCAACGCCTGCCGGATCATGAATTCATCGTCTACCCCGACCGCGACCTGAGATTCACCTTCAGCCAATTTGACCAGCGCGTCAACCAACTGGCCAAAGGCCTGCTGGCCATCGGTATCGGCAAGGGAGACCATGTCGGCATCTGGGCGACCAACGTGCCAGACTGGACGACTTTCATGTTCGCCACCGCCAAAATCGGCGCAGTGCTGGTCACCGTCAATACTCACTACCGCAGCTTCGAACTGGAATATCTGGTCCGTCAGGCCGACCTCAAAGCGTTGGTGCTGATCGACGGTTTTCGCGACCACGACTACCTGAAAACAGTCAACGAACTCATTCCGGAACTCGGCTCCTGCCAGCGCGGCAAGTTGCAGAGCGAGAAGTTTCCGAACCTGAAGAACATCATCTTCATCGGCCCGGAAAAACACCGCGGCATGTACAACACACGCGAACTGATGCTGCTCGGCGACCAGTACGACGATACGGAGTTGAACGCGATAAAGTCATCCCTTGATCCGCATGATGTCATTAACATGCAGTACACCTCCGGGACCACCGGTTTCCCGAAAGGGGTCATGCTCAGCCACTACAACATTCTCAACAACGGCTACTACATCGGAGAACGACAGAAGTTCACTGAAGCCGACCGGCTCTGCCTGCCGGTGCCGTTGTTCCACTGCTTCGGCTGCGTGCTCGGCGTGATGGCGGCACTCACCCACGGTACCACTTTGGTCCCGCTCGAAGTTTTCGACCCACTGTTGACACTGGCGGCAGTACAAAAAGAGAAGTGTACCGCGATCTACGGTGTTCCAACCATGTTCATTGCCGAACTTGACCATCCGATGTTCGATATGTTCGACCTCAGTTCTCTGCGCACCGGCATCATGGCCGGCTCGCCCTGCCCCAGGGAAACCATGCGCCAGGTGATGGAGAAGATGCACTGCCGCGACATCACCATCGCCTACGGGTTGACCGAGGCTTCACCGGTCATCACTCAGACCCGCACCGACGATTCTATCGACCACCGGGTCGGTACGGTCGGCATGTCCCTGCCCGAAATCGAGGTCAAGATCATCGACCCCGACACCGGCATCACGCTCAAACCCGGTCAGCGTGGCGAGCTCTGCTGCCGTGGCTACAGCATCATGAAGGGCTACTACAACTTGCCCGAACAGACCACGGAAGCGATCGATACCGAAGGCTGGCTGCACTCCGGCGACCAGGCAGAGGTGGACGTAAACGGCTACTACCGTATCACCGGCCGCATCAAGGACATGATCATCCGTGGCGGCGAAAATATCTATCCACGTGAAATCGAGGAATTTCTCTATACCATGGATGGGGTTCGAGAGGCACAGGTGGTCGGCATTCCGGACGAGCGATACGGCGAAGTGGTCGGCGCCTTCATCATTCGCAAAGAGGGCGTTGAACTGACCGAAGAGGATGTCATCGATTTCACCCGCTCCCGGATCGCGCCTTATAAAAAGCCGAAGTACGTCTTTTTCATTGACGCCTTTCCGCTCACCGCCAGCGGCAAGATTCAGAAATACAAGTTGCGCGAGAACGCCTGTGAGCGTCTCGGAATCAAAGACGTCATGTTTGAGAACAACGCGGCGGCCAAACCGGAAGTCGCAAAACCTTCGGTGACGATTCACGCCGACCTGTGCAAGGCCTGCGGCCTCTGCATAATTCATTGCCCGAAGAATATCCTGAGCGCCTCCGATCAAATCAACGAGCTCGGTTACCCGACCACCTTGGTCACCGGCGACGACTGCAGCGGCTGCGCCAACTGCTATCTGGTCTGCCCCGAACCAGGGGCGGTGACCGTGATCCGCCCTTAGGCCCCGTGCGGCATCTAACAACACAAAACGATAGGAGTTGCTGGTTTGAAGAAACTAGTTAAAGGGAACGAGGCCGTAGTAATCGGCGCTCTCGTTGCCGGCTGCGATGCCTACTATGGGTACCCGATCACCCCGGCGAGCGAAATTGCCCAAGCGGCCAGCGAATATTTTTTGCCCCTGGGCAAGGTGTTCATCCAAGCCGAATGCGAAGTCGGCGCCATCAACATGGTGTTCGGCTCAGCAGCGTCCGGCCTGCGAACCTTAACAGCCAGTTCCGGCCCCGGTATCAGTCTCAAGATGGAGGGGATCTCCTACCTGGCCGGAGCCCAACTGCCTTGCGTGATCGTCGACGTACAACGGGTCGGTCCGGGTCTGGGTAACATCGGCCCGGAACAGAGCGACTATTTTCAGGTCGTCAAGGGCGGCGGCCACGGCGACTACCGTACCATCGTGCTGGCCCCGGCCTCGGTAGAAGAAACCTACCGCATGACCATTGAGGCCTTCGACCTGGCCGATCGCTGGCGAACCCCGGTCTTCTTACTGACCGACGCCACTCTCGGGCAGATGATGGAGCCGATCGACATCTGTCAGGAACCCGTACATAAGGTCGACAAACCTTGGGCCCTCGACGCCTCGCCTGAGAGCAACCGGAATCTGGTCACCTCCATCTATCTCGATTTCGACGATATGGAGGCGCACATCGAACGGTTGCACGAGAACTACCGGCAGATCAGTAAGACCGAAGCCCGGGCCGAGGTCAGCGGGGCTGAAGATCCCCAGATCGTCCTGACCGGCTACGGCATCACCAGCCGCCTGCTGCGCAGTGCAATCGAGACACTCGACGCCCGCGGCATTCGTGCTGCACTGATCCGCCCACAGACCCTCTGGCCCTTCCCCACCGCAATCTACCAGGGGTCCGTTAAACCGGGCGTACCGGTGCTCGCCGTCGAAATGAGCCGCGGCCAGTTTGTCGAGGATGTCCGACTGGCCCTGCCGAAGCACCAGGTGAGCTGGTACGGACGTGTCGGCGGCAACCTCCCGGAACTGGAACAGATCATCACCCAGGTCGAACGGTGCCTGCAGGAGGTGTCCAATGCCTAAAGTCTTTCAGAAATCCGCGGCCTTTTTCGAGACCTTCGAGCGCAAACCGGGAATGCAGAAAACCACCCACTACTGCCCCGGCTGCGGCCATGGCACCCTGAACAAGATCATTGCCGATCAAGTTGCAGAATTGGGGATTCAGGATCAGACCATCTTCGTCGGGCCGGTCGGCTGCGGCGTGTTTATCTACTACTATTTCGAAAGTGCCGGCGTCTCGGCCGCTCACGGACGTGCCTCGGCAGTCGCCACCGGCATCAGCCGCTCCAACCCGGACGCTATCGTGATCTCCTACCAGGGCGACGGCGACCTGGCGGCCATCGGCACCAGCAACGCCATCCATGCGGCAAACCGCGGCGAAAACATGATCGTATTCTTTGTCAACAACAACGTCTACGGCATGACTGGCGGCCAGCTCGCGCCGACCACGCTGCTCAATCAGAAGACCACCACTTCGCCCTTCGGCCGCAGCCAGAGCAATGACGGCTTTCCGCTCAGGGTGGCCGAGATGATCGCCGGACTGGATGCACCAACGCTGGTGGCCCGTGTCGGGGTTAATAATCCGCGTAACATCCGCCAAGCGTCCAAGGTGATCAAGCGCGGTCTGGAAATCCAGCGGGACAAAAAAGGTTATGTCTTCATCGAAGTCCTCTCCCAGTGTCCAACCAACTGGAAAAAGAACCCGCAGCAGGCCTGCGAGTGGATCGACGACGTGGTCAGCAAACAGTACCCGATCGGCGTACTCAAAGATCTCGCCGACGAACGGGGAGCTCTGGAACGCCCACGCAAAGAGGCCGACTTCGCAGCTGTAGCCGAACTGCTCGGTCTCGATGCCGAAGCGGAGACGGTCGATAAAGAGATGATCCTGCCCTATGAGGAAATGCGCTTCAAGTTTGCCGGCTTTGGCGGACAGGGCGTTCTGTCCCTCGGCATGATGGTTGCCAAAATGTCGATGAAACGTCACCTGGAGGTCACCTGGTTGCCCTCCTATGGCCCGGAGATGCGCGGCGGCGTCGCCAACAGCTCAGTAGTTGCCGGCAAAACCCCGATCAGCTCTCCGGTGGTCGATGCCCCCAACGTGCTGGTTGCCCTTAACCGCCCGTCGTTGGAGAAGTTCGGTCCACTGGTCCCGGATGACGGACTGATTGTCTACAACAGTTCGCTGATCGACCAAGTCCCAGACGGGCTCAAGGGCAAGGTGCACGCCCTGCCGGCCACCGATCTCGCTGCTGCTGCGGGCACAGTCAAGGCCGCTAACGTGGTCGTACTCGGCTTCATCGCTCGCTTGACCGGCATATTCGAGCTGAGCGATATTGAGGCCTTCCTGCGCGAAACGTTCAAGAAACCGGCTCTGCTCGAAGTCAACCTAAAAGCGGTCAGCACCGGCTGGGACGCCGCTGGAGATATCTAACCCGCGGTTCAGTGGGCACATCCATAGACGAACACCCCTGTTTCATCTCAAGGGGTTGAGTCATCTATTCTTTCAGTTACAAATCCCCCAAGCTTCAAGTTTGGGGGATTTTTTCACGCCTGCCAATGGCTGAAGTAAATATCCAAGGATGCCGCTCAAAATAGATAGTGGAACAACATTCAGGAATATGTTGCCAGGAAGGCACTGACCATCTGCATAGCCGGTGGCTTGAGGAAACCCCCTAAAAGGGGCTGAACAGTGACTACGCTGGAACGACATAACCAGTGATTTGTCGATCTTAACAATTAACTCGATTGCCACCGGCATTCAGTCGAGACCAAAAACTGATTACAACTGCTGTCATTATCCATAGAATAATCCCCCCAACCTATTAAGGTCAGGGAGATTATTCTGATTATCAAGCCACCTTTCAACGACTCGAGCAAACGGCTTGAGCACTCGGGGATCTTTGTGTTTGTTCGGCTACGGCAAGAGAAGATTGCCGCACTCATGACCAAGCAGACAGCGGTAACCGCTAATAGTCACTGAATCCCAGTTCGACCAGGACACAAGTGCCGTCAGCAATCAGATTTATGCTCTGTTCCTGACAAAAACGGATGGCGGCCGGGCTTTCAGCTCCAGGCTGCATCCAGACATTTCTGATGCCCTTGGCTGCCGCCATTTCGACCACCTGCTCGGTAATCCTTGGTGGTGTAATCATCGAGAGGCTCTCCACGGCATCCGGCAATTCAGCCACCGAAGTGACACATTCAATTCCCTCAATCTCTTTCTGTGCCGGATGCACCGGCACCACCTGCCGATCATTTTCCAGATAGCAGCGCAGGATCTTGTTGCCAAACTTATTGCGATTATTCGATACACCGACGATAGCGATCACCGGCGAGGCCAAAAAAGTTTCCAGCTGTTCTTTGACGGTCATTATTCTCTCCTGTTGAATGGCGGACGAGGAGCCTGTTGGTTCCACTTGGCATCTCAAGCGCTCTAAACATATCATCCTTTGCAGTCGATGAAACATCAAGCAGAAAGACTCTTGACATGATAGAATTCGATCGGCGGGGCAATGATTATTCAGGATTCATTGCCACTTCTTTTCTCCAGCCAGCAAAGAAAGATGCATGCCAGGAAAAGTACTGATTGCTCATGCTGATCAGAAAACTGCGGGCCGCCTGAAAAACGACCTTGTGCGTGAAGGATGCACAACTCTCAGTGCCTCTGACCTTGAGCAGGTACGCCCGTTGCTCCACCAGCAACCCGAGCTGCTGCTCCTGGATACCAAACTGGCAACAACCGCCTCTGCTGAACAGCTCTCTGCCCTGGGATCCGAACTGGAACTGGCCGAAGTTCTCTGTCTGCGCCTCGGCAGGGAAGATATCGATTTTCAACAAGCCCGGACACTCACTCCCTGGGCCTGTGGAACGATCGCGGCTCCAAACGCAAGTGAGCAAGCCCTCGAACAGATCAGTATCTTGCTGAGAGTCAAACAGGCGGAAAAAGAACGGGATCTTGCCCAGGGTCGTCTGCTGCTCCACCAGAGGGAAGTTGCCGAGGGACTCCGCAGCGCAGCGCAGATCCAGCGTACTTTACTGCCCAACCGCTATCCGGACTGTAAAGCTTTCAGTTTTGCCTGGCAGTTTCTCCCCTGCGAAACGGTGGGTGGCGACCTGTTTAATGTTCATGCCCTGGCCGATAATACCCTGATGGTTTACATGCTGGATGTCAGCGGTCACGGCGTTTCCTCGGCCATGGTCACGGTTTCCGTCAACCAAAGCCTCTCCGACCGAACCAGCCACCTGGTCAAACAACCGACCGACCAACCGCCTTTTTACCGCATCGCGACCCCGGCCGAAGTCCTCACCGCTCTTGACCGTGAATACCCCTACGAACGTTTCGAGAAATTTTTCACGATCAGCTACCTGTTGTTGGAACCGGAATCCGGTCGGGTACATTATTGCAACGGCGGACATCCCCCACCCATTCTGGTCCGTCAGGATGGGAAACTGGAATTACTGGAAGCGGGTGGAACCCTGGTCGGACTCGGCGGCCTGCTACCCTACGAAGAAGGGGAAGTTCTACTGCAACCCGGTGACCGGCTCTATCTCTATTCGGATGGGATTACCGAGTACGCTGCCCCGTCCGGTGAAATGTATGGGAGACAACGCCTGATGGATTTTCTCTGCCGACAACAGCAAGTCTCACTGGATGAGGTCTCCAGCAGCTTCATAAAAACCCTGAAAAACTTCGGTGAAGAGCACCCGCCTGACGACGATATCAGCCTGTTCTGCATTCAATTCAACACCCCGGTCAAATCACGACGGGCATGCGGACGCAAAGCAAAACCTGCGCAATAACCCCCCGGTTGCATTCCTACGACAAAACCAGGGAAATCAGCTCCAGTAAAGGCCCCGGGTAAACCCCGAAAACCAGTAGCAGCGCAACACAAGTGCCGAGCAAAACAAACTCCTCGCGGCAACCCGAACGCAATTGACAGGTGGAGCGCTGCTGCATGAAAAGAACAATGATCGGTCGCAAATAGTAATAGAGGGAAATCAACGAGGTGAGAACACCGATCACAGCCAACTCCGCGTAGCCATGACGCAAGGCCGCGTGAAAGATACCGAACTTACCAAAAAACCCGGCCAATGGCGGAATCCCGGCGAGAGAGAAAAGAAAAACGGCCCGCGCTGAGGAGCGGTGCGAGTGCAGGTAGCCCAAACCGCAGATCTCCCCATAATCTTGGACCTCTTCATTTTCCAGGGCCCAGGAGGTAATCACACCGAAGGCTCCGAAAATCGCGCAGGAGTAAAAATGGGTTCCTTATCGCTGAGTACATACCGTATTGATCTTTCAGCTAAATAAGTACCGGGGGGAGCTCGTCACCCGTTCCGTTTTTACCGCATTATTGATCAGCTGTGTTCAGCAACCCCTGTGCAATCGCCGCACGGGCCAATTCATCGCAGCGTTCGTTTTCGACGTGTCCGTCATGCCCTTTCACCCAGGTCCATTCGATTTGGTGCTTGGCACTCTGCACAAGCAAGCGTTCCCAGAGGTCTCGATTAGCAACCTCCGCTTTCTTGGAATTTTTCCAGTTTTTCCGCTGCCAACCGGCAATCCACTCAGTCATCCCCTTGACGAGATACTGGGAATCGGTTGTCAACCTGACCTGGCAAGGACGCTTGAGCGATTCCAGCCCGATAATGGCACCAAGCATTTCCATCCGGTTGTTGGTGGTTTCCGGATCGTAGCCGGAAAGCTCCCTGACATGTTCACGATAGCGCAAAATGGTCCCGTAACCGCCTGGCCCAGGGTTTCCAGAGCAGGCCCCATCGGAAAACATCTCAACAATTATCGCAGCTTGGGACATAGAAAGAACCTTTTATTGGACGAGGAATAATATAAAACGTAGCGTTCTGAAAAAGCAAACAGCCCCTCCCGAAAAACGGAAGAGGCTGTTGTTTCATTGGCGTCCCCAGGGGGATTCGAACCCCCGTCGCCGCCGTGAAAGGGCGGTGTCCTGGGCCAGGCTAGACGATAGGGACCTGCTGAGTGTCCGCACTGATCATGCGGAAATAATTTAATACCTCAGAGTCGTGAAAACATGCAAGAAAAAATTTATTCAGTTTTTAAAGCCGCAGGTTGAATGCCACCATATCGTGGACACTTTTGCAAAACCGCCTTGACCCGGATAGTCCGACGGTCTTCTGACTTGTTTCCGTCCGAAGTTTCCGGATGGAAACTGACTTCAACAATTGAACAGCGCGGGATTGCACTCACGGATTAATCCATTAGTCTATAAGCATAACTGTCGACCACCTTGTCGGTTTTTTCGATGATTTACCGGGAGCAGCAAAATGCACAAAGCCCAAGAAGCACTCGTTAAGAGGATGCTCACCCCGTCATTTTATGACCATCCGGTGACTGAGGTCGAACTGGTCGAAACCCATATTTCCTGGATCTTCCTGGCCGGAGATTTTGCTTACAAACTGAAAAAACCGGTCAATTTCGGCTTTCTCGATTTTTCCACTCTGGAAAAACGTCAGTATTTTTGCCAAGAGGAACTGCGCCTGAACAAGCGCTTCGCCCCGCAACTTTACCTCGAAATCGTCCGGATAGGCGGAGAACCGGACAGTCCGAAATTGAACGGGGAGCCGGAAATCGACTACGCAGTCAAAATGCGACGTTTCCCGCAACGGAGGCAGCTTGACCGGATGTTGGCTGCCGGAGAACTGTCTGTCGATCATATCGAAAGGTTTGCGGAAAAAATTGCGCAGATTCACAGACACGCACCGGTTACCGAAACAAACAGCGAATTCGGCTCACCGCAATTGATTATCGAGCCGATTTTACAGAATTTTGTGCAAATCCGTCGCTTCTTGCCCGACACCGGCATGGTACAACAGGTTGACATGCTGGAAAGCTGGAGCCGGGCAGCTCACGCACGGCTGGAGGAAATATTCCTGCAACGTCAGTCTGAAGGGTTCATCCGCGAGTGTCACGGCGATGTTCATCTGGCCAACATGGCCTGGTTTGACGGAGCCCCGCTGCTTTTCGACTGTATCGAATTCAGCGAGAATCTGCGCTGGATCGATCTGATCAATGACGTCGCCTTTTTGGCAATGGATCTTGACGACCGGGGAGAAGCCGCGCTGGGCTGGCGTTTCCTCAATCGCTACCTGCGGGAAACCGGGGATTATCCGGGAACGGTACTGCTCAACTTCTATAAAGTTTATCGAGCAATGGTGCGCGCCAAGGTGGCCTGCCTGCGACTCTCGCAAGCGGATCTTGATGAAAAGGAAAAGAGCACGGATCTACATCTGGCCCACAGTTATCTCGAACTCGCCAGCGGCTATATCGCGCCACACCCCCCGCGGCTGATCATCTGCCATGGCCTGTCCGGGTCGGGCAAAACCACTTTTGTCAACGAGTTGGCTCCGCTATGCGGGGCGATCTGCCTCCATTCCGATATCGAACGGAAACGCCTGCACGACCTCGCGGCCACGGCAGCCAGTCATTCACCGGTCGATGGTGGTATCTACAGTGCCACTGCGACCGAGAGCACCTATCAACGGTTGCTGGAGCTTGCCGAATCACTACTGGGGACAGGGTTCAACACGATTGTCGACGCCACTTTCATCAAACGTCAGCCGCGCGAAGCGATGAGCCGACTGGCCGAAAAGCTGAAAATCCCCCTGTACATCCTCGACTTCCCTCTCTCGGCGGAGGAATTGCAACAGCGCATTACCGAGCGAACCCGGCAGCCGGGACAGATCTCCGAGGCAAACCATGCAGTTTTGGAATTTCAGCTGACCCACGAGGAGCCATTGAGTTCGGATGAGTTGAAAAATACCGTCAGGGTACTCCCCGGAATGCGTGCAGAAAAAATCACGACACAGTTTACCGATCAGGGGTAAACTTTAGTTGAGCCGCTGGGAAAGGTACGCAACAAGGTCCTCCAGCGTGATCAGCTTCTCATAGTCGATTTCCGGGATTTCAACACCCAGATCCTCATTGAGCCAGATCAGAAAACTGAGAAAGTCGTAGGAGTCGATGTCGAGCTCTTCGCGAAGGTTCTCTCCGGCCGGGAGTTCGTCGAAATCGGCCTCGGGGGCAATCAACTCCAGGCCGTGAAAGATGTGGGTTCTGATTTCGGCTTCAATCATAGGCTCTCCGGCTCCTGCAGGGCACGCCCCAAGGCATCGAGGAACTGACCGCCCTGATGGCCATCGCCGGCCCGGTGATCGCCGGCCAGGGTCGCGGTCAACACCGGCCGGACTCCCAGCAGCCCCTGCTCGGCCCAGGGACGTTCGCGAATCCGACCCAGCCCGACCAGCGCGACTTGCGGCGGGTAAATAACGCCATAAACCGTCTGCACCCCGAGATCACCGAGGCTGGTCACGGTGATGCCGGCATCGGTCATCTCCGAACCGCGCAGTTTTCCGGTTCTGGTTCGGGTGATCAGGTCGCCAAGATCGGCCATCAACTGATCGAGACTCTTGCGATTGACATCATGCAGGGCCGGGGTGATCAATCCGCCTTTGCGCAGGGCGACGGCAAACCCGATGTGGATCTCCCGTTTCAGCTGCAACTGTCCGTCAACCCAGTGACCATTCAATTCCGGTACTTTCTCCAGGGCTCGGGCCACCGCTTTCAAAGACAGCACCACCGGCAGCAACCGCTGCTTGATCGACCGTTCCCGGTTCTGTTCCGCCAACCAGTTGAGCGCCCGGCTCATATCGATATCGGTGGCCAGGTAGTAATGGGGGATCTCCCGGTTGGAAAGACTCATCGCCGCGGCAATCGCCTGACGCATTCCGGCCTTGAAATCGTCCGGCTTTTTCGGTTCGGCGGGT
The DNA here is from genome assembly GCA_030595055.1 of Desulfuromonadaceae bacterium. GTDB lineage: Bacteria > Desulfobacterota > Desulfuromonadia > Desulfuromonadales > Geopsychrobacteraceae > Malonomonas. The sequence goes on from JAUVEB010000002.1 coordinate 45,423, forward strand.
GCAGGAACTGCTTGCTCTTTGACTGTCTCTCCAATGGCATGTTCAATATCAGCCAGGCAGAGGCTCCCCTGAGGACCGGTTCCTTCGAGACGGTTGAGATCGATATGCCGCTCAGCCGCCAGTTTACGGGCAGCGGGAGACACCCTCAGCCGTTCACCCGGCTCCGAGACCGGCACCGTAGCGACGGCCATTTTATCGGCAATGGTCGCCAGGACCGTACCGACCGGAACTTTATCCGGGCCGGGTTGCACCAGCAGCCGGTCAACCACGCCAGCGTCAAAAACCTCAATTTCGAACAATCCTTTTTCAGTTTCCACCTCGGCGATGATGTCGCCATGCTTGACCCGATCCCCCGCTTCGACCCGCCAGGCGACCAGAATTCCCTCAGTCATATCAGCGCCCAGGCTGGGCATGATGAAATCAGCCATGCACCATCCTCCGGGCGGTCTCGACAATGGACACCACCTGCGGCAGGGCAGCCTCCTCCATATGTTTGGCGTAGGGCATCGGCACTTCGGCACTGCAGATCCGCTCAACCGGGGCATCAAGCTGATAGAAAGCCTGCTCCATTATTCTCGCGCTGATTTCTGCGGAGATACTACCGCTGCGCCATCCCTCATCGACAATCAGCGCCCGATGGGTTTTCGCCACTGAGGCGAGGAAGCTTTTCTCATCGAGGGGCCGCAGGGTCCGCAGATCGATCACATCGGTTTCGATTCCCTCTTCCGCCAGAATTGCGGCTGCTTCCAGCGACTTATGCAGACAACTTCCGTAGCTGATCAGGCTCAGATCCTTCCCTTCACGGAGTAATTTCGCCTTTCCTATCTCCACCGCACCGGCATCGACGGCCAGTTCACCTTCCATCGGGTAGAGCACCGCAGGTTCAAAAATCAATACCGGGTCGGGATCGAGCAGGGCACTCCAGAGCATGCCGCGGGCGTCTTCGAGGGTCGCCGGACAGAGTACCTTGATGCCGGGGATATGGGCATACCAGCCCTCCAGGCTGTGGGAGTGCTGGGCCGCCAGCTGCTTGCCGCCACCGGTGGCCATACGAATCACCAGCGGCACGTTGAACAGGCCGCCTGACATGTGCAGGTAGGTGGCGGCGTTGTTCATGATCTGATCGAGAGCCAAAAGGCTGAAATTGACCGTCATGATCTCGACAATCGGCCGCATCCCACCGAGTGCCGCACCGATCCCGGCTCCGGTAAAGGTCGACTCAGACAACGGGGTGTCGCGAATCCGCTCCGGGCCGAACTCTTCGAGCAGGTCCTTGCTGGCAGCGAAGCAGCCGCCGTAACGGCCGACATCTTCCCCCATCAGGAAAACCCGCTCATCTTTCTGCAACGCCTCGCGCAACCCCTCACGCACCGCGTCCCGATAAGTCAGTTTGCGCATCTCCTGTTGTCCCATCAGTTCACCCCCGATTCTGAATAGACAAAACGGGTAAGATCCTCGACCGATTCCCATGCACTCTGTTCGGCAAAATCGACCGCCTCGGCAATTTCTGTCGCGATCTCCGCTTCCAGCTGTTCCAGCGCCGACTCATCAAGCCACCCTCGTTCTTTGAGGCGGTTGCTCAGGGACAGGATCGGACAGCGTTGCTTCCACCCTTCCACTTCCTGCTTGGAACGATAGAACTCCGGATCAAACATGGAGTGCGGGCGGAACCGGTAGGTGCGGCATTCCAGGAAAAAAGGGCCACCGGTTTCTCTGACTGTATCGCTCGCCTTCCGAGCCGCTTCGGCGACGGCAATAACATCCATACCGTCGACCGTTGCCGTCGGCACAGCGTAAGCAGCCGCCTTGCGTGGCAGATCGATGACCGATTCGGAGAGTTGCAGTGCCGTGCCCATGGCATAGAGGTTATTTTCACAAACGAACAGAACCGGCAACTGCCAGAGCGCAGCCAGATTCATCGATTCGTGAAATTCCCCCTCGGCGACCGCCCCCTCGCCGAAACAGCAGCAGGTCACACGGTTTTTTTTCTGCAACCGATCCGCCAGGGCCAACCCGACGGCAACCGGCAGACCGCCGCCGACGATGGCATTGCCGCCGTAGAGCCGCCGCTCGGCATCGAACAGGTGCATGGAACCGCCCCGCCCCCGGGAGCAACCGCCAACCTTGCCGTACATTTCCGCCATGATCTCAGCCATGCTCATCCCCCGAACCATGGCGTGACCGTGCTCACGATAGGTCGCAACCACAGCATCATCGGCAGTGAGAGCTTCAGCTACACCGACCGCCACTGCCTCTTCACCGATATAAAGATGAAGAAACCCGCGGATTTTCATGGCACTGTAAAGTTCGGCGGATTTTTCCTCGAAGCGCCGAATGCGTAACATCCGGTGCAGCAAGTGCAGGCTATGCTCCTGGTCGACCAAAGGTTGACCGGATACGGAACTCGCAATCGTCATTTGCTCTCCTCCAGCGTTGAGGTATCTCCCTCGGGAAGTCCCAGTTCCCGAGCTTTGAGCAGTCGCCGCATGATCTTGCCACTGCGGGTTTTCGGCAGATTGTCGGTAAAGGCAATCTCCTTGGGGGCGACGGCCGAACCGAGTTTTTTTCGGGCAAAGCCGAGCAGTTCCAGCCTTAACCCCTCGCTCGCTTCAAATCCCGGTTTCAGGGCAACGAACGCTTTCACCAGTTCGCCGATCATCGGTTCCGGTTTGCCGATCACCCCGACTTCAGCGACCGCCGGATGCTCCATCAGGGCGCTTTCCACTTCAAACGGCCCGACCATATGCCCGGAGGTTTTGATGATGTCATCGGCGCGCCCGATAAACCAGAAATAGCCGTCGGCATCCCGTTGAGCCAGATCCCCGGTGATATACCAGTCGCCGACAAAGCAGTTGCGGTAGCGCTCGTCATCATGCAGATAACCGCGAAACATCGACGGCCAACCGACCCGCAGA
>JAUVEB010000060.1 GCA_030595055.1 Desulfuromonadaceae bacterium
ATGAACAGGTTGCAGTCTCAACAACGACTCTCACTTTCACCCCGGATAACTGGAATGTCGTACAGAACGTAACGGTTAGTGCCATCAACGATGATGTTGTCGATGGTGGCGACAGCAAATCCTTTGCGCCTATTGAGCAAACTGTCTCACGCATTCAGGGTCCTTTGATCATTAACGGTGCCGGCGGTGGTGGGTCAGATGCCGGTCTAGGTGCCGATCCGTTCCGTTTACCTGGTGAAACCAATGATGTCGGCAATGTGCTTGAAGTTCCGACCGACAGCGATGGCAATTTGATCACGACTCAAGTTGTGCTCGACGGCAATGATATCGGCAAACTTGGCCCAACCTATTTCAAATCTCTGGATACTTTTGAGTCTGGTGATGAAAATGATGACGCCAAGGCCAAGGTCATTATAAAAATCACTAGCGGTCCCGGATCAGGGCAGGAGCGTGTGGTTGTGGCACGCAACGGCAACACCTTTATTCTGGCGGAAGATTGGGATCTCGATGATCTTCCTACTGACGAAAGTCGCTATATATTTAAACGCCAATTGGGCAAGGTCAATGAAGCTGAACAGGTCGATGTCGCCATGGTTTACAACAATGAAAGTCTGGCAGACAACGTTGGAACCTTGACCGCGACGCATCTGTATGGATTGGGGATGGGGCCCGATCTGGAAATCGGCGGTCTCGACTGGAAAGGCGGGATGACCTATACCAATCTTGAAAATCTGACCATCAATCTCGGTGCTGGAAACGATCAGCTTGAGATCACCGGCATTCAGAATCGTGATGATTTTCAGACGGTAACAGTTGTTAATACAGGTGCTGGCGATGATGAGGTCCATTTCAATGGTCTGCAGGCTGAGGAAAGCGGCCTGTTTGCTCTGCACCTTGAGCAGGGTGACGACATCGTCACCACAGAAAACACAACCGCACCGTTGATTATCTTTGGTGATGATGGAACTGATGATATTCAGAGCGGCGACGGTGACGATATCATCTTTGCCGATTTTGGCCGGGTTGACTACCTGGATACCAGCGGCGAGTTGATTACCCGCTTCGGCATGGGACAACGAGGCGAGGTGAAAGATGCTGTTATCCCTGCAGCTGATCTCGAGAGTGTTCCTTTTGCTCAGACCGACGGCAATTATTATGGCCCGTCTCTGGTGGTTTCACGGCTTGATGATTCGGGTGGGAATGATTCGCTAAACGGAGGCGGAGGCAGGGATATCCTGATAGGCGGTTTCGGCACGGATACTATTGCGGGGGGTGCTGAGGCTGACATCATCTTCGGCGATAATGGGCGAATCGATTTTGCTACATCAGGCCATATCGCGCAAATTCGTTCATCTTTGACTTTTGGTGCTTCTGATGTACTGAACGGCGGCGATGGCAATAATCTGATTTTCGGTGGGTTCGGTGCTGATGGCATCATTTCCGGCAAGGATGACGATATCATTTTTGGCGATAATGGTGTTGCCAACTATACCGATGGTGATATTGAAAACCTTGAGACAACCGATACGGACGCAAGCACGGGCGGAGCTGATAACATTAATGCTGGCGACGGTGACAATGTCGTTTTCGGTGGAGTTGCCGATGATCAAGTTGTTTCTGGAGCAGGTGACGATGTACAACTTGGTGATAACGGCCGAGTCGACTTTGTCGCTGGGCGTTTAGCGCAAGTTGCCAGCGGCGACCCGATGTTTGGCGGCAAGGATCGGTTGGCTGGAGGAGGAGGGAATGATCTGCTGATCGGTGGTTTCAGTAACGATGAAATGCATGGTGACGCAGGTGACGACATCCTGATCGGCGACAATGGGATAGCGGATTTCCTTAATGGTCAGTTATCTAAAATTGCCAGTGGCGATCCGAATCTGGGCGGCGAAGATGAAATATACGGTGGAGCAGGAAACGACCTGCTAATTGGTGGAGCGGTCGCAGATCAGCTTTATGGTGACAGTGGTAATGATTATATGGTCGGTGATGCAGGTCGAGCGACTTATTTATCTGGCCGTCTGCGGACAGTCGAAACCATCGACGAGCATCGCTTTATCGGTGGCAATGACTGGCTCGACGGTGGCGCTGGTTTTGACGCTATGTTCGGTGGTCACGGTGATGACACCTTTGTCGGTGATTTTACCGAAGATCTGATGATCGGCGAATATGCCCGCTTGACGATGGACGGGGATACGGCTGAAACGGTGGTCCGGCTTGGCCAGGGCAACCTCGATCTGATCGCTAACCGTCAGTTCGGGCTTTATAACCCGTTGGCGTTAACTCCTTCATTGTCTCAACTGGGCAGTGTGCTTCTGCCTACTCAAATGCGTGAGTTCATTGCTGCACAACGTCCTGAGTTGGTCACCGACCAACGCCCGACACATCATGGTTCCGATGCCTCTTCTGCGGCCAAGCGGCAGGGCTATGGCTTAGGCTATCATCCGCCGGAAGATGAAGTGGAAGAGCAGGCGCCGGAGGAGGATGTCGATCAGCCGAGCCCGGACGTAGAAAAACTGCCCGAGGAGGAAAGAGTTGAAGAGGTAGAATCGGAACAGCCGATTCTCGAAGACGAAAATGAGGAAGACCGGGATCAAGCACCCGAAGAGATGGAACAACCGGAAGTCCCTGAAGAAAAACAGACCGACAGTGCTGATTCGCTGAAAGCTGTCGTAGCCGGATTTGTCGGTTGGGGGGTAACGTCTTCCCAGCGCAAAAAAACCGGCACGGCCAAGTTGCTTGACCTTGATACTCCAAAAGAGAAAGCGCGCTTCTGGCGCTGGCAGGATGGGCATTTGAGCAAATCCGGCTGGGCCGGAAACGACGCAACTAAAACAGTTCAATACCTGAATGTCGAGTCTCCGATAATCAAAACCGAACTCAAAAGGAAAGAAAATGTCTGAAAAAGCAAAGAAAGCAGAAGGCGAAACTGTCGTAACAGCAGAAGAGAAAAAATCGACTAAACCGACCATCCGCTGGGATGGATCGAAGATGAAGAGCACCTATGCCAACGTTTGCAACGTGTCAAGCAGCCGCGAAGAGGTCACCCTGCTGTTCGGTACCAATCAGAACTGGCACGCGGGGCAGAAGGAGCTCGTCATTGAGTTGTCAGACCGGATGACCCTTAATCCGTATGCGGCCAAACGGTTGGCTCTTCTGTTGATGAATACCGTGCAGGAGTATGAAAAACGCTTTGGCGAACTGCACTTGGATGTTCCGGAAAAAAAAACTGAATAATCGTTTGGCTTGTTAATTGCCTGCGCCCGGCATGATTGTCTGATCGTGCCGGGCATTTTTTTGTAGTTGCCCGGTCAAATCTTGAAATATCGGTCTTTTAGCTAGGAGCCTGTCAGACTTGACGGGCCGTAGCGAAAAATTGGATGTTCGAGGCCAGATTTACGGGAATTTGAGAGCGAATAGCATGGCTATTTGTCGAAAATTGCCGTAGATCTGGACCGATCAGCCGATTTTGCAGTAGGCTCTTGTTAAATCCGACAGGTTCCTAGGATAATATTTTCTCATGACTCGGAAGAGGGGTGCGATGAAATATATCTACTTCATCCTCGGCATTATCCTGTTGATCTCCTGCGCTTATGGAGTCATCAGCTATAAAGGCTCCGGTGAGCCGCCGGGGGAAAATGCCCTGGTGGTTAACGAACGGGTGATTCCTTTTGCCGAATTGCAGCAGATGTGGCAACAGAAGCCGTATCATTATCGCGATCAGAATGAATTTATTGATGATTTGGTGCTGCGTGAAGTGCTGATTCAGGAGGCGATTAATGGTGGAATTGCCGACGAAGATCAGTTTAAGCGGTTGATTAAGGATTTTTTTGAACAATCGCTGGTAAAAACCCTGCTTGATCGAAAACAGCTTGAACAACCGATAGAGCTTTCGGAGCCGGACCTCGCCAATTTCCGCAAAGCTCAGCACCTGCGTTATCGCTTGACCTTGTTGCGCTACCAGTCTTATCAGCAGGCGCTCGCTGGAGAAGCAGCACAGGAGCAGCAGCTTATCGAAGATTTTGTTGTCTTGCCCGAAGCGCTACAGGTTCGCTTGTTGTCGATGCGCTCCGGTGAGCTATCAACTCCGTTTGCTGATGGTGCAGATTATGTGCGTATTCAGATTGATCAGATTGATAAACTGCCGCAGCTCCAAGAGTCAGTCATCTCGGACGATGAATTGCGACAGCACTTACACTATCTGCTGCAACAAAAAATACTTGAAGAATGGATTCTGCGGGTTCGTGAACAGGCGATCGTTCGTTATCCGCAGCAGAAATTGAAAAACGGGGGTGAATGATGGCGCGTGGCTATAAGCGACGGAACTATTTCATCAATCAGGAATTACAGGGCAAAATGATCTTTTGGGTATTTTTGCTCAGTATCCTTGGCGTTGCATTCTTTACCCTGATTTTCGGTTTGCTCTCCTCGGAGCATTTGACCATCTCTTATACTGATCAGCAATTTCGCGTCGGTGCTACCCCCTCTGTGTTGATCAAGGAACTGTTTCAGGCCAATTGGCTTTTTATCATCCTCGGTGGTGGTGTCGTTTCGGTGTTAATGCTCTTTGTCAGTCACGCATTTGCCGGACCACTTTATCGTTTTGAAACGGTTTTCAAGGGGTTACGGCAAAGAGACCTGAATCAGCACATTCATCTGCGAACTAAGGATGTCGGTCGTAGTCTGGCTAATGATATTAATGAGTTCTCCAGTTTATATTCTGCGGATGTGAAAAGTTTGCAAGATTTGTCTGCATTGCTGGAAAAGAACTTGCGCCGGGATCAGTTGGATGATGCTCGGCAAGCAATGGGTAAAATAGACGAAATATTAAGTAGATACAAGTTGAAGATTGAGGGGTAGCTTGAACCTGAAAGTCGCTATCATCATTCTCCTGCTCTGCACCCTGTTGCCGGCACCAAATCAGGCTGCCGAGTTAAAAACCCGCTTGGTCCGTCTGGAATTTCAGGATGAAAAGCTGTTACAGCAGTTTAACAGCCGGGTCCGGTTGGGGCTGTCCAATTCGTTGGGCAGACAGAGAAGCAAATTGTTGTTGAGTGATGAAGTGAGTAACAAGCTTGATCTGGTTTACGGTCGGGTGCAGGAAATCCTGGATATGCATCCCCCGCGCAGCGATTTGTCAATTGTACTGTTGCCTTCAGAGGTAGAGGTTCAGGCGGTTTACAAAAATCAGTTTGCGGCCCATGTCGGTTATATTGCTTTTTTTTCGCCAGATGAGAACAGCGTCTATCTTGCGGTCAATAAAGTTAATATCAGGGTGCTGGCCCACGAACTGGCGCACGTGGTCATTCATCATTTTTTTCATAAACGACCGCCGGAAAGTATTCACGAATTACTTGCACAGCATGTAGAAAAACAGTTTCGTCAACCAACACAGAAACGTTTGAAATGAGTCACTTATGAGCATCGTTGAAACCGCAACCATTGAGGAACCGCAGAGGGATACACCGAAGCTCTGGGCTGATTTCACCGCTGCTTGCAGTGAGCAGGACTATTATCAAGGCTGGCTGGCGTTACAGAGCGGGCTGATTCCGGGTGTCGTTCAGGGTCTGTTGATTGTTGCCGCGGCAGATAAACAATTTATGCCGGTTGCCGGTTGGCCGCAAAGTGGGAACAATCCACAACGGCTTTCCGATGTCGTTGAACGTGTGCTGGAAGAGAACTGCGGGCTGCTGGTCGAATTACCGGACTCTGCAAACTACGCCATTGCCTATCCCTTGTTGGTCGATGAGACCTTATGTGGCGTGGTGGCACTGGAAGTCTCTGCCTCGGCTGAGGCAGAATTGCAAAGAGCGATGGAGCATTTGCAGTGGGGGGTTGCCTGGCTGGAGTTGCTGGTACGGCGCAAACAGGCCGACAAGGACCAGGCTACTCTGCACCGATTGAAGACCGCTGTTGATATGCTTGCCGTGGTTCTGGGACAAGAAAGCTTTGCTGCGGCAGCTATGGCTTTTACCACCGAGCTGTCTGCCGCCAGTGAGTGTGAACGGGTCAGTCTCGGTTTCTTGCGTGGCCGTAAGCTTAAACTGCAGGCCGTTTCCCACAGTGCTGAGGTTGGCCGGAAGATGAACCTGACCCGTGCCATCGAGCGGGTTATGGAAGAAGCGATCCTGCAACGGCGCGAAGTTTCTTATCCGCCGATTGAAGAAGAGGTGCTGATCTGTCGCGAACACGAAGCCTTGTCGCGTCAGCAATCGATGGCTGCGATTATCAGTTTTCCATTATACGGACAAGGACGCTATTACGGTGCGCTGACCTGCGAACGAGCCGCCGATCGACCTTTCACTGAGCGGGATGTCGAATTTTTTCGAGCGATCGCTGCTTTGCTCAGCCCGGCGTTGGAGAGTAAGTATTTAAATGACCAACCACTGCCGGTTAAATTCAAAGCAGCCGCCCAGCAGCAATTACAACGTCTGTTCGGTCCACGTTATTTCGGACGCAAGCTGTTTTTACTGCTGCTGATCGGAGTGATTGCTTGCCTTAGTGTGCTCGAATGGGATTATCGATTGTCTGCCGATATGACCCTGGAAGGTGCAATCCGTCGGGCGGTGGTGGTGCCTTTTAACGGTTTTATTGATCAGGCTCCGGCCCGCGCCGGGGATCTGGTTGAGCAAGGAGCGTTGCTCTGTTCTCTGGACGACCGCGACTTACGCTTGGAAATGCTGGCTAAAAACAGTCAGCAACGGCAGCTGGATCGGCAGTATCAGGAGGCGGTTGCCAAGCATGATCGCGCTCAGGCCAAGATTATCAAAGCGCAACTGGATCAGTCTCAAGCCGAGCTCGACTTGATTGTCGCCAAGTTGGAGCGGAGTAGATTGACGGCACCGTTTGCCGGACTGCTGGTCAGTGGTGACCTGAGCCAACGACTTGGAAGTGCGGTGGAGCAAGGAGAAATCTTGTTCGAGGTGACACCGCTTGATGCATACCGGGTGATTCTCAAGGTTGATGAGCGCCGGATAGCTGATGTGCAGATTGGGCAGCAGGGGACTTTGGTTCTTTCGTCTTTGCCAAATCAGCAATATCTATTTACCGTGGCAAAAATTACTCCGATCACCAAAGCCGAGGAAGGGCGCAACTACTTTCGGGTTGAGGCTCACCTGCAAACGGTTGACGACAGTCTGCGACCGGGGATGGAGGGAGTCGGCAAGATTTTTATCGACCGGCGCAAGCTGATATCGATCTGGACCCGCGATTTGCTGGAGTGGGTTCAGTTAACGCTGTGGCGCTGGTTGCCTTGAGATGATGGTGAACGTCGGAATTGCGTATGAGTGAATCGCTCTTCAGCCAGTCCTGGTACCGGGTGGCGCCGCTTAAGCCGCGCTTGCGCAGTCATGTGCAAATCCATCAGCATTGCTATCGCGGGGACAACTGGTACATCATTCAGGATCGCTTTACCGGCCGCCACCACCGCTTTTCTCCAGAAGCCTATCAGTTGATCGGCTTGATGGACGGACGGCGCACTCTCGGCACGATCTGGGAGACTGCCTGTGCACGGCTCGGTGATCATATGCCGACTCAGGATGAGGTCATCGGGTTGCTTTCGCAACTGTTCCGTTCCGACCTGTTGCAGACCTGTGCACTCCCCGATTTTGCCGAACTGCAGCAGCGGCAAGACCAGGGGCAGCGCAATCGGCTGCTGGCAAACCTGCGTTCACCGATGTCGGTGCGCTTTCCATTGCTTGATCCGGATCGTTTTTTAACTGCAACCCTGCCGCTTTTAAGCCCCTTTTTAGGTTGGCCGGCACTATTTGTCTGGCTCGGTGTCGTTGCTATTGCGGCGGTGCTGGCGATGCTGCACTGGTCGGATCTTATGGCGAATTTCACCGACCAGCTACTGAGTTTGGAGAATCTGTTACTGGTTAGCTTGATCTATCCGTTGCTAAAACTTCTGCACGAGTTCGGTCATGCCTATATGGTTAAAAAATGGGGCGGCGAGGTCCATGAAATGGGCATCATGCTGCTGGTTTTTATGCCGATCCCCTATGTTGATGCTTCTTCCTCACTGGCTTTTCGCGAGAAACGTAAGCGGATGCTGGTCGGTGCTGCGGGGATTCTGATCGAACTGTTTGTTGCCGCTCTGGCGCTGCTGGTCTGGTTGAATGTCGAGCAGGGTGCGATAAGTGCCGCAGCTTTTAATGTCATGCTGATCGCTGGGATCTCGACGTTACTGTTCAACGGCAATCCGCTGCTGCGTTTCGATGCCTATTATGTACTGGCCGATTACCTGGAGATTCCAAATCTAGGACAGCGCAGTAACCGTTACATCGGCTATCTCTGCCAACGTTACTTGCTCGGTGTCAACACCTCAGAATCACCGGCAACGGCACCGGGAGAAGCTGGCTGGATGTTTGGCTATGCCCTGGCATCCTTCGTTTATCGCATATTTATTTCAATCCGGATCATCCTCTTTGTTGCCGGAAAGTTTTTTTTCATCGGCGTGGTGTTTGCGGTCTGGGCTGGTTTCGGCATGCTGGTTAAGCCGTTGCTGCAGGTAGCTGGTTTTCTGCTCAAGGATTCGAAGATGCAAAGAAAAAGAGCCCGGATTTTTTTAACCATCTTGGTCCCACTGGGGTTGCTGTTGGCAGGCTTGTGCTTTCTTCCTGTACCATTCTACACAAATTGTGAGGGCGTGACGTGGGCTCCGGATGAGTCGCAGGTTTATGCGGAGACGGATGGTTTTGTTGCGGAAATCCTCAGCACCAGTGGTGATCAGGTCCAACCCGGCACCCTGTTGCTTCGATCTGAAAATCCTGAGTTAGCGGCTCAGGTTCGGCTCTTGGCAGCACGTCTGGAGGAATATCAAGCACGCTATCGCCTGAGTTTGCTTGCCGAACGGACTGAATCAGCACTGTTGAAAGAAGAATTGGGCCGTATTGAAGCTGAACTGGCCCGCGCTCATGAACGGCAGCAGTCGCTGTTATTACGCAGCAACGCGGCTGGTGTTTTTGTGCTTCCGCAGGCTGAGGACCTGTTCGGCCAGTTTGTCCGGCGCGGGACGTCGCTCGGATATATTCTCGACCCTAATAAAATGAGTATCCGAGTGTTGGTGCCCCAGGCGAATATCGAACGGGTTCGTGCTGATACCCGCAACGTTGAAGTTCGCTTAGCGGAGCAGATTGATTCTGTGATCCCGGCTGCTGTGATCCGTGAAGTTCCAGCCGCCAGTTATGAATTGCCGAGTCTGGCACTCAGTCTGGAGGGCGGCGGCCTCTATGTCCTCGATCCTCGTGAGCCGGAGCGGCCGAAAGCGCTGGAGCGGCTGTTTCAGTTTGACATCGAACTTACGGAATCTTTGGCAGATAAGGTTCAGGAGCGGGTGTTCGTCCGTTTTGAACATTCTCCGGAACCGTTGGCGTGGCGCTGGTACCGGGGGCTGCGGCGTATGTTGCTGAGCCGTTTCGCGATTTAGGGCTGCTGATGGCTGTCGTTTCAAACCTACATATCCCCCCGGCAACCCATGATGTGCGCGCGGAACAGCCGGATCGTGTGGAAAAAAAACTGGAAGTTTTTTCTCACCGAGTTTTCGGACAGCTGCGAAAACTCTTTTCCGGTCGCGGACGATTGCGGCGTTTGGTTGCCCGGATTGAAGCTGCCGAACCGCGGTTACAAGCTTTGGATAATCAGCAGTTACAACAGGAGATCCAGCAATTAAGACAACAACTGCACATCGACGGAATGATTGATGAGCTGCTGGTGTGTAGTTTTGCCTTGGTTCGAGAACTGAGTGTCCGAACACTGGGCATGCGCCCCTACGCGAGTCAGCTCACCGGCGGACTGGTATTGCTGCAGGGGATGGTGGCAGAGATGGATACCGGCGAAGGAAAGACGCTCACCGCGACCTTGCCGGCTGCCACTGTTGCACTGGCCGGGATACCTGTGCACGTGATCAGCGTCAACGACTATCTGACCGCCAGAGATACCGAGACCATGCTGCCGCTTTACCGGGCTCTCGGGCTACAGGTCGGTTGTGTGGTGCACGGGCAGACGCCGGCTGAAAGGCGTCGGGCCTATCAGTGTGATGTGACTTATGCGACCAATAAGGAGCTGGTTTTCGATTACCTGCGGGATCGACTGACCTTGGGGGATCGACTCGATCCGCTGCTTTTACAGGCAGAATACCTGCATGGAGAGAGCCAACGGAGCAAACGTGTCCTGCTGCGGGGTCTGCATTTTGCTATTGTCGATGAAGCCGACAGTATTCTGATTGATGAAGCTCGGACGCCTTTGATTATCTCCGGTGCGGACGGCGGGGATGAAGAACGACAGTTTCTGCAACAGGCTCTTGATCTGGCAGCTGAGCTGAGCAAAGGGGATGACTATGTGCTCGATTCGGCGCGACGTCAATTGCGCTTAACGGATGTCGGCAAGCAAAAGATCGCTGCTGCGGTAAGTCAACTTGGGCCACTCTGGAGTGGTCTGGTGCGGCGTGAATCGACGGTACATCAGGCCTTGACGGCAATACAGTTTTTCCATCGTGATGAACAGTACCTGTTGCGTGATGGTAAGGTGCAGATTATTGACGAGTTTACCGGCCGGGTGATGGAAGATCGATCCTGGGAACAGGGACTGCACCAGCTGATCGAACTGAAAGAAGGCTGCGAACTGACCCAGCGCCGGGAAACCTTGGCGAAGATCAGCTATCAGCGTTTCTTCCGTCGCTACCGCCAGCTTTCCGGGATGACCGGGACAGCCAAAGAGGTTGCTGCTGAACTCTGGGCGGTTTATCACCTGCCGACGTTGAAGGTTCCAACTCATCGCCCGATCATCCGCAAGATTCTGCCGGATCGGGTGTTGGCGACTCAGCAGCAGAAATGGCAAGCTGTCGTCGCCGAAATCTGTAGACTGCATCATCTGGGACGTCCGCTGTTGGTCGGAACCCGATCGGTTGCTGCATCTGAACACTTGTCAGCGTTGGTTCGTCATGCCGGTCTGGAGCACCAGGTGCTAAATGCCAAGCAGGACGCCGATGAAGCTGATATTGTCAGTGCCGCCGGTATCGCCGCAAGTATCACCATTGCCACCAATATGGCTGGTCGGGGGACCGATATTGTGCTGGGTGAAGGGGTGCGTCAAATAGGGGGCTTGCATGTTATCGCGACCGAGCGGCATGAGGCGGCACGGATCGATCGTCAGTTGGCAGGACGTTGCGGGCGGCAGGGTGACCCCGGAAGTTATCAGGCAATCCTCTCTTTAGAAGATCCGTTGCTCGATGGCGCTCGTGGCGGTCTGATTGCACAGTTGTTAAAAGGGATGGATTTTTCCAACTTGGGAGTTATGCAGCCTCTGGCGCGCAGGGCGATCAGTCAGGCTCAAGTGAGTGTGGAAAAATATCATGCCCGGATCAGGAGGGAATTGTTTCGTCAGGATCAACAGCAGGGGAATCTGCTGTCATTTTCCGGTAAGTTGGAATAAGGGAGTAAATTATGAAATTCTGTCAATTGTTATTTTTCTTTGTCTTCGTCTCGTCCCCGGCTTTTGCCGTCGAGGTGCCGTCACTAGAGGGGATGATCGAACCGAATGAGTTGGTTGAATTCAGCAGCCAGGTGCCCGGCATTATCGAACAGATAAATGTTGAGCGGGGTGACCGCGTACAGCGCGGACAAGTTCTGACTCAGTTGAAATCCGGAGTTGAAGACGCTGCGGTCAATCTGGCCAAGGCTCGGGTTGAATTCGGTTTGCGTAAAGCGGAACGGAATAAAGAGTTGTATAAAAAACAGCTGATTTCAAGCCATGAAAAGGATGAAATTGAAACCGAGATCCAGTTGGCACAACTGCAGTTGCTGGAAACCGAGGAACGCCTGAAATTGCGCACTATCCGGAGTACCATAGATGGCGTTGTCGTTGAGCGGATTGGAGCGGCCGGCGAGTACGTCGGTGAAGAGCCCTTTTTGATCGTTGCCCGGATCCATCCATTGAATGTCGAGGTGGTTGTCCCGGTGGCCTATTTCGGAGCGATCAACAAAGGGCAACATGCGCGGGTTCTGCTCGAGGAACCGGTCGGAGGGAGCTACAAAGCCAAAGTTGTTATCATCGATCAAGTTATCGATGCCGCCAGCGGGACTTTCAGGGTAAGACTTGAGCTGCCGAATCCGAAATCGATTTTACCGGCGGGATTGAAGTGCCAAGTCGTTTTTTGAACCAGAATCCGTGTGCTGACCCCGAAAGTCACGGTATTTGGGGGCGGATCAAGGAGACAGCGCACAAGACCGGACGGCATTTTACTTTCTGTAGATTTCGGGTAGATAAATCTCGGCCGGAGGGATCCATCCTCCGGCCGTTATTGTATGAGTCGTCGTAAACACACCGCGCCAAGTTCAACCGCAATTGCATATTCTGATGAAATCCGCCGGGTATTCTTAACTCAAACCCGCCACTTCGTTCTTGCGTGAAACCCACCGGGTATTCTGATCCGAAACCCACCACAATCATTTGCTAAAATTCCTTGGATATATGCGAACCAATTTTGGCAGGACATTTGAAAACGGATTGAAGGTTTTTGCTGGGGGAAGCCGAAAGCTGTCACAACTGCTAAATTAATGGGAAGGTTTTAGTCTCTACAGTCCTAAGGACATTTGGAGTAGGTGCTTGGAACAAGTTTTGAGATAATC
>JAUVEB010000226.1 GCA_030595055.1 Desulfuromonadaceae bacterium
AGCTGAATCATGGGAACGACCAATCACGATAATAACAATACGGGAAGAGGCATTTTTAACCACTCCCCGTATTGTTTGTTGAGCCATGTCAATATATCGAAACGATGGGCTTTGTGTCAGCCTTGATGGTCTCGCAAAAAAGAATACGATGGCTAAGCAAAAATTTCGACCTACAAGGCGTAGTGGTTTTTCAGGGGGGAAGGCATACTACAGTATGTCGAGATCCTGAAAAACTGCTGCAACGCCGAAGGGCGGACTTTTTGCGACGCCATCAGCCTTGCGCCTGTACCGCTGTGATTGCGGCAACATTCACTATATCCTCAACAGAACAACCGCGCGACAGGTCATTTACCGGTTTGGCCAAACCTTGAATGATCGGCCCGACAGCCTCAGCTCCAGCTAAACGCTCGACCAGTTTATAGCCGATATTTCCGGCATCCAGATCGGGGAAAACGAGCGTATTGGCCCTGCCGGCGACGTTTGAGCCAGGCGCTTTCTTGTCGCCAACCTTCGGGATCAGTGCAGCATCGGCCTGCAATTCACCATCGATGGCCAAATCAGGAGCCAACTCCCTGGCAATTTTCAGAGCTTTTAGAACCTTATCGCAATCTTCGTGCGCAGCACTCCCCTTGGTCGAAAAGCTGAGCATGGCGACCCGAGCATCGACCCCGAGGAAGCTTTTACAGCTAGCTGCGGTACTGACAGCTATCTCTGCAAGTGCCTGGGCACTCGGATTCGGATTGACAGCACAATCAGCAAAGCAGAGAACACCATTCTCACCGAATTCAGGGGTTTTGGTCACCATCAGGAATACCGAGGAAACCGTATTCATTCCCGGGGCGGTCCCGACGACCTGAAATGCTGCACGCAACACATCACCGGTGGTATTATCAGCACCGGCCACCGCACCACCGGCATCCCCCCGGTGAACCATCATGGCAGCAAAATAAAGATTGTCCTCAGCAGTCAGCTGTTCAATCGCCTGCTCACGAGTCAAGCTCTTCTTTTTACGCAACTCCACCAGCTCATCAGCATAGCCATCGAGCAACGCGGAAGTCTTTGGATCGATCAGCGTGACACCTTCCAGGGAGACGCCCATCTCTGCAGCCTTAGCATTCAATGCAGCGACAGTTCCAAGCAGGGCAACGTTAGCCAGTCCATCGGCAACAATCTTGACCGAGGCTTCAATCATACGATCATCATAGCCTTCCGGCAAGACGACAGTTTGCAAGCTCTGACGAGCCTTCGCTTTAATCTGGTCAACGAGATGCATTGATTTCCTCCTTCATTTATACAGATTATGCCTCAAATAAAACGGTGTTTCAATAGAAGGGTCCCGAACAGTTCGAGACCGGCAATAGAATAAACCCAATTTATACCCAATGGCGGAAGCAAGGGTCAATCGCTTTTTCACTATCAAACAGTTCATCGGACTGGCAGCAAGCCGCGACAATCGCTATAATCGATAATACTATGAGTCCATCGAACTCCCCCTTTTCAGCAAAAAACAAAAATCGCGCCGGATTATTGGTCTTTTGCCTGCTTTTCTCAATGCTGTTGCATTTTTCCGTGATCTATCTTTTGCCATATGAAAAATTGCGCACCGAGCTCACACCATCAAATCAGCAGCAACCGACAATTATACGCCTGGTCGACAAACCCGTAACGCAGGAAAAAAAAACCTATGAGTTAGACCGGCAACCTCCCCAACCGGTCACTGAACCCCCGCCTGAAAGCTCCCGCCCGGCAGAGACCGATCAGCGAGTTGAGAGAGAGCAAGCCCCCAAGGGAGAGGATGTTCGCGATCAATCGCCACAACTCCCCTCATTGCCACCAACGCCGACTCAAGTGACTCCGCAACAGCGGTCAAAGAAAACCGTGACGATTTCAACGAGCAAACCTCAGCGGCGCAAAAACGACGGCAAGTCTTCCGAAAAAGCAGCAACAGGGCGTCAACCGACTCCTGAACAGCCTGCGTCAACACCGCCGCTCCTTGAACAACTGACGCAGTTACCGGAGTACACCTTGAGTCGCATGGATCGTGCAAATAAAGCGCTACGGGAGAAAATCAAACAGCGCGATGATGTCGACACCGGGGATACGGTCTGGTTAAACCTGAAACGCGGGATGCTGGTCTCTTTCTTTCGCCGCTTCCGCAACCAGATAGAAGGAGTCTGGAATTATCCCAGGGAGGCCGCAGAAAATGATATCCAGGGGCATCTATTACTGAAAATCACTGTCGATAGAGATGGGGAATTGGTCGATGTCGACCTGCTCAACAGCAGTGGCTACGACATTCTCGATTTTGAAGCGATTCAGGCCGTTTACCGGGCGGCCCCGTTCGGACCGCTCGGCAAACATTATCCACATCCAGAGCTGAAAATCATGGCGCACTTCCGCTACATGATCAGCGGAAAATATATCTACGGCAGGCGGCGCTGAAACAGTGTCCCGTGGGGTTAAACTATCGTTGAAAAATTCGAGTTTGACCCTTAAGCGACATTGCATTGAAGGGCCAGATCCAACCTTGAGTTTTTAAATTGCAAAAGCAGACTGATCAACCACTGATTCAGCAGAAGCTTATTTCTGAATTTGTGTAATTTGTGGCCTTTAGCCTTACGCTTTGCCATGCTTGCCTCCATTCTTGTTTTTAGAGGCTTCAATCTTCTTCATGGCTTTATCAAAATCACTCAGGGATGATTTTTTTTTAGTAATCCTACTAGCGTTGAATTTATCGTACTCATCTTCGGCCAATTGCTTTGCCAATTCATGAGAAATTTTCCCGGCATGGGTGAGAATTTCCCGATCATTAATATTCAAAAAGGCGTCGAGCTTGGCTATCCAGTCGTTCATATACATGGAAATTCGGCGCATGGCCTGACCTTCCGCAAAAATCAGGTACTGCTCCGCAAGATTATTAAGCGCTGCCAACTCCTGTTCAGAGAGGTAGTTCTTTGCAATCGCGACATCTTGCTTACGCACCTTAGCACCTCGGTAATTGGTGAGCCCCATATCAAACTTACCGGCGTTAACTCTGGAATGAATAATTTCAGCAGCTGTTTGCCCGCTAATCGCCCAATGCATCTTATTCTGCACGGTCTTAAAAAAATCAAGGCTGATATCCAGCGTCGGATCGTAGTCGACACTGGTGGCATAAATGTCGGTTATCTTCTGATAGAAACGCCTTTCGGATGTCCGTATATCCTGAATTCGGCGAGTCAGCTCTTCAAAATAATCAAACGGCAGATCCGGATTTTTCAACCGCTCATCATCCAGCGTAAATCCTTTAA
>JAUVEB010000117.1 GCA_030595055.1 Desulfuromonadaceae bacterium
CCAGCTTCTGGGCATAACGAACCGCACCGGCAACTTCATCGTAGGCCGCACGGGTTCGAAAACTGTCGAAATCGACAAAACGCGGCAAGACAAAGACGGACAAGATCCCCAGCAGCAGGATGAGCACGACCAATTCGATCAGGGTAAAACCGGCCTGTTTTTGTCCTGGATAAAGCATCGGCTCTCATCAAAATTCTGAGAAAAAGAAAACGGGACCATACGCAGGTCCCGTTTCCAAGAAAAATCAAGCTACAACTATCGAGACAGACCCGAGTTTAAAAGAACAACTCAGATTAGTTACATCCGGTTTTCGTTGTCGAAATCGTCGGAGCAGTGCCAGCCGATGCAGGTTCGACATAGGTCGCCAGGCAATTGGCCTGCAGGGTGAAGACACCACCGGCAAAAGTAAAACCGTCAAAGGTCACGGCACTGCCGATCCCGGTAGTTGATGGATAACCATGAACCAACGCGACGCTGGTTCCATCCATGGTGATTGTCCCGGTTGCACCGGTCTGCCCCTTGACCAAAGCCTGTGCATGGGCCAGAGCGGAGGCGCTGCGAACGGCACCGTTCAGACCATCTACGGCTGACTCACGAGCATCAACCTGCATATCGACAAACTTCGGCACCGCCACCGCAGACAGAACACCCAGAATAACAATCACGACAACCAGTTCAATCAGTGTAAAACCTTTTTGATTCCGCATTTTCATACTCCCTTGTTCGTTTCGGCAGCAACCTGTGCCATGAATTTATGTGTGACCTTAGTTGTTTGTTTTCAACCAACGATAAGTCTCTAAAGACCGCAACCTCAAACCGGAAAGATAGCTCCCCTGATCCCTATCGGAATAAACCGGGAAAATCTTAAATCGCACCCGGGCCGGTTTTGCCCGTTCTGTTTCGAAAAAAAGTGTGTTTCTAACCACGTAGACCAGCAACTTTGCATCTGCGTCATAAAACCAGTTGCCGGGTTCAATTCCATCAATATTCTGCCGGCTACGAACACCCAGGTAATTTTTCGGCTGTTCTGCCAACAGTTCCATCGGGTTAGTGCCAAGCAAGGTTTCCAGTTCCGGCATTTTGCCGGCCACAAAGTAAGAAGCCACTTGCATGGCAATGGCGCTGCGCATCACCCCCAGGTTATGTTCCATCGTTGTCCGTTCGACGTCGACCAATAGTCGGTAATAACGATCAAAGGCAAACACGGCGAGAATGCTGATAATGGTGATAACGACAACCAGTTCGAGAAAGGTAAAACCTTTCTGCCTTGAACACGAAGCGTATCTGCCATGATTAACATTCACTTATCAAGTATCTCTCACTTCCGTTCATGAATCAACTCTAAATCTGCACTTATTTTGCAATGCTTCCCAGATTCCACATCGGCAGGAAAACACCCAGCGCCAGCACCAATACCATGCCGCCGATAATGGCGATCATGATCGGTTCTATCGCGCTGGAAAGATTCTTCAAATCATAATCGACCTCACGTTCATAAAATTCCGCGACATCTTCCAGCATGGTGTCAACCGCGCCGGTTTCTTCTCCGACTGCCAGCATCTGCAACACCAGCGGCGTGAACATGCCGGTTTGCGTGGCACTGCGCGTCAGGGTGTCACCACGCTCAACGCCATTGCGGATCAATTCGATCTTCTCACCAACGTAGGCGTTATCAACGGCACGCGCAGTAAAACCAAGCGCCTGAGTCAATGGGACACCGGCGGTATAGCCCATAATGAACCCGCGTGAGAAACGCGCCAGGGTTGAGCGCAGGATGATATCCCCGACAAGTGGAATTTTCAGTTTGTAGCGATCCCAGAGGTAGCGCCCCCGGGTCGTTTTCAGGCCCTTTTGCACAGCAAAAATCGCGGCAACCAGCACTCCCAGAAGATACGGCCAGTTGCTTAACATGAAAGATGACAGCCCGAGAAGAATCCGGGTCGCCAGGGGAAGTTCGGCTCCGGCACTGGCAAAAACTCTTTCAAATGCCGGAATGACAAAAAGGCTGATAAAAATCACCGCGAAAAATATGGCAACCAGCACGAAGGTCGGGTAGCGCAGTGCTGACTTAACTCGATTGATGGTCTCCTTCTCCCGTTCGAAATAGATCGCCAACTGCAGAAACACTTCGTCCAGTTTTCCGGTAACTTCACCAACCTGCACCATCCGACAGAGCAACGCCGGGAAGACCTTGGGATGACTGGCAAAAGCTCCGGAAAGCTCCATCCCCGATTCAAGATCGTCGACGACCTGATCCAGCGCTTTGCCGAGGGTTTCGTTGCGCGCCGTGTCCACCAATCCCCGCATGGCCCGGGTAATCGGCACCCCGGCTTTATTCAGGGTAAACATCTGACGACAGAACAGAATCAGATCATCCAGCCCGACTTTACTTTTACGCCTCAGTTTAAAACGCTGACTGAGCGGCAAGGAACTTTTTCCGGCCGTCTCAACAATGTTGATCGGGATAATATTTCCAGCCTGAAATTGGCTGGCCAGGGCTTCAGCGGAAACGGCTTCCAACTGACCTTCCAGCAGTTTGCCGTCAGTATCTCTGGCTTTGTAACGGTAAAATGGCATCGGGTTCGCCTCAATCCAGCTCTACGGCCTGCGACTCGGCAGCTTTACGCGATGAAACGGTTGTTTCATCAATCTGTCCGGCAATCCTCAGCACTTCGTCCATACTGGTGACCCCGTTCAGTGCCAGAACCAGGGTACCTTCTGCCAAACTACGGAAGCCTTCCTGCCGTTGTGCCAGTTCAGCAAAACCGGCACTGTCATTGCGCCGCAGGGCATCGGCAAGTTCAAAATTGATCTCCAGCAGTTCAAAAACACCGATTCGCCCTGAATAACCGGTATTGTTGCAAGAAGGACAACCCGTTCCAGTCTTAAACTCAGCGGCATCGAAAGACATCTTCCTCTTGGCGGAATAGGCTTCCAACCAACTCCGGGTCGCCGCATCCAGCTTTGCAATCTGCTGGCAACTTGGGCAGATCTGCCGTACCAGGCGTTGCGCCAGCACCGCCCGCAATGAGCTGGCAACCACGTACCCTTCGGTCCCCATCTCAATCAGGCGCAAGGCCGTACTGACAGCATCGTTGGTGTGCAGGGTCGAGAGTACCAGGTGACCGGTCATGGCGGCACGCAGCGCAATATCGCTGGTTTCTTTGTCACGCATCTCACCGACCATCACGATATCCGGATCCTGCCGCAGCCCTGCTCGTAACACGCGGGCAAAATCGAGCCCGATTTTCGGATACACCTGCACCTGGTTGATGCGCGGCAGGCGATATTCAACCGGGTCCTCGACAGTAATGATCTTTTTCTCCTCCCGGTTGAGTTCATTCAGGGCACCGTACAGGGTGGTCGTTTTACCACTGCCGGTCGGCCCGGTAACCAGCACCAGGCCGTTGGGCCGCGCGAGCTGTTTACGGAAACGAACCAGCAACTCGGGTGGCATACCAACCTTCCCCAGATGCAGCAGGCCGCCTGACTGATCGAGCAAACGCATGACCACCGACTCACCATACTGCAACGGCATGGTCGACAGGCGGATATCGATACTTTTCCCCTTAACACGGATATTGAATCGACCATCCTGGGGCAGACGCCGCTCGGAAATATCCAGGCCGCACACCAGTTTCAGGCGGGAGACCAACGCCGGGGCAACCCGCCTCTCCTTCATCACCTGTTCATGTAACACCCCATCTATCCGCTGCCGAATCCGCAAAACCTTTTCGTCCGGTTCGATATGGATATCCGATGCCCCGACCTGTACGGCATCCTCGAACAGGGAACGGAGCAGACGCACCACCGGGGCATCTTCAACATCGGCCGCGGCCAGCAATTGGTCGAGGTTGCTGTCACCCTGCGAAAGCTCTTCACCCAATTCTTCGGCAATATTGACAATTTCCTGGGTGCGTCGATAAACCGAATCGAGTGCCTTGAGCAGTTCGCTCTCGTTAACAACCGCAATATTGATCTGCCGTTTAAGAATCTTGGCCAGTTCATCATAAGCATGAATATCCGTCGGATCAGCCATCCCCACCAGCATGCGGTCCTCTTCGAGGGCCAGCACCATAACTCGAAAACGCCGCGCAGCCGTTTCCGGCATCATGCGCACGATATCCGGTTGGTAGTGATAATGTCTCAGGTCGATATAAGGTAGGTTCAGCTGGTTGGCCAAGAACTCGTGGAACTGCTGGGAGGTCACCAGGTCAAGCTCGATGAGAGTGTTACCCAGCTTCGCCCCGGTTTTTTTCTGCGTGGCCAGCGCATGCATCAACTGTTCTTCCGTGATGACTCCACTACTGACCAACAGATCACCGATGCGGATTTTTTTTCGCGGGGCTGCCTGTTCAAAAGCCATAGTTAATCCTTAAACATAATCAACGGTTATAGCGCTTGTAACCGGCCACGGACATAATCCTGTAAATCCTGCCGTAACCCCTGGAGGGCCAAAGCCCGCCGGTAAGCGTCCCGTGCCTGGTTCGGCTTTCCTGACTGCTCCAGTGCGATTCCTCTCCCCAGCCACCAGAGCGGCTGCCGCGAATTCACCCGCAGCAAGCTCGCATAACTCTCCGCTGCCGCAGCATACTGACCCGTTTCCTGCAAAACAGCAGCGAGTAACGCATGATATTCCTGATCCTCATTCACTGCCGGAACTGGTGATTTCTGCAACAGATCAAGGGCCGGGACAGGCTTACTTTCCGTTATCAATACCCTGGCTAAACGTTTTCGCAACCCGGCGTGTCCGGGCTGCTGCGACAAACCGGTCAAGAGCAGTTCCTTGGCCTGCCGGTTACTCCGCCCTTGCAGCAAATCCGCCAGTTGCAACCGCGCCGCGAGAAACGCAGGATGCAACAGCAAAGCCCGTTGCAAACTTGATTCTGCGGCCATTTGGTCGCCGGATTGCAGCTCTTCCAACCCTTTCACATAGGCCATCTTGGCCTGATGTTCTGAACTCAACGTTTGGCTGACTTTTTTAACCCGCTGCGTTGAAACCACTTTTTCGTGAGAAACAACCCGGGATTTCGCCGCTTCAGCTGCAGCAATCTCGGCTGATGATGGTCGACTCACCTCTGTCAATTCAATCAGCAGACGCTGACCATGAAAACTGTCCGCAGGCAATACCAGGCTTTTCACCCTGATCGGACAACTCAGTTCAACACTCACCCAGAGGTCGGAATCCTGGGGTTCCAGCTTGATATTTTTGACCAACGCTCCCTCTATTTGAGACAGCATCGGCAACGGCTCATGTGCGACTTTCGCCAAAAAAACACTCAGATGATTTGAGTTTTCATTATTTTCTGCGATTTCAAAGTCCGGTAACCGGTCAAACTCAAGCATCAGCCGCGCTGATTTACCCGTTTCCAATACATCCAGATTGAGAAACTTGAATGTTTTGACCTGAACCGGGTCTTCCCCTATAGGCTGTTCAGGCGTTATTTGCTCACCAGCTTTATCTCTCAAGTGCACGACCGCCCCGGCAACAGGTGTTAAGGGCGCGTTGACAGGAATGATCTTCTTCTCAACCGGAGAAACCAGTTCCACGATCGGGGATGATTGACGACCGGGAACCATTGCGCCCGCTATCCAGACGACCGTAAAAAGCATGAATCCAACAGTTATCAACCACAACAAACGCCGCTTCGGCAGGGTTGAACCGACAGCCGCCGGCTGTTCGCCGGCAGACAAAGATCCCGAGTCTGTCTCGCGGCGCTTTTCCAGATCGCGCAGCATCTGGTTGATCAAACTCATTGCAACCCTCGCAGAACCAATAGCGCGACAATCGCCGCAACCAGAATCGTGCCAAGCTCAAGCATGAACCCGGAGACAGCGGCACCGGCCGTTGTCTCTTTCTGAGGATTCGTATCTTTGATGGCGGCTTCCATCAGCCGGCGATCGATACTGCATCGTCCTTTACCATAAGCCGCCAGCAAAGCTTTATGCGCCAGCAGATTAATCAATCGCGGCACTCCACCGCTGGCTGAATAAAGCAACCGGGCAGCCGAATCTTGAAACAGAGCGCCCCCCTGATATCCTGCGATCTTCAGGCGGTGTTCCAGATAACCTCCCAGTTCCCGTTGATTCAGTGCCGATAGAGTGTAGGAAAAGGTGATTCTTTGCCGCAACTGACGCAACTCGTTTTTTGCCAGACGCTGCTCGAATTCAGGCTGGGCAAAGAAAAAAATATGCAGCAGTTTTTCCTTCTCTGTCTCCAGGTTGCTCAACAGGCGCAATGCCTCTAAGCTCTGTAAAGGCATGGCCTGCGCTTCATCGATCAACACCACCAAAGGCCGATTCAGGCCGCGAAGTCGGATCAGTTCTTCCAGGATACGCTGATTCATCTGTTGGACCGTTGCCCCGGCGGGAATCTCCAGTTCCAGTTCACTGACAATCGCCTGGTAGAGTTCTTTCGGGGTCAGCAACGGATTCGGCAAATAGGCCGTTTCGCAATCATCCTGCAATACCTTCAACAATTGTCGGCACAGAAGTGTTTTTCCGGTTCCGACTTCGCCGCTCACCCGGACGAAGCCTTCACCGTTACGTAACGCCACCAAAAGAACATTGAGCGCTTCCTGATGGCCACTGTAACGATAAAAGTACTCGGTATCGGGAGTCAGGGAGAAAGGTTTCTCCCTGAGACCGAAAAACTGTTCATACATTGCTTGGCTTCCGCTGTTTCAGCTTAATCCGACTCAATTTTTTTCCAGCCAGTTGCGCTGCATATGTGGGGCAATCCGGTCGATTCGCTGTCGGGTTTGTTCAAGGCCGGCGGACCAATCACCGGGACTGCGGATAACCTGTGGGCGCAGCAGAATCACCAGTTCACTTTTCCGTGATACTGACTTGGAATGGCGAAACAGTGCTCCAAAACCGGGGATTTTACTCAACACCGGAACCCCTGCCTCATCCTTGACGGTGTTCTCCTGCATCAATCCGCCGATCACGACCAGTTGACCACTGTTTGCATGGACCACACTGTCCGACTCTCTCACCGTGCTGAATGCCACCGGGATG
>JAUVEB010000215.1 GCA_030595055.1 Desulfuromonadaceae bacterium
CCACATTTTATTTTGGTGCAACCATATTGGATCAGCATTTTGTCGGATGTACTCGTCAGCATCCATTCCTTCTATCGTGGGCGGCCTTTTGATTCTGACTTGCTTTCCATTCATGTAAACCCACATATCCTTGTCAGCTGCCTTTATCTGGTTCATTTCGATGCGCTACTTTTAATAACCAGAATTACTGATTCAAATTCTTGAATTTCATAAGTTATACGATATACACCCTGTCTTATGCGATACCTTTCTTGACCTGAGAGTTTAATGCAACCCTCAGCTCTTGGATTTTCACGAAGAGGCCGTCAACGGTTTTACAGAGCCAGCACTGTCCAGAGAATCCCGGCGCCGATTGCTGAGCCTATGACCCCGGCGACATTGGGGGCCATGGCATGCATCAGTAGAAAATTGGTCGGGTCTTCCTGCAAGCCGACAGTATGGACCACCCGTGCCGAATCTGGAACCGCAGAGACTCCGGCAGCGCCGACCAGCGGATTGATCTTGTCCTTAAGGAACAGGTTCATGAACTTGGCAAAGAGGATTCCGCCAGCTGTCGCAACGCAGAACGACAGGGCACCCAAACCGAAAATAAGCAGTGACTGCGAGGTCAGAAAATATTTGGCGGCGGTGCTGGCTCCGACTGAAAAACCGAGCAGGATGGTGACGATATCGATCATGGCGTTGCGCGCCGTGTTGGCCAAACGGTCGGTGACCAGGCACTCCTTGAGCAGATTACCGAAAAAGAGCATGCCGATCAGTACCATGGAGCCGGGGGCGATCAGTCCGCAGATTAAAAAAGCGCCGATAGGAAAGATAATCTTTTCCTTGCGGCTGACCTGCCGCGGGGTCGTCATCCTGATCAGTCGCTCTTCTTTGGTCGTCAATAGTTTCATGATCGGTGGCTGAATGACCGGGACCAGGGCCATGTAGGAGTAGGCGGCAATGGCGATGGAGCCGAGCAGGTGCGGAGCCAGTTTGGAGGAGAGGAAGATTGCCGTCGGCCCGTCAGCACCGCCGATGATGCCGATTGCTCCCGCTTCAGCCGGGGTAAAGCCGAGGAACAGCGCGCCGATCAGGGTCAGAAAGATGCCGACTTGGGCTGCGGCACCGAGCAGCACCAGTTTCGGGTTGCTGAGCATGGTGGAAAAATCGGTCATGGCGCCGATGCCGAGAAAGATCAACGGCGGAAAGACCCCTTGACTGACACCGAAATAGATATACTGCAGCACACTCCCGTCGTCGTAGACACTCAAAGCCATCCCGGCGACCGGCGGAATATTGCCGACCACCACGCCGAAACCGATCGGCACCAACAGCAGCGGCTCATAATCCTTGGTGATCGCCAGGGTGATAAAGATGATGCCGATAATAATCATCATCAGATTGCCCCAGGTCATGGCGGCAAATCCGGTGTTCTGTAAAAAATCGTAAAGCATGCCCATTAACAGCTCTCCGCAGTGCTTAAGTCGCAAGAAAATTGGTACTGATCAAAAGAGTACCCAGCGTTCAAGGGGTGATGACCAACAGCTCGTCCCCCTGATTGACCGTATCACCGGCACTGATGCTGACCACCGAAACGGTGCCGTCGAGGCGGGCGTTAATCTCGTTTTCCATCTTCATCGCTTCCATCTTGAAGAGCGGCTGCCCGGCCTTGACCTTATCCCCGACCTGCACATAGACCTCCATGATTGAACCGGGGATCGGCGCTAACACGCTCCCGGAAGAACCGCCGCTGCTTTTGCTCTTCGCCAGCGAGGCCGGCGCGGCAACCGGGGCCGGCGCGCTGCTCGGTAGAGCCCCCTCGGGGATCACCTCGGAGACTGAAGAAATGGCAATCTGATACTCCTTGCCGTTGATCTCCAGCGTCGCTTCTTCGGCGCCCAGGCTGCGCAGGTGGACGGAAAACTCCCGATCATTCAGTTTTAATTGATATTTACGCATGTGATCCACCTTCAGAGAGGGAGCGCATTTTACCGGCAGAGGCCCAGATCGACCCCTGGCGCTGTTGTCGGGAAATGGTGATTTTAGAGTCTTCGCCCAGGCTGTGTTGCAGTTCCAGGTGCAGGACCAGGGCGAGCGCTGCCATGATTTCTTCATCGCTCGGTTCCATTGCAACCGAAGCGCCGGCCTGTGCCGTCGATGGGGTATCTCTGCCTGCAGCTAAACGGCTACCCCAGTCAAGAACCCGCGGTAGTGCGATAATAAAGAGACTGATCAGCGCCAGACCGGAGAAAACGATCGACATCCCGGTCAGGGTAATGCCGATGCCGTTGCCGTCGATGACGTTTTGCCAGCTGTAGTTCATGGTTACCTATTCCGTTTCAGGTTAAAGGAGCATGCGTCGCTCAGAGCGGGATGTTGCCATGTTTTTTACGCGGATTGCTGTCCTGTTTTCCCTCCAGCATCACCAACGCATTGCAGATGCGAAAGCGGGTTCGCTGCGGCAGAATCACCGCATCGATATAGCCGCGCTTGGCCGCTTCGTAGGGATTGGCGAACTTTTCCGAATATTCCTGCTCATGGACTTTCAAAATTTCCTGAGCTTGCTCCGGATCGTTTTTGGTCTCCTTGGCGAAGAGGATCTCCGCCGCCCCCTTGGCCCCCATAACGGCAATTTCCGCCGTCGGCCAAGCGTAGTTGATGTCGCCGCGCAGGTGTTTGGAACTCATCACGCAGTAAGCGCCGCCGTATGATTTGCGGGTGGTGATAGTAACCTTGGGGACGGTCGCTTCAGCATAAGCGTAGAGCAGCTTGGCGCCGTTGCGGATGATTCCGCCGTATTCCTGAACGGTGCCGGGCAGGAAACCGGGCACATCGACGAAGGTGACGATGGGGATATTAAAGGCATCGCAAAAACGCACGAAGCGTGCCCCCTTGATCGAGGCATCATTGTCGAGCACACCCGCCAAGTGTTGCGGTTGATTCGCAACAATACCGACCGACTGACCACCGTAACGACCGAAGGCGATCACCAGGTTGGGCGCAAACTCGGGTTGAATCTCAAAGAAGTTACCATCATCAACGGTGCCGGCGATAACCTGCTTGATGTCGTAGGGGTGGTTCGAATTGTCGGGGATCAGACGGCAGAGGCCATCCTCCTCGCGGGCCACCGGATCATCGGTTTCACGCCGTGGTGGTGGCTCCATGTTGTTCTGTGGGATAAAGGAAAACAGCTCACGCAGGTAGGCGATAGCCTGTTCCTCGCTGTCGGCCGCCAGGTGGGCAACGCCGCTTTTGGTGGTGTGAACACTGGCGCCGCCGAGGGTTTCGACATCGACATCCTCGTGGGTGACCGCCTTGACCACCTTGGGGCCGGTGAGGAACATGTAGCTGTTGTTGCGCACCATGACGGTAAAATCTGTCAGCGCCGGAGAGTAGACCGAACCGCCGGCACAGGGTCCGAAGATGCCGGAGAGCTGCGGCACCACCCCGGAGCTGGTGACGTTACGCAAAAAGATGTCGCTATAACCGGCCAGACTTTC
>JAUVEB010000241.1 GCA_030595055.1 Desulfuromonadaceae bacterium
CGGCGCTATGAAGCGCTGGTTGATGGCTGGAGTTGTTTGGAGTCCATTATGGCTCGGGACGATTTTCACCAAAAAACTGAAAGAAAGCTATCTGTTCGTGATGAAACGCAATAGCCCGCAGATGACAGCGAAGCTTGAAGCACAAGACTAGTTCTTCGTTGGCTCTGTAGATTTGCCGGCAAAAAAGGCCAGCCCTTATGGGACTGGCCTTTTTATTTAGTTTTCATCCGGAAACGGCCCTTTTTCACAATCTCTGCGTCAATCTGCACGTTTGCGAAGGTTTGTCTTCAGTTGGTCAGGATGACGTCACGGATCAGGCTGCGGTTGACCAGATAACTTTGCTCTGCAGAGAAAAGCGGAAAAAATTCGTTACCGCTATTGATGTAGTCGATTAAACGGGCAGAATGAGCAGGCCGATCCATGCGGACCAGGCCATGGAGAATTTCGCTGCCGAGAAAACGGATTTTCACCTCCTGGTCGACATACTCCAATCCCTCTTCCAGATTAACCTCACAGCGGATATGGCTGATCATCCCCTTGCGGACCAGAAGAAAATCTCCATTGACTGCTTTCGTCGGTAAAAATGGATCTTCTTCCAAGAGTAAATCCAGGATATTTTGTTCACCTGAATGATGCATGGCATATTGTGCAAGAAAGACCATTCCCTCAATAACCACGCCATCAGCCATGAACAGGCAAACCTGTTCCTGGCGCTTTTCCACCCGTAAATCATTTGCCATTGTGACTCATCCCCTTTGCTTGAGTATCCATTAAAGATAGCTTAAAAAGAATAGCAGTAACCACTTCAAGACTCAAGGATAGACTCTTCCCCTTGGCAATCGTCTTACGGTCGACTATGATGGAATTATCTTGGATATGACGGAGTTGACAGATGATCAAAAGGTGTCCCAACTGCAAAGAACCGCTTAAGGGGGAGTACTGGTGCAACAATTGTAAGACCGTGTTTAAATGCCCGATACTTGGTTGTGAAGCGGTTATCCATAAACCCGGAGCGACGGAATGTCCTCGCTGTGGATTGTTTTTCGAAGATTATCTGAGCAATCGCAAGATGTATCGTCGTTGTCCGAAGTGTAAAAAGAAGCAGGGTCTTTCCGAGCAACAGTGTCGATTCTGCCGGCACTGGTTCAACTGCCCGACCTGTGGCGACAAGATTTCCACCAACACCGTTCTGACCTGCGCCCGTTGCGGCACCTCATTGCGCTGAACTTATTTTGCCCGCCGGCACCAGCCTGTTTGCCGGTCTCTGGACTTCCCCCTGACTATCTGCTAACTTTTTGAAAACGCTCAAATCTTTTTGCCTGCTTCGGGGGATCCATGCTGCGCTTGTTACTGGTCATTGCCTGGGTCATTTCAGGGTTCTCTGCCGGTCATGCCCTGTTGAACAAGCGCGACCCGCGTGCCGCCCTCGGCTGGATTGTCACTTGCCTGGCGCTGCCCGGTCTCGGCGCGCTCTTTTACTGGATTCTCGGAGTTAACCGGATCCGTACCCGGGCTCGTGAACTTCAGGAGCAGGGGCAGGGGATACATTGGTTAAATGTCGCTGCCTCCTCCAGTGTAACCGATCAGCAAAGGTTCCCCGGCAGTCCCACCGGCCAGGCGTTAATTCAGCTTTCCAGCGCGGTCACCCGGCGGCCGTTGATTTGCGGCAATGCCGTCAAGGTGCTTTATAACGGTGAACAGACCTACCCGGCAATGCTGGATGCAATCCGCTCGGCGGAAGAAACGATTTTTTTTTCCAGTTACATTTTTAAAGCCGACCGCACCGGCAGTCTGTTTGTTCGCGAATTGATTGCCGCTGTCGAACGGGGCGTTGACGTCAGGGTGCTGATCGATGCTTTCGGTCAGTACTACGCCCTGGCAAAGGTTCGCCATCTGTTGGAAAAGAGCGGGGTGCAACTGGCCATCTTTATGCCGCCGACGCTCTCCCGCAGTTTTTACCTGAATATGCGGAATCATCGTAAACTGCTGATTGTCGACAACAAATACTGCTTCACCGGGGGGATGAATATCTGCGACCGGCATCTGGCGATGGACAAAAACAACCCGCGCCGGATTGTTGATATCCATTTCCGTTTTGCCGGTCCGATCTGCAGCCAGTTGCGCGATGCTTTCATGGAGGATTGGCGTTTTGCGGCCGCTGAAGAGCGCAATGAACGCGAGTGGCCACCTGCCCCGATTGCCGGGAAGGCCTGCTGCCGGGGGATCAGCGCCGGTCCCAATGAAGCACATGAAAAGCTGGACTGGATATTGATCGGGGCTCTGGCCTGTGCAAAGTTTCATATCCGTATCATGACGCCCTATTTCATTCCCACCCGTGCTCAGCTCGCCGCAATCAATACGGCCTCGCTGCGCGGCGTTCGGGTGGAGATTCTGCTTTCGGAAAAAAACAATCTGCCCTACGTGGCTTGGGCAAGTAACGCCTTTCTCTTTGAGTTACTCGAGCACAATGTCCATATCTATTTTCAGCCACCCCCCTTTGTCCATAGCAAACTGCTGCTGATCGACAATGAATATGCGCTGATCGGTTCAGCAAATCTCGATCCCCGGAGTTTACGGTTGAATTTTGAATTCAATGTGGAGATTTTCGACGATGAGACGGTTGCAGAATTGAACAGTCACTTCGAGCAAAGTCGTGAACGTTCCCGCGCGGTGAGTCTTGAAGAGATGGATCAGCGCCCTCTGCCCCTCAGGTTGCGCGACTCTTTTTGCAAGTTATTTTCTCCCTACCTGTGATGGCTAAGCAAAAAGTCCGCCCTACTGCGTTGCAGCGTTTTTTCAGGACCTCAACATACCATATGTATGCCTTTACCCCTGAAAAACCACTAGGAGTCTGTCCGAGAATACGAACCGTAGCGAGAAATCGTCTGTTCGAGGGCAGATTTTCGTAGGTTTGAGAGCGAATAGCACCGCTATTTGTCGAAAACGTACGGAAATATGAACCGATCAGACGGTTTCGCAGTAG
>JAUVEB010000227.1 GCA_030595055.1 Desulfuromonadaceae bacterium
TCCCTTCGACAAGCAGGGGAATGGATTGGTGGTCGGGGAGGGGTGTGGGATGTTCCTGCTGAAGCGGACGGAAGATGCGGTTCGTGCCGGTGATCATATTTATGCAGTTATCCGTGGCATCGGCTTGTCCAACGATCTTGGGGGCAGTTTGCTGGCCCCGGTTTCGGAAGGGCAGGTGCGGGCGATGCGCGCCGCTTACCGGCAAGCGGGCTGGTCTCCGACTGATGTTGATATGATCGAATGCCATGCGACCGGAACTCCCGTAGGTGACGCGGTTGAATTTGCCAGCATGAAAACGCTTTGGGGTGAACAGGGCTGGCGGCAGGGGCAGTGTATCATCGGTTCGGTCAAGTCGAATATCGGGCATTTGCTGACCGCAGCCGGTTCCGCTGCGCTGATGAAAACATTACTGGCATTAAAACATCAATCCTTGCCGCCGACGGCAAACTTTACGGCCCCGGCAGAAGACATTGATCTCGCCGGCAGCCCTTTCGCATTGCTCAGTACCGCAAAGCCCTGGTCAGCCCGAAAAACCGGTCAACCGAGACGAGCAGCGGTAAGTGCTTTCGGTTTCGGTGGGATCAACGCCCATCTCTTGATTGAAGAATGGCTACCGAAAAAGGCGAAGAAAAGTTCCGTTGCTTTTCACCCGTCATACCGTCAGAAAAAACAGCCGATAGCCATTGTCGGCATGGGAACACATTTTGGGATCTGGGATTCCTTACGTCGATTCCAGTATCGCGTATTCGGCAACAATGAGCCGGTTGAGCCGAAAACACCGGAACATTGGTGGGGGATTGAACAGAGCCACTGGATTCAGCAGGCGGGATTGAATAAAAGCCGTTATTGCGGTTTTTTTGTACCGGAAGTCTCCGCACCTGTCGGCAAGTACCGTATCCCACCAAGTGAACTCGCTGAGATGCTGCCACGTCAGCTGCTCATGCTCAATGTCGCCGAGCAGGCACTGAACGATGCGGGTCTGAAGAAGGAAGACTTGTTGTTTACCGGTGTGTACATCGGCACCGGCCTGGACTTGAATGCGACCAATTTCAGCTTCCGCTGGGGTCTGCAAAAAATGGCTGAACACTGGGCGGAACAACTCGGTCTTGATTTGTCGCCTGAGGAGTTCGCTGATTGGGTTGATGCTCTGCGTACCGCGGTTGGACCGCCATTGTCTGCCAATCGAACCATGGGGGCACTCGGCAGTGTCGTTGCCAGTCGGATCGCCAAGGAGTTTCGCATCGGTGGGCCGAGTTTTACCCTGTCGAGTGAAGAAAACTCCGGCTTGCGAGCTCTGGAAGTCGGCATCCATGCCTTACAGGAAGGCTCGATAAACCGCGCTCTGATCGGTGCCGTCGATATGGCCGGAGACCTGCGCTCGGTGCTTGGTCAACAAGCTGCCGGCATTTTTTCCGCCAAAGGCAGACTGAAGCCCTTTGCGAAAGACGCCGATGGAACCGTTGTCGGTGAGGGAGCCGCGGCCGTTGTTCTCAAGCGTTTAGATGATGCGAAACAGGATGGCGATCACATCTACGCTGTTGTTAAAGGTATCGGTACGGCTGTCGGCGGGGACTGTGATTGCACCATGCCGGAACCGCAAGTCTATCTTCAGGCGCTCGAACGGACCTGTCGGAATGCCGAAATTTCACCGGCAACGGTTTCCTATCTGGAAACAGCCGGGAGTGGTGTGCCGCAGCAAGATGAACTTGAAGCGAATGCCCTTGGCGCTTTTTTCGGCACGGAAGCGAATTCCACTCGTTGCTTTGTCGGCAGTGTCAAAGCGGATATCGGGCATGCCGGAGCGGCCGCGGGATTGGCCTCCCTGGTGAAAGCGGCGCTCTGCCTTGATCGACAGATCCTGCCCCCTCTTCGCAATGTGAAAAATCTGCGTTATGAATGGATTCGGGGGAAACGCCAATTTGTCCTCCCTGAGGCAACCCAGTACTGGTTGCGGAACAGGGCCGACGGACCGCGTCGAGCCCTGGTCAGTTCCTTTTCTGTCGATGGGAGCTGTTCTCATGCCCTGCTGGAATCCTGGCACGGTGCCAAAAAACTCGCGCTGCCCCGCTTTGACCGGCCACTCGGTCCGCTGCCTGAAGGCCTCTTCCCGCTGGAAGCTGATACGGTTTCAGAATTAGCAGAAAAAATTACCGAGTGTCGGGAATTTCTTGCGGCTGAATCGCCGCAGCAGGTTGATCAGTTGGCAGCGCGCTGGCTGCAATTGTTCCCCCTGGACCGTGCAAAAAAATTATGTCTGGCCATGGTTGCCTCCAACCCGCAGGAACTGCTTGATCAGCTGGATCATGCTGCTGCATCTCTACAGCAGGATCCGACGCAGGCACTCGGTCAAAATGGCGGCTTGACGCTTTCTCCGGCCGTGCGGGATCGGGTTTTTTATAGCTCTGAACCCCTCGCTCCAACAGGTAAAATTGCCTTTGTTTTTCCCGGTTCCGGTAATCATTACGCCGGAATGGGTCGAGAGCTTTCGGCTCTCTGGCCGGCAGTATTTGCCCGACAGGATCTTGTGAATCAGTCCCTGGAGAAACAATATCTTCCTGAGAATTTCTGGACAGAAACTCTGCATGAAACAATCCACGATGACCATAATGCCCTGGTGATTTCGCATGTCGCACTCTGTACGGCGTTGAGTGACCTGGTGCGCAGTTTTGGTATTGAGCCGCAGGCGGTCAGTGGCTATAGCTTGGGGGAATCCGCCGGACTTTTCTCCGCCGGGGCCTGGCAGGATCGTGATGGGATGCTGCAGCGCCTTGAGCAATCAAGCCTTTTTACCAGGGATCTGGCCGGTGAATGTAACGCTGCCCGGGAAAGTTGGGGGCTGCCGGGAAATGAGCAGGTGGACTGGGTCCTGGGGATAGTCAATGCCCCGGCAGCGGAAGTCAGAGAAAAACTTGCCGGTAAAGACCGGGCGTACCTGCTGATTGTCAATACCTATCGTGAATCGGTGGTCGGTGGGGATCGGGCTCAGGTGGAACAGTTGGTCAATGAGCTCGGTTGCCATTTTATCCGTTTAAGAGGTGTTACTACGGTGCATTGCCCGGTTGTCAA
Source organism: Desulfuromonadaceae bacterium (assembly GCA_030595055.1). Taxonomy (GTDB): domain Bacteria; phylum Desulfobacterota; class Desulfuromonadia; order Desulfuromonadales; family Geopsychrobacteraceae; genus Malonomonas. The sequence goes on from JAUVEB010000227.1 coordinate 3,067, forward strand.
GCCGGTTGCCGAAGCGTATCGGGATTTGCATCTGTTTACCACAAAACCACTGGCGAAGATGACTTTTTACAGCTGTGCTCGCGGCAAAAGTTATTTCGTAAATGCCGAGTCAGCGGCCGATGTTATTCTTGCTCAGGCTCTCGATACCATAGATTACACCCGGGTCATAGAACAGGCTTATGCAGA
>JAUVEB010000223.1 GCA_030595055.1 Desulfuromonadaceae bacterium
AACGAGTAATGAACTGGTTTTATTGGCCGATCTGCCGGGGGTCGAGGAGCAGGGGTTACAGATCGAAGTTTCCCGCGGGATACTCACCCTCGAAGCTGAGAAAGCATCTGAAGGCGCTGTAAAAACAACCTACTACCGGCAGTTCAAACTCTCCGAGAGGATCGCTGCGGATGCCGGAGAGGCGGCTTTAAAAGATGGGGTACTGACCTTGCGGTTACCGAAAAGTGCCGAGGCGAAGCCGAAAAAAATCGCCGTCAAGACGCTGCATTAATACAGTCGGGCCGGGGTCTCCACCCCGGCCTTTTTCTTGCGGAAATTCCATCCGCAGGCGCTATACTTTGATGGATTCGCAAAAAAAATCGAAAGACAGGAGTGAGTGATGATTGATCTTAACCGGACCACGCAAAAAGTTCAGGAAGCTCTTCAGGGGGCCCAGGCTTTGGCTCTTCGTTTCGGTCATGCTGAAATTGATGGTGAGCATTTACTCTTGGCACTCTGCGAACAGCAGGACGGTTTGACCCCGCGACTGATGCAGAAACTGGTGGTGCCGCATGACGAGCTCATTGCCGGATTGCGCAAGGACCTGGAATCGCGACCAAGGATCAGTGGCCCCGGTGCCGATAGCGGCAAGCTGTACGCCAGTCGTCGTTTGAGCAACCTGCTGTTGCAGGCGGAAGCAGAAGCCAAACAGTTAAAAGACGAGTACATCAGCGTCGAGCACCTGCTGCTCGCCACGGTGGCTGAAGAAGAGCGGACCGCCGCCGGGAGATTATTACGTCAGCTGGGGATCGATCGAGATAAGCTGTTACAGGGGTTAACGCAGATCCGTGGCCATCAGCGAGTCACCAGCCAGGATCCGGAAGAGACCTACGAGGCCCTGGAAAAATATGGCCGTGACCTGGTTGAAGAGGTGAAGAACGGTAAGCTCGACCCGGTCATCGGTCGTGATGAAGAGATCCGTCGGGTTATTCGCATTCTCTCCCGGAAGACCAAGAACAACCCGGTGCTGATTGGTGAACCGGGAGTTGGCAAAACCGCCATTGTTGAAGGTCTGGCTCACCGGATTGTTCGTGGCGACGTCCCCGAAGGCTTGAAAGGCAAGACGGTTTTTTCCCTCGATATGAGTGCCTTGGTTGCCGGGGCCAAATACCGGGGTGAATTTGAGGAACGTCTCAAGGCGGTCCTCAAGGAAATCCACGACAGTGAGGGGCAGATTCTGCTGTTTATCGACGAACTGCATACCATTGTCGGGACCGGAAAGAGTGAAGGGGCCATCGACGCCGGGAATATGCTCAAGCCGATGCTGGCACGCGGTGAGTTGCATTGTATCGGCGCGACCACTCTGGATGAATATCGCCAGTACCTGGAAAAAGACCCGGCTCTGGAGCGGCGTTTTCAGCCGGTGCTGGTGGAGCAGCCGAATATTGAAGAGACCATCAGCATTTTACGGGGGCTGAAAGAGCGTTTCGAAGTCTATCACGGGGTGCGGATTCAGGATAATTCCCTGGTTGCGGCGGCCGAGCTGAGTCATCGTTATATTGCCGACCGTTTTCTGCCCGACAAGGCGATCGATCTGGTCGATGAGGCTTGCGCGACGATCCGCACCGAAATCGATTCCATGCCCGCCGAGCTGGATGCAATCACGCGGCGGCTGATGCAACTGGAGATTGAAGAGGCGGCGCTGAAGAAGGAGAAGGATACCGCCAGCCATGATCGGTTGCAATGTTTGCAGAAAGAGCTGGCTGACCTGAGAGAACAGGATGCCGCCCTGTCCGCACAATGGCAACTGGAAAAAGGTGGTATCCGCTCGGTGCAGCAACTGCGCGAAGAGATTGAACAGTTGCGGTTGGCGATTGCCGAGGCGGAGCGAGCCTACGATCTCAATCGGGCTGCCGAGCTTAAACATGGCACCTTGCCGAAGTTGGAACAGCAGCTGAAAGCTCAGGAGACACAACTTGGGCAAACGGATAATACGGCAAAAATGCTGCGTGAAGAAGTGACCGAAGAAGAGATTGCCGAGATCGTTTCCCGTTGGACCGGAATACCGCTGACCCGGTTGGTGGAAAGCGAGCGGGAAAAACTGCTGAAACTGGATGAGATTCTTCACCAGCGGGTGATCGGGCAGGACGAAGCGGTCCAGCGGGTTGCCGATGCGGTGATCCGCGCGCGAGCCGGGGTCAAGGACCCGCGACGCCCGATCGGTTCCTTTATTTTCCTCGGCCCGACCGGGGTTGGAAAAACCGAGCTGGCACGGGCACTGACAGAAGCCTTATTCGACAGCGAAGAGAACCTGATTCGCATTGACATGTCCGAGTATATGGAAAGACATACGGTCAGCCGACTGCTTGGGGCCCCTCCCGGTTACATCGGCTATGAAGAGGGTGGGCAGTTGACCGAGGCGGTGCGGCGGCAGCCGTATGCGGTGATCCTGTTTGACGAGATCGAAAAAGCGCATCCGGATGTGTTCAATGTCTTGCTGCAGATTCTCGATGACGGTCATGCCACGGATGCCAAGGGACGAAAAGTCAGCTTCAAGAATGCGGTGATCATCATGACCTCGAACATTGCTTCGCCGCAGTTGCTGGAAGGAATTCGCGACGGTGAAATTCCGGAATCGGTCCGGCTGCAGGTCGAGGCGGAGTTGCGGCGCAGTTTCCGACCTGAATTTCTCAATCGGGTCGACGACATAATCATCTTCAAACCGCTCAGCAGAGAGGATATTCGGCAGATTGTCCTGCTGCTGATCGAAGAATTGCGACAACGACTGGCCGAACGCAGACTGGGCCTGGAGTTGTCGCCCGCTGCCGCTGATTTTATTGCCGAAACCGCCTACGACCCGGTCTATGGTGCGCGGCCGCTGAAACGATTTTTGCAGCATCAACTGGAAACCCGGATCGGGCGTGCCTTGATCAGCGGGGAAGTGGCCGAGGGAGGAACTTTGCAGGTTGATGTTGAGAAGGGACAATTAGTGGTCAAGGCCTCTGTGCCCTCCTGAAAATTCTTCAGCCAAGTTATTATTGATGCACTCGTAAAACAGAATCACGACTAATTTAAAAAATCCCCTCAACAGCCGAGGGGATTTTTATCGACAGGGTCTAGTCTCACACATCGATTCTGCGCTATAAATTCCCCATGAAAAAAATTCTGTTGTTTATTATTCTTCTCGGTTTGGTCGGTGTCGCAAAGGCCGAATTCCAGATAGCCGGAACCTTGACCCAGGGCGGGCTGTTTCGCGGACAGGTTACCCCGGGGACACGAATCTATTACGGACAACACCAGCTCAAAGTCAATGAACAAGGGAAATTCATTCTCGGCTTCGGACGGGATGCCGAAACCAGCCACATTCTGACCCTGATTGACCCC
>JAUVEB010000171.1 GCA_030595055.1 Desulfuromonadaceae bacterium
ATTACGCGCGACCGAATTTATCTCCGATTGCGGGCAGTCGCTACGGGTCACTGCCAGTATCGGTGTTGCCACCTATCCGACCAATGCCTGTTGTTTGCAGGATCTGATTAAACTGTCTGATGGGGCGATGTACGAAGTGAAACGCAGCAGCCGTAATGCTGTCAAGAGCGCCTGATCTGATGGTTTGTTTTGTGTTTTCCGGAGGACGCATGCGGATTATTTTCACATTTTTTCGACAATATCTGCGCCTTTCGCTGCTGATCGCTTTTTGCCTGCTGTTCAGCTCCCTGACGATGGCTGAGCCGCTGCATTTTCAAACCGGCAAGTCCGCCTTCGACAAGGGTGATTTTGCCGCTGCTTTCAAGGTGTTTCATCTTTTGGTACAGCAGCAACCGGGTGATCCGGAACTCGATTTTCTGCTCGGCCGCAGTGCCTTTGCGATCGGTGATTTTGAAACCGCCATTTTTGCCTTTGAGCGGGTCTTGATTGCCCAGCCGGAAGCTGACCGGGTATGTCTTGAACTGGGGCGCAGCTATTTCGAAATCGGCGATCTGGAGTCGGCCCGCAGCAGTTTTAATCGGGTGCTGGCCAACCGACCGCCGCTGACCGTGCAGCAGAATATCGAACGTTACCTGCAGTTGATCAGTAAGGCGGCGCAGCAACATACTCTCAGCGGTAGCCTGACGCTGGGGATCAGCTACGATAATAATGCCCATGCCTCCCCGGTTGATGAACAGATCCAGACGGTCATCGGCACCGTCACTCTCAACGGCACCGGTGCCACGCCACAGCAGGATCTGATCAGTCAGAACAGTCTGCAACTGCATCATCTCTATCGCAGCCATCCGAAAAAGGTCGGCTGGCTTTCTTCCTTATTGCTTTATAATTCGCTCTATGCCACCGAGGAGAATCTCAACCTCAACTTGTTCGGTCTCAGCAGCGGGCCGCTCTGGCAGCAGGGGAAACGACAGACTGAATTGCAGCTGAATTTCAACCTCCTGACTCTGGATGAGGAACGTTACCTGTCGATTGCCGGACTCTCTGCCAAACATTCCTGGCAGTTCAGTAAAATATTGACGGCGGCGATCTCCGGGCAGGTTGCGCGGCTCAATTATGCCGCTGATGGACGTGATGCCAACCAGTACCGGCTGGAGTTCAAACAGTCATGGCGTCTGCCGCAGGGGAGTTTTATGGCGGCGATCGGTCTGGAGGAAAACCGGGCCAAACTCGAAGAATATGCCTATCTGCGTAAACTGCTGTCGTTGCGTTACGAACGACCATTGCCCTGGCGGTTGACCGGTTCTCTCGCTGTGCGTCTGCAGGCCTCAGATTATGACGAGCAAATTCCGCTCTTCGGCTGCGCCAGAAAAGACCGGCTGCGGGAGCTTTCTCTGGGTCTGAGCCGACCACTCTGGAAAAAGTCGAATGGCAACGGTCAGGTCCAGGCCCAATTGCTCGGAACCTTGAGCAAGACCAATTCCAATATCGATCTGTACGAATATGATAAACAGGTGCTCAGTTTTGCTCTGAGCTACCTGTTTTGAAAGGTCTGCCTATGTCGGCTACGAAGAAGAACAGCTCTGGCTTTACCCTGCTGCCGCTGCTGCTGATTTTGTTCTGCCTGTGCCCGGTTTTTTCCGTCGCACAGGAGACTGCAACCATCGGCAAAATTATCGCCCTGCGTGGTAAGGCACTGGCCGACACAGAAGCCGGTATCAGTCGTTCGCTGGCTATCGGCAGCGAAATTGCCGTTGCTGATGTCATTATCACCGGTCGTCGTTGCCGGTTGCAGATCATCTTTGCCGATAGCTCTATCGTCAGTTTGGGGCCGGCCGGCAATTTTGTTGTCAAGGAATACGCCTGGGATGCGCAGACCCGGCAGGGGAAGATGACTTCGCGCATCAACGAGGGGGTGTTCCGGGTGCTGGGTGGTTCGATCACCAGGACTTCACCACAGAATTTCATTACCGAAACACCGAGTGCCACCATCGGTATCCGTGGTTCCATGTATGCCGGGCGGGTGCGTGACGGCCAGTTGCAGGTGGTGTTTCAGGGCGGTAAGGGGATTTATGTCCGCAATTCGTTCGGCCGTGTTGAAATATCAACCCCCGGCTTCGGCACCAGGTTGACGGGGCCGGAACAGCCGCCGGAGACTCCCTACCCGTTCTCCCCACAGGAGCTGGAACTGCTCGATCCAGTGGTTGCGGTAGCTCCACCGTTGCCGATGGCGACCCCTTCGGGAGAGAGCGGGGTGTCGCCTGAGAGTGTCGAAGAGGCAGCAGTGCAAACGGCCGCGGCAGCAGAACCGGAACCGACGACTGCTGAGCCCCCGGTTTTCAGCGAAGAAGCGGCCCCGGTGATGGAGCCTTTTGCTGAGCCCCTGCCACCGGTTGGTGAGATTCCGGCTGAAATAGAGCCCCCCGCCCAGACGGTGACCACCGACACCCTGCTGCCATCTTTAGGTACCGACACCTTGCTGTCGCCTATCGGCACTGGTGGCACAGCGACGGTTTCCGGGCGTTTTACTGCCGTGCAGGATGATCTGGTGCCGGCCGGCAATATCGCCGATCTGACCTGGCTCGGCAGCCTCAGCGGTCAGACTTCGACCAACAACCTGACCGGTACTGCAGCGACCAATAACGGTACTTTTTCGATCAGCCCGTTTGTTGTCAACGGCTACGATCCATTGCAAAGTTACACCGGCTCAACTAAACAGCAAAATGTCAGTCGAACGGTGACTCTTCTCGGCAGCCCGGTTACTTTCAATACGGCGACTATCTCGACCGATAATACCGGGGAATTCAGTGTTTTTACACTGAAAGATAATTTTGCTCCCGGCTATCTCTACTCCGAAATCGGCTTTCTCGGTACCCCGACTCTGAGTCCGGATATGCCGACCACCGGCTTCAGTCAGTTCAGCGGGCCGACAGCCGGATCTTTGACCAGCCTGATTGCGACCGATTTTGAAGCGATCGGCGGGAGTTTTGAGCTTGCTGTCAACTGGCACAACGGAAAAGTTATGGGCGCTATTATCGAGGGGACCTCTAATGATGCGGTCGGTTTCTTCATCGGCGATGTTGCCGGAACCGGGTTCAATACCAGCCTGTTTTTCGGCAACGATGTTGTTGATCTTGGACCCGGGCCGATCCTGGCGATCAGTGGAACGGACAGCTTTGCCCAGTTTTATGGAAATCAGTTCCAGGGGGTCGGTTTCGATCTGAGCGGCAGTACTCACAATGTACTGACTCAGGCAACGGAGGAGGATTGGCTACTGACCGGCGCCGGTTTCCGTACCCCGACGATCAACCCGACAGCAACCGGAAGTGTGCTTTGGGAAGGCTTTGTTGTCGGAGTCGGTGAAGATATGAACCAGATTGATGTTGATCGACGTTTGTTCATGAATACTGTTGCAAGCGAGTTTTCACTGAATATCAATCGTGATACCGGGAATATCAACGGTTCTTTAGATGTTGCAGACATTCAGTCTGCAGCTGATATCAACTCCCTTACGCTCGGCGGAGGAACCGGTTCTGCATATGTCTCCGATCAGCTGTTGGCTACCGGCATCGGGGGAACCCCGATTATCAATGGGGTCGCAACGTCCTTGAAAACTTATGGGAATTATCTGATGCCGGAAGATCCTTCTCGGCCGCTTGCCAGTTATGTCTCCTGGGGCCATTGGGAAATTGCTTACACTGAACCGGGTTCGTCTGATGAATATCACGTACATATGCCCGGTTCTTATTGGGTCGCTGGAAAAATGACCACAGCCGCTGAGTTGGGGGCACTGAATTTTTCTGCTACTTATAACTGTCAAGCAGAAGGAGTCCTTGTTCCGTCTGTCGGGCAATTCAATGTTTTGCCGACCGGTACCGTGATATTGAATGTTGATTTTGCCGCCGGCGCCCTGACATCCGGTTCCATCAATTTTCCGTCCGGGTCGTTTACCCCGGCGCTGAATATTTTTCTCGATCCGACCTCAATTTCAAGCACCGGGTTCAGTGCTTTGGTCACTTCTCCTGATGTCGGCTCAGTGAATGGCGCCTTTTATGGCCCTGCCGCGGAATCTGCTGCCGGAAACTTTGAGGTTATGGTTTCAACTGATCGCTTTATCGGGGTCTTCGGGGGAGATCGTTGAGTCGTTTGCGGCAGCAGCTGTTGACACCGACCCCGTTTAAGGCCGGACTGGCAGCTGTTTTGCTGTTCTGTCTGTTGTTTATTTCCTTTGGTACCGACAAACCGGCACTGTTGCAGGCTCTTGACAATCAACTGACCAGTGCCATGTTCCACTGGCGTGGTGCCGAGCCACCCCGGCAGCCGATCATCATCGTCGATATCGATGAAAAGAGTCTGGCCCGGATCGGGCAGTGGCCCTGGCCACGTGATACAGTTGCCCGCTTGGTTGAACAGATCAGTCGACAAGGGGCAAAGGTGATCGGCCTCGATATGATGTTCATCGAGCCTGACCGAACCTCGCCGATAAACTTTTTCCAGCACTATCCACAGTTCGGCGCCGGGCCGGCGAAACTGCTGCCGGGTCTCGATCATGATCAACAGTTGGGTGACGCCTTGGCAGAGAGCGCTTCGGTACTCGGTTATGCCATGTTGACTCAGCATGACGGCCTGAAAGATCCGGCAGCGTTGCCCTTCCCTTCTGCTAACCTGCAACTGGCCGCCGAAGGGGTCGGTTTCGACCGGCTGACCCTGATCTCTGCCTACCGGGCAACGGCCAACCATCCGGCCATTGCCCAGGCCTTGAGTGAAGGCTTTCTTAATTTCTTCCCCGAATCCTCCGGAGCGGTGCACAAGGTGCCGCTGCTGATTTCCCTTGACGGGATTCCCTACCCATCACTGGCGTTGGAAGTGGCGCGGATCGCTCTCGGCGAACCGATCCTGA
>JAUVEB010000243.1 GCA_030595055.1 Desulfuromonadaceae bacterium
GGGTGGTTTACAGTCACGGGAACTTTGTTGCCCAGGTTGAGCAGTTGCAACAGATCTATGACATTCGCCCCGGTGAGATCGACCTGCCGACCTTTCCGCTGTTTGCCCTGTTCGCCCCGGCATTGGGGATGAGTTCCGTGATTCCGGTGATGGATTTCACCCGTCCGGGCTCGGTCGATCCGCGCAATATCATCGACCCGATTCAACGATTTAATATCACGACCATGTTCGGTTCTCCGGCGCTGATCAATCGGGTCGGCACCTACGGCCGGAAAAATAATATTCAGCTGCCCTCTTTGAAACGGGCGATTTCGGCCGGGGCACCTGTTCCAGCCACGGTTCTTGAACGTTTTACCACGCTGCTTGCGGACGGCGTTCAGGTCTTTACTCCGTATGGTGCGACCGAATCATTACCGGTCTGTTCCATCGGCAGCGCTGAAATTCTCGAAGAAACTCGCTTTGCGACCGACCGGGGGAAGGGGGTTTGTATCGGCAAGCCGGTCCCCGCTATTCACCTGGAGATCATCCGGATCAGCGATGAGCCGATCGAAACCTGGCAGGATGACTTGAGGGTTGTCGAGGGCGTCATCGGTGAGATTGTCGTAAAGGGACCGCAGGTCACCCGCAGTTATCACAATCGTCCGGAATCAACCCGTTTGGCCAAAATTGATGATCCGCAAAACAGCGATTTTTATCACCGCATGGGGGATCTCGGTTATCGCGATGCGCAGGGGCGGATCTGGTTCTGCGGCCGCAAGGCACATCGGGTCAGCGGTGCCGGGGAAACCCTTTATACGATTCCCTGCGAAGCGATTTTCAATACCCACGGGAAGGTGTTCCGTTCGGCACTGGTCGGTGTCGGTGTCCCCGGAAAGATGCAACCTGTCCTTTGTGTCGAACTGGAACAGGGTGTTGAGAAGACAGAGCATGTACAAATACTGGCGGAATTGCGCCGGATCGCTCAGGCACATGAACTGACAAAATCGATACAAGATATTCTATTCCACCCTTCCTTTCCGGTCGACATCCGCCACAATGCCAAGATTTTCCGTGAGAAACTGGCGGTCTGGGCAGAGGAACAGCTCAAATGAAAGCGTTGGTCACCGGCGGCGGTGGATTTCTCGGCAAGGCGATTGTCCGCCTGTTACTGGAAAAAGGCGTTGAGGTGCACTCTTTTTCGCGCCGGGAATATCCGCAACTCACCGCCCTCGGGGTTGAGCACAGTTGCGGAGAACTTGCGGATCTGCAGGCGGTGAAAGACGCAGTTGCCGGATGTGATATCGTTTATCATGTTGCCGCCAAGGCGGGTGTCTGGGGGCCTTATGATGAGTTCTATCAGGCCAATGTCGTCGGTACGGAAAATGTTATACGGGCCTGTCGCGAGCAGGGTATCCGGCGCCTGGTTTTTACCAGTTCCCCGAGCGTGGTCTTTGACGGCAGCGACATGGAGGGGGTCGACGAGTCCGTACCCTATCCGGCGCATTATCACTCTTTTTATCCACAAACCAAAGCGCAAGCCGAGCAACGGGTACTGGCCGCCAACGACGCAGCGCTGGCAACGGTTGCGTTGCGACCGCACCTGATCTGGGGGCCGGAGGATAATCACCTGGTGCCGCGTATTCTGGAACGTGGAAAGCAAGGTGCTCTGCGTAAAATCGGTAACAAGCCCTGCCTGGTCGATACCATCTATATCGATAACGCCGCAGAAGCGCACCTGTCGGCGGCCGAAAAACTTGCTGTCGGCTCTGCCGTGGCCGGCAAGGCGTATTTCCTGTCGAATGGCGAACCGTTACCGCTGTGGGAGATCGTTAACCGTATCCTGGCTGCCGGTAATATCCCCCCCGTGACAAAAAGCATCTCCCCGCAACTGGCTTATGCGATCGGCGCTGTGCTGGAAAAAATCTACGGCGGGTTGCGTCTCAAAGGGGAACCGCACATGACCCGTTTTGTGGCGAAAGAACTTTCCACCGCTCATTGGTTTGATCTGAGTGCCGCGCGCAATGATTTTGGCTACCTTCCGAGGATTTCAATAGATGAGGGGATGCGGCGTCTGCAAGACTGGCTGGCGCAAAGGTAGCTTTATGGTCTCGCAGATCAGTTGTTGGCTTCCGCCTCCGCACCAATTTTCTTTGCTCAAAGGAGAGCTTCATCTCTGGCGAATATCGTTGAACGTTGCGGATGCTGAAATTGCTAAACTGAAGACCTTTTTAAGTGAAGATGAACTGGAGAGAGCAGAACGTCTTCTCGACCGACAGAAATCTTTCAGTTTTGTGGCCGCTCGCGGTCGTCTGCGCCAAATCCTCGCGCGTTATCTTGATATTGCACCGAGGGAAATAGCCTTTGCCTATGGTGCACAGGGTAAGCCGGAATTGTCGAAAGGATTTCCTCGGACACTCTTTTTTAACCTTTCTCATTCCGGGTGCTGGGCTCTTTTAGCACTCAGTGCTGCTGCCGAGGTTGGCGTTGATGTCGAGTTTGTCGATCCACAACTTGACCATCGGCCACTTGCAGCACAATTTTTCTCGGCAGCAGAAAAATTGCATTTGCAGCAGTTTTCACGGGCTCGACAACGGCGTGGATTTTATCGACTCTGGACCGGCAAAGAGGCTTTTTTAAAAATGTCGGGCTGTGGCTTTACCGACCCTGATCAGATCACCCTTGCAGAATCACAGCTTTCCAGAACCTTCCCGATTGCCGGGAGCTACCTCGGAGCAATCTCCCACTCCTTAGAAACCAGTTCAATTAGTCGCTTTCAACTCGCTGAAAAATGGTGATATAGTTACAAATATCGCAACTATTCAGCACAGTACAAAAGACAGTCATTCCAGCAGGATTTTAGCCGGAATCCAGATTTTAGAAGACAGAAAGACTGGATCCCCGATAGCAGCACTCGGGGATGACAAGCAAAACCGGGACTGTCCCCACCGGCTCCTGAGCGAAGGCGAAGGGTGGGGGCTGTCC
>JAUVEB010000045.1 GCA_030595055.1 Desulfuromonadaceae bacterium
CAAAGACCCCGTGACCATAAACAACGGCAATTCCGGAACCGATGACCGGAGGAACCTTGCGGGCAATCCCACCGGCGCCAACCTCTCCGGCGACCACCGGGACAGAACCTAAATATCTGATTTTATTGCAATTTTTCCAACAATCCGTAATATTACAGTCGGTCTCCTGACAGAAAAGACTGAGAATAACAGAAAATTTGGGATGCCCGTGTAAGATTGTCCGCACTTTCGTCCGTTGGTAAATGGCCCGGTGGGCAATCAATTCACTTGAAGCGGTGATCCCGGCCGTACTTGAATTGTCGTTCGGCACCAGATCGATGCACCCCGGAAGCTCATCCAGACTGGCACCGGTCTGGGAAATAAAAATACTGTTCCGGTCATTGCAGGAGATATTGCCAAAAAAAGAATCGACCAGCTGCAATTCTACGGTCCGTTTACCGACTTCATCCATTGCCTTGAGAATCGTTGTTTTCTCATCCAGTGGCCCGGGCAGCAGATCGTCAACCTGCCGTGGGATCGCCCCGGACAATTGCGCCCAGAGCGACTGCAAGCGGGTCATCTCAAACTGCGTCGGCGGTGAACGATCCGTCAGCAACATCAACAGAACCTTAACGAACAAGGCGTGATAAATCGAGGAATAATTGATGTAAGCCTGCTCGACGGTGACACTCCCGGTCGCCATGATGCCGATCCCTTCCACCAGAATCCCCTTGCGCTGCCCCAGCAATTCAACCAATCGTTCAGGATTCTCAACGGAATACTCATGTCGACGGACAAGCGGGATGTCATGCAGGAAAGTTCGGGTCTCCGTATCCAGAGGAACCACATGATCAGCATTTTGCGGAATGCGTCCGAGCAGCAGTTCGAGGAAAGGCAATGGTGGAGTTGCCAAGACCAGAGAGATGACGTTGAGTTGCTCAATAATAGCGTCACCAAGGGGCAGCAAATCACCAGCTCCGAGGCTTAACAACCGATCATCACGGGCCAGCAAGGCGATTTGGTCCGGCCTGGCGCTGCCATCGAGCGAGAGTTTATCGAGATATTTTCTGAGTTGCCGGATCAAGGTTGTTGCTCCAGAAAATCTTCCTGAGCAAACTGCCCCTGCTCATTCAGGCCACGAATCCGGTAATATTTCTGCAACTCCTCAACAAAGCGTTTACGGTCGAGCGGGGCCACTTCTATGCCATCCCCACTGCTGCCGGCCTCGTTGAAAAAGCGCCCCGGCAAAAGATCATCATCGAGGGTGAAACCATTTTTTTGATTGTAAAACCGCTCTGTCAGATAAATTCTTTCACCGATAGCTTTAAGTTTCTGCGGACCATACTCAAGGCCGGTGGTCGCCGACAGTAATTCAGCATATTCCTCCAGACTGGCGCCGAAAAAGGAGAATTTGCAGGCGACCAGTGAATCTATCGTAGCATTGCAGTCTTCAGCAATCTTGATCATCCGTGCCTTGCCGGCAAAATCGAAACGATCAGTCGCCACCGGTTTACGCAGGATTTCATGGGAGATGGGATAGGCACGCAGATGACAACCACCCCGGTTACTGGTGCAGTAGGCCAGCGCCATGCCGTATGCCCCGCGCGGGTCGTAAGCGGGCATTTCCAGCCCCTTGACACTCATGCTCAGTTGCGGTTGCCCCAGAGCTGTTGCCAACCGCTGAGCTCCCTCAGCCAGCAGGTCACCATCCCCCTCCCGGTGGGCGGTTGCCCGCAGCAGCTCGCCGATATTCTCGGCACTTGGGAATTCTCCCCGAATTTCTCCCCAGGCAGACAACGTTGCTGCCGCAGAGATGGTATCCATCCCGAGCTGGTTACAAAGATTGTTCGAATTGACGATCGAACGAAGATCATCGATTCCATTAAGAGCTCCGAAATGGTTGACCGTTTCATACTCAGGCAGGGGCGTCCCGTCCTGCATACTCTTCTTGCATTGAATCGGACAGCCGTAGCATCCGTGTTTTTTCGGTTGGTATTCTTTGCGGATTGCCGGGCCGGAATAACGATCAGCCTTGGCAAAATGGGTTTTGCGAAAATTTTCCGTCGGTGCCATGCGCCGTTGTGTCATCAGATCAACCAGCGCCGGGGTTCCATACTCGGCAATGCCCAGATCCCCGTAAATGACCGGCGAGGCATTAAAGAGACGGAGCACATCCTTTCGGGCGATATCAAACCGCTCTTGATCCAACACTTCTGTCTCGAGATTGCCGGCAACGCAAATCGCTTTCAGTCGCTTTGCCCCCATAACCGCCCCGAGGCCGCCACGACCGACCGAGTTACCCTCGCCCATCATGATATTTGCAAACAGCACCCGGTTCTCCCCGGCCGGACCGATCGCTGCAACACTTCCGTAGCGATCCAGTCCCTTGACGGTTTCGCCAACCGCCTTCCCCCAGAGGTTCTTCGCCGCGAGCAATTCACCTCCCTGAGGAGTGATCTTTAAAACCACCGGCTCGGCACTCTGTCCAACAATCCGCAAAGCATCGAACCCGGCAGCTTTCAAGCGCCAGGGAAATTTTCCACCGGAAGAACTGTCATGAATTGTCTTTGAGAGAGGAGAACGGGAGACCACCCCCATCCGGGCAGCTGTCGGTGCCGGTGTACCGCAGAGTGGCCCGACCGCGAAAATCAGCGGGGTTTCGGGAGAAAAGGGATCAAGCTGATAATGCTCGCGCATTAAACGAACACCCAACCCGCGGCCACCGAGATAATTTTGTAAGAGTTCCGGGGCTATCGTTTCCGGCCGGATAAGACCGGTGGTCAGATCGATGTCGAGCAACCGGCCATGCCAACCGGTCATTGAGCCGTTTCCAGAGCGGGAGATTTGTCAGTCGATTCAAGCTGAGCAATATGCGTCGAGCTGATATTTCCTTCAAGCTGAGCAATCAGCGGTGCCACCAGAGTCAGGAATCCCGCCATATGTTCCTTGCTGACTGATTTTGCCGCCGGCGCCTTGAGCTTCAGAGGGTTGATCGGCTTCCCGTTGCGGGTCATACGAAAATCCAGATGCGGACCTGTTGACAATCCGGTGCTTCCAACATAACCAAGAAGCTGTCCCTGGGTCACCCGTTTCCCCTTGGCAATCCCTCTTGCAAAACCCTTCAAGTGCATGTAAAGGGACTTATAGCCATTGCTGTGCCGAACTTCGACATAATAGCCATTTCCTTTGCCATAACCTTTACGGGAGATGCTGCCGTCGCCGACCGTTTTCACAGGAGTGCCAATGGGAGCGGCATAGTCGATAGCCGGATGCGCCTTCCAGACCTTGGTGATCGGGTGCAAACGGCGCATGGTATAGCCGGAGGAAATTCGGGTGAAAGACAAAGGAGCTTTGAGAAAGGCCTTACGCATATTTTCGCCCTTCTCGTTATAAAAAGAAACTTTCCGGTCACCATCCTGGAAACGGATCGCCCGAAAAACCTTTTTCTGATTGACAAACTCTGCAGCCAGAACGATACCGTACCCGGCCGGACGCCCTTCACGGAAGCGTTTCTCGACCAGCGCCTGAAAGGTATCACCGACACGCAAGTCCAAGATAAAGTTAATATCCCAGCCGAAAATGTCAGCCAACACATAGGCCAGTTTCGGCTCTTCATTGATCTCGGCAATGGCATCGAACAAACTGGTTTTGATCGTTCCCTGAACCAGTTCCGTTTTTACGTCATAGCTGATCGGCACCCGTTCCATCAGGGTTTCATCCACCTCACGACTGATGATCAACTGTTCTTCGTCATCGATTTCGTAGATGAAACGCTCAAATTCCCCATCAGTCAGGCAAAGCCGGTAGGGCTGCCCGGCACAGATTCTGGTAAAGGGAAAAACTGTTTGACTTTGCTGGTTCAGTGCATGAATTTCCTGTGGAGAGAAGTACTCTCCAAGCATTGCCGTGATGGTCTGTCCCGGCTCGACAACTTTATCCAACCGCTCACGAACCGGCGCCGGCAGGGCCTTGATTCCAGGAGCGCTAATTTCAATCGGGGCAGTCCGAGCTTCAAGATCAGGGCTGGGACCGCTGCTCAAAAGCAGCAAAACGACAACCGAAAGAGCAATCAGACCGACAACAAGGGTCAAAGAATGACGACCGGGTCGAAGACGGCGACGACGAATAAATGTATTGGTTTTTCGAGGCGGCTGATAATCCTGATGCAAACTCATATGTTAACCTTAGGAAGGCACTTCCCCTTCGCCCTGAGACGTTCCAGCGGGATACAATTATTTGGATTAGGGGATCATAACAGTTCTTGGTTGAGTCTGTCCAGAAAACTACCGCAATAGATGCCGGCAACTTGATTGCCTGTTATCTGCGTTCCGGTTAACATAGCCAAGCACACAACTTCCCATAAAGGACATAGCCATGATCAACCGACAAAGAATCATTGATGAATTTACCCGGCAAGCGAAAATCGACAGTCCTTCGTATCAGGAAACAGCGATATCTGAATACCTGGCAAACCGCTTTCGCGCATTCGGTGCAAACATTGAATTTGACGATGCCGGAGCAAAAATCGGCAACGACAGCAATAACATGATCATCAGGCTGGCAGGGACAAAAGCTGGTGAACCTTTTTTACTCTCCATGCACATGGACACGGTGACACCGGCAGAAAATGTCGAACCGATCCTGACTGATGGTGTTTTTACCAGTGCCGGTGAAACAATTCTCGGTGCTGATGACAAAGCCGGGATTGTCGAGGTCATCGAGGCCATCGAAGTTTTGCGGGAGCAGCAGATTCCTCATGTCTCGCTGGAAATCGTCATCTCCATTTGCGAAGAACAGGGATTACTCGGTGTAAAACATCTCGATTTTGCACGTCTGACAACCAAACACGGCATTGCTCTCGATACCACCGGTGTCGATATCGTCATCAACCGGGCACCGGCCGCCAACCGCTTTACGGTCGATATCTTCGGTCACGAAGCACATGCCGGAGTCTGCCCGGAACAGGGCATCTCCGCCATCGAAATTGCCGGCCGGGCCATTGCCAAGATGGAGCTCGGACGGATTGATGTGGAAACCACCGCGAACATCGGCACCATCGAAGGAGGGCTGGCGTCCAATATTGTCGCTCGCCAAGTGACATTGTGCGGTGAAGTCCGCAGCCACAGTATGGAGAAATTACGCAAACAGACTGAGCAAATTGTCAAAGTTCTGGAAGATGAGGTCGACAAAACCACGGTCAGGGTGGCTGCAGAAACAAAACGGGCGTCCATGGCCCTTGAGCTGTGGGAAGACTTCCCAATCATGCAGGTCAGCGAAGATACGGAGATTTTGCAAATTATCCGGGCAGCGGGTGAACATCTCGGCAGGCCACAGCAAATCCGCGCAGCCGGCGGCGGCTCGGATGCAAATGTCTTCAACGGCCAGGGGATAGAAATGGTTATCCTCGCGACCGGCATGGCCAAAGTCCATACGGTGGACGAGCAGATCGCGGTGGACGACATGGTAAAAGTCAGCGAGTTGCTGGTCGAAATTCTCCGGCGGGTATAAAATCGATGCAGATTGCCGAACAGATTCAGCAGATCCAGGCACCGCCGATTACCGAGGTTAAAAGCTGGGTGGCCGACAGATGCTTCCCGCCCGACAAGCCACTCATCGATCTTTGTCAGGCGATCCCCAGCTATCCCCCACCGGCAGAGCTGATCGAACATCTGCAGCAGAGTTTGCACGATCCGTTGAATTTCAAATACAGTCCCGATGAAGGGCTACCCGAGGTGCGTCAGACCGTCTGCGACTGGTATCAACGCCGCTATGGTGCAGCCCCCTCTCCTGCGCAACTCTGCCTGACCATCGGTGCCAGCCAAGCCTTCTGGCTGGCGATGATCTGTCTCTGCCGACCCGGAGATGAGGTAATCGTCCAACTGCCGGCCTATTTCGATCACCCGATGGGTTTGCAAGCCCTCGGCATTAATCCGGTCTATGCCCCTTTCGATCCACAGAATGCGGGCCTGCCCGACCTGCCGACCATTGCCGCCCTGCTGACTCCGCGAACCAGGGCCATTCTGTTGGTGACTCCGAGTAACCCGACCGGTGCGGTCATCCCGGCGGATCAACTTGCAGAACTCTTTGCACTGGCACAATCACGAGACATTGCCCTGGTGCTGGACGAAACCTACAACGCTTTTATTGAATATCCCCCTCATCAGCTCTTTCAGCGTGCCGACTGGCCGGATAACTTTATCCAGATCGCTTCGTTCGGCAAAACCTTTGCGTTGACCGGCTTACGCTGCGGCGCACTGGTAGCGGCAGAAAAATTTATTCAACAGGCCTTGAAAGTTCAGGACAGTATGGCGGTCTGCCAACCGAAACCGGCACAAATTGCCCTCAAATACGGCTGTCTCAATTTGGATGAGTGGGTCGCTGAAAACACCCGGATAATGCGGGAACGTCACGATCATTTTGTTACGGCATTCTGCACACCTGAAAATCCCTTTAAATTGGCAGCCGGCGGGAGCTTTTTCGCCTGGATCAGACACCCCTGGAGCAATCTCAGCGGTCGGCAGGCGGCTCGAAAACTCACAGACGAGGCAAACCTGATCTGTTTGCCTGGAGAAGCATTCGGACCGGGGCTGGAACCTTACCTGCGGTTGGCTTTCGGCAACATTGAGAGCGAACAAATACCAACGGCCATTGCCCGGTTCACTGCCCTTACCCCTGTGGGAGAGTAATAATAAGATTCATACCGAGATATCTCCCCAGTCGTAATCTGCCACTGCTTATAGAGATGGATCGAAATAAAGTCTCATACTGTGCGCGATTCTTCTCTTGGATCTTGGTAAAGCAATGAAAATAAAGTTTCATACTCCGCAGCAAAGATTTCTCCAAGGCGAACCTTTTTCAGTGTGTTTAAATGCGGGGTTCATAAGAACCGCTGAAAAACAGTTAGGCAGGAAACGTTTCTTCTCTTGACAACTGTCAGCCATATCAGTGCCCTGTTTGGTTTATCGTGCCCGTTAATTCTGAGCCATTTGGGTTGTTGTCATGGCATCACCTCCGCAGGCCGAGCTGGCATTAAATCAAGGAGCCGCAATCATGGCAGCGGGCAAAAGGGCCGGAATTAGCAGACAGGGTTAACCGCACGGGGCACTAGATCCTATAGGATTCCAATGTTCGCCAGGCTAACTCGGATTGTCTCCTCATTGAAGGGTTTGTTGAGATACCCCTCGCAACCTTTCTTGAAGGAAGACATAATACTTTTGCCATCGGTCATGGCCGTAACCATGAGGATCTTTCCTTGCTGTTCCATGGAAGTGATGCCGGATTCCAATTCATACTGCCGGATGTGCTCGGCAACGGTCGGACCATCCATCCCGGGCATGTCAATATCCAAGGTGATCAGGCTATAAGGGGTGTTTTGCTGATGCGCAATCCTGAACATTTCCAGGGCTTGCTCTCCGTTGGTTGCGGCATCGCACTTTCCGTATGCGGAAAGCAGCAGACTCAGTTTCTGCAGACTCACAAATTCATCATCGACGACCAAAATTTTCATCACTGTGCCTCCTTATGCTGTTAGGTTTTCCCGTGTTTCCATCTCATCTCGTAATCGATTCAATTCCCAAAGCAGTTTCTCAAATACTGCCGGAATGGATGACAGTTCTGCAGAGTTCCCCAGTTCTTCAAGCTGTCGCGCAGCTTCAGATAAAGGTATGGCCAGGAGGTTGGCAGCCCCACCTTTGATGGCATGTGCCTCTCTTCTAACCGTCTCAGAGTCATCATCTGCTATTGCTTGCCGTATGCGAACGGCCTGTTTATCAACATTCTCAAAAAAGCCGAGAAGGACCTTCCGTAAGAAGGCCTCATCCCCCTGGAATTCCTCGACGGCCTTGTCATAATCCATACTAGTACAGCTACCGCAAGCTGTCGCACTTTCAGCTTTCGGATCCGATTGCTGGGAGGCCGCGCTCCGGGGCAGGGCCCATTTCTCCACCAAGGCAAGGAGATCACTTCTTCGCAGTGGCTTGCTGATGTAATCATCCATTCCTGTGGCAAGGCAAGTTTCGCGATCTCCACTTTTGGCGTGCGCGGTCATGGCCACGACAGGTACCCTTGTCTTTGTCGTTGCGTCAACCGATCTGGTGAGGGAATTAGCCTTTTGCTCCAGAGCGCGGATTGCGCTGGTTGCCTCGTATCCATTCATCACAGGCATATCAATATCCATGAGAATGAGATTGAATTGTTTCCTTTTGAAGTTATCCACTGCAATCTGGCCGTTTTCAGCAAGGGTCACATGATAGCCGGCACCTTCCAGGTGCTTTATGGCCACCTGCTGGTTGGTCGGATAGTCTTCGGCCAATAGGATCCGGATGTCTTTCCTGCTTTCATCACTGAGGAAATGCCTGGTAATCAGTGTCGGCCTTTTTTGTGGATCCCCTCCTGCCATCTTCTCCAGGGTCATGCCAATTGCGCGGCGCAGATCATCGTGTTTGATTGGCTTGGTCAGATAACAGTCAATGCCGATTTTCCGACACTTCTCGCCATCCCCTTTTTTGCCGATCGATGTCAGGGCGACGATGGGCACCTGGCTCAACAGATCATGTGACCTGAGGCTCTCGATGAGGCCAAATTCGCCCATTTCAAGGGTTTGAAAGTCGGTGACGATCAGGTCAAATGAATCATGCTGGTCGGCGCACTCAAGAAGCATCGTGCCGGTTTTTGAATTGAAAGGAAGTTCTGTCGTAAGACAACCCCAGGCTTGAAGATATTCTGTTAAGGCCAAACGGTTGGACCGATTGTCATTGACGAGTAGTACACGAACACCCTGCAGGTCAATATCTTGACCTGGAAGGGGAGGCGCCTGTTCTTCCTGCTTTGGAAATTCCAGGGTAAACCAGAAGGTTGTCCCTTTGCCCTCCTCACTCTCGAGGCCGATTTGACCTCCCATCATTTCTGTCAACTGTTTGGCAATGGTGGTTCCCAGGCCGGTTCCACCATATTTTCTGGTGGTGGTACTGTCGGCCTGGCAGAAGCTCTCAAAGATCAGGGCCTGCTTTTCTTTCGGAATGCCGATTCCTGTATCCTTCACCAGAAAGCGGAGCGTTATGTTGTCGCCCTGGTCCTTTTGCTTTTCAACCATGAGGACCACCTCGCCGGCGCTGGTAAATTTAAGGGCATTGCTGCAGAGATTAAGCAGTATCTGCCGCAACCGGACCGGGTCGCCAAAGAGTTTGGAAGGGATCTGCGGCGCCATGAAAGAAACAAAATCGAGCCCTTTTTGCTGGGCCCGAAAACCCATACTGGTTGCCAGGTCCTCTATGAGGTTGCGCAGATCAAATGGAATCGACTCCAACTCCAGTTTGCCGGCCTCCACCTTGGACAAATCAAGGACATCACTGATAATGGCAAGAAGCGAGTTGGCTTCGGAAAAAATGGTTCTCAGCAGCTGGCGTTGGTCCTCATCAAGGTCGGTGTCCAGGGCGATTTCAGCCATACCGAGGATGCCGTTGATCGGAGTTCTGATTTCATGGCTCATGTTGGCCAGAAATTGGCTTTTGGCCTGACTCGCCTCTTCTGCGGCATAGCGGGCTTTTTCCAGTTCCTCCTCCGCCCTTATACGCTCATTCACTTCGCGACGGAGAAGTTCGTTAGTTTTCTCGAACTTCTTCGTCCTCTCCCTGACCCTGTCTTCCAGTTCGTCGTGGGCTTTTTGAAGTAATTCCTCCGCTCTTTTACATTTTGTAACATTTTCCAGGCAACCTGAAACGGATTGTCGGCCATCCTCCGAATACATGGCCTCCAGGCGGCACTTCGCCCAGAGGGGCTGCCCTTTTTTGTTGGCCAGGGGGAGCTCGAGGGAGCAATCTCGGAGTTCCCCGATCCGAAAAGCATCGAGGCGATGTTGGAACGTTTTCCACTCGGCGTGGTCGCTGCGATAGCGGAAATCACTCAGATGTTTCCCCAGCGAATCGGTGATCGAATAACCGGTAAGACGTTCCCATTCTTTATTGAGAAACAACAACCGGCCCTTTTCATCCAGCTTCAGTATTACGGTACCTAAGCTGTCCAGCAGGTGCTGGTGTCCCTGGGAAATTTTATGGTGGGCATCCTTGCTTTCATTCAGAGATTGAACCCGGGCGGCAAACTGGGCATTGCTGATCAGATAATCCTCTCGCTTCAAGGCGATCTCAATCACGCGACGAAGCGGTTCCGCCATGAAGGGCTTGGCGATGAAGTCGGCAGCTCCTTCCAGCATCAATTCCTCTGCAAGTTCTATGGTGCTGTGGGCCGTCATGATGACCACGGGCTGGAATTGGTGAATCTTCAAGATCTCCTGCAGAACCTCGCGCCCCGAGAGCTTGGGCAGCATGACATCCAGCAGTACCAGTTCGTGACGGTGCTGCCTCCAGGAGTCAAGCCCCGCCTGGCCATCTGTGGCGATTTCAATCTCGAAGCGCTGGGCCAAAATCCGCTTCGCCAGGAAAGCCGTATCCGGGAAATCCTCCACGATCAGGACACGCGGTTTATGATAAGCTGATCCCGGGTCACGCAGACTGTTGCGTACCGCCTGAGGGAGCATTCCATGCTTTTCGAACGGTATTACCTTGTTAAAACCGAACACTTTGGCCGTAGTTTCTGCGATCCGTTCACACCATGTGGAAGCAACCACGATCAGGGGAATGGTGTCTTCGCACTTGAAAATCCCGGCCCGGACCATGCGTCCCAACCGCCACCCATCGAGGGGGGCAATCTCGATGTCGGTAATTAGCAGTTTGATAGCATCCTGACCTAATATTTTTACTGCTTCTCGTCCATTCTCCGCCTCAGAGATATGGGTATATCCGGCCTTAGTCAGGGTGTTTTTCAGCACAGCACGCGCTTGGGGGTTGCTGTTTACCAAAAGGATATGGACATCTGATGACATACTTTTGTAAAACTCCAGAAAACCTTAACGGGCAGGTCTCAGCACATCGGCTCTTTTTCTATGAACTAATAAATGAATTTTAGAACCGGATGCTTTCCCATATGTTTGTTCATCCGGGGCGATCACCGAACCAGGATCGGGCATCGCAGCCGATTGAGCGGACGGCTCCCCTGCCCAATTGAAAGCGGGGACCTGTTTCCTGTCCTGTGCCTCCAAGGCGCCTGCCCGAAAAGCTCCTGCATTTTTTAGCTTGAACCGGGTCAGCATCTGCTTGAGGTGGGCAGCCTGGCTAGACAGTTCTTCTGCAACAGCGGCAGATTCTTCCGCCATTGCAGTATTTTGTTGCACTCCCTGGTCGATGTAGGCTTGGGCCATCTTTCTGCCGACCTGATAATAGCTGTCGATTGTTGTGCGCAATTGCTCGATAGTCTGCAGCCTAACACTGTCTTTTTCATTGCGATACATGCCCGCAAAACGATCAAGACCTTCGAGGAGCTGGCTTCGGCTTCGGCAAAGCCGTCGTCCAACCCGTCTTGGGCGCGGGTGGCCGAGATATCGGTGAGCCATTGCTGAACCTGGATGACATCCCGCTGCATCTGCTCAGCCAGTGCGGCAAACGGCTGGGCTTTCTTTGAAAATTAAGGTGCTTCCCTGCTCAACCTGGTTGCTGAACAGATAGGCCCAGATGCGAAAGCGAGCAGGGCAGTAAGCAATGCTAAAAAGCATGCTGATATCTTTTGGGTGATCGACAGATTATTGAGCAGATTCATTTGGCCCCCTCCTTTATTGATGCACAGATTTTCGAAGTTTGCTTCCTGTGTAAATAGGATTAGTTTTTTATTAGTAATGGATTCTAACAGAAAGCGGAGGGGAGCACCAATGAAAAATATCAAAATAGTCAGTAGTGTCCGGTTAGGTTTTTGCACTTTGAATAATTTGACAAAATAACATAAAAATCAGCAACTTATAGCCGAGAGCCGCAATGAAGGGGGCAATCGAGATCCCGAACTTACCAATGGCGATAATGACAACAAACACCATCACCAGCAATTTCACGCTGCTGGCAAAAAAATTCGCCCGACAAGGCCTGGTGGTTTTTCAGGGGTGAAGGCATACATATGGTATGTCAAGATCCTGAAAAAACGCTGTAACGCAGGAGGTCGGACTTTTTGCGACGCCATCATTATTCATTTAACGCCCACACAAGAAGAGCTCAGCTTGAGCAATAAACTGTTGACCTTAATGATAACCTGTGGGATTTTGACAGCTCATTAATTTGCTTCCCCTTATTGTCAATACCGCCGAATTGCTGCAGTTAGAGATCAAATTTCTTATAATGCGATGAACCGACCTGTGCCGATCAACAATCTGAAACAGCCCCATAACACTCTAGATGCAGGCAAACATCTGCATGCTCAAACCGGTTCGGGATTTTTGCGTTCTCTCGTTGTCTGCGGTGCATTCCTGATGCTCCTGTTCCTGCCGAACGCCGCCTTTCCAGCAAAAAACATCACCGTTATTTTCCCTGAAGTTGCAAGCCCTTATAAAGGGATCTTTGATACGATCCTGCAAGGAATAAAGTCGCAGGAAAGCAATAATATCCAGCTCTACCCCTTAACAAATGACCATAAGTTGGAGGATTTGAAACGCGATCTGCAACAACAGCGGACTGAGGGGATCATCGCCTTGGGGAAACGAGGCTATCGGGCCGTCAATATGTTGCAGACAGAACTGCCGACAGTCGTTGGGGCTCTGTCGCTGGTTCCCAATGGGGTTTCCGGAATCAGCCTCTCCGCCGATCCCGAGCTGCTGTTTGCCCGCCTCAAGTCGCTGGTTCCGGAGAGCAAAAGGGTCTTTGTTGTCTACTCCGCACAAACCAGCGACTGGCTGATCCCATTGGCTGAGCGCGCCGCCTCGAAATACCGTTTGGAATTGATGGCTTTTCCCGCCGCCGATCTCAGAGAAGCGATGCTTCACTACCGCAACCTGCTCCAAAAAGCACAGGGGAAAAAAGACGCTATCTGGCTGCCGCTCGACAATATTTCAGCCAATAACGATGTCGTTCTGCCGGTGCTGCTGCAGGAGGCTTGGGATAAAGATCTGGTGATCTTCTCCAACAAACCATCCCACGTGCAACGCGGAGCACTGTTCTCCATGTACCCGAACAACTTCGGTCTCGGGCAGGAACTATCGAAGCTGCTCAATCAACAACTGGAGCAGCAGGGTGGTCCGCAGGTGAAGCCTTTAAACAAATTGCGCCTTGCTGTCAACCTGCGAACAGCGGCACACTTGGGTCTGAATTTCAACCGCAGCCAGCAGGAGAAGTTTGCGTTGACCTTCCCGACACGTTGATGTCACGGAAAACTGATTAAATGAAGATTATTAACAAAATACTTCAACCCTTTGCCAGCTTCAAGGGGCGACTCCTCGGTATCGTCTCGGTGGGAATCATCAGCCTGGCCTTGACGGCTTCCCTGACAACAGCCTGGGTGACAGGTAATCAGGCGGCAGACCAAATGGTCGCCCAAGGGTTAAAAATCGCCGAGACCCTGGCCGAACAAAGTATCCTCTCGCTGCTCTACGAAAGTCCTGTAAATGCGGAAAAACCGCTGGAAGCTATTTTGAGTTTTCCCGATGTGGTTCGTGTGGGCGTCTTTCACAACAACATGCAGCCATTGTTGGTCAAAGGAGCGGAACAGCTTGAGCGTCCAACCATCCACCAGACTGAAAACATCAAGAAATCGACCCTTATCAATGAAACCAGACGCGCCTGGCATTTTGTCGCCCCGGTTCAAGCCGGCAGTTCAGGACAACTTTTCCCGGAGGAAGATTTTCAGTTTCAGCTCGGCACAGAAAAAACCGAATTTCTCGGTTATGCCTATGTCGTTATGGATAAAACAACCCTGCGTGAACTGCAACTCAATGTCACGATGAATAATCTTATCATTGCCCTGTCCTTTGCCGTTGTGCTGACTTTTCTCGTCAATTTCGGCATCGATCGTCTGTCCCGACCACTTTATAAGCTGATAAGTGTTATGGAACAGAACGAGCGAGAAAAGACCAGAGTTTATGCCGACCTGACCGGACCGAAAGAGATTACCAACCTTGCCAGTGTCTTCAACCGAATGATGAGCAGCCTTGACGAGCGTGACCGACGATTACGTGAGCATGGTGAAAAACTGGAATCGGAGGTTGAAATCCGTACCCGTGAACTGGTTGTCGCACGTGACGCGGCACTGACCGCCAGCCGCCACAAATCGGCATTTCTGGCCAATATGAGCCATGAGTTGCGAACCCCGCTGCAAGCGATCATCGGCTATACCGACGTGGTAAGAGAAGAGCTGGAAATGGAAGGGATGGACGAAAAAGCCGTAGACCTGAACCGGGTCATGCACAATGCCAACCGGTTGTTATCTCTGATCAACGATATCCTCGACATGACAAAGATAGAATCGGGAAAAATGGATCTGGACCTGAAGTCGGTCAATCTTAAGAATGTTCTCAATGAAGCAACCGACACCGTTTTGCCGATTTTGCGTCAAAACAACAATCAACTTGAAACCGACCTGCAGTTTGAGCAGGACAGCCTGATCGTCGACCGGAAAAAGCTGTTGCAGATGATCCTGAACCTGCTCAGTAACGCAGGAAAATTCACCAAAGACGGCACCGTCAAACTGATCTCTCAATTGAATTCCAGCCTGTTGGTCATCAAGGTGATCGATACAGGAATCGGCCTGACTGAAGATCAGTTGAAAATCATCTTTGAGGAATTCAGGCAGGTTGACGGCAGTTCGACACGCGATTTCGAAGGAACCGGTCTGGGACTTGCGATCACCAGACGTTTTGCCGAGCAGATGGGTGGTAGAATCGAGGTTGAAAGTGAAACCGACAAGGGATCGACTTTCAGCATCTGGATTCCTCTCCCTGTCAGAATGGAAGGGCAAGCGATACAGCACCAACTCTCGGCAGAATCAGGTGAGGAGTTTATCGCCACCACATAGCCAAGGTCATCGACACAAATGGATAAAATGAATAACACGACGACTGAAAACAACAACTATCATCTTGTGGGGGGCAAGTATCAACCTTTGACCGGAGGTAGGGAATGCCGAACAAATTGATACGTACATGTTTTTTGAGCCTACTGCTTTTAGTCTTGCTGAGTCCTTCCCTGGCGCGGTCCAGCAGTCAGATGCCGGAGTTTAATGAGATCGGCATGGAAGAACTCTACGGTGACGAAGAGTTCGTCAGCATCGCCACCGGCAGCACTAAACCGGTCTATAAAGCACCGGCGGTGGCCAGTGTTATTACGGCCAAGCAGATCAAGGCGATGGGTGCCACCACCCTCGATGAAGTGCTTGAGCGTGTACCGGGACTTCATGTAGGCGTCTCAACACAGGGACGGCTTGACTCTATTTACTCGATTCGCGG
>JAUVEB010000003.1 GCA_030595055.1 Desulfuromonadaceae bacterium
ACCGGGGCGAACCCTGGCCCTGCTCGGCTCTTCAGGAGTCGGCAAATCGACCATCCTCAACAGTTTGCTGGGAGAACAACGGCAAAAGGTCGCTGCCGTAAGCACTGCAGACGGCAAGGGCAGGCACACCACCACCCATCGCGAACTCTTTTTATTACCTCAGGGGGGCATTCTGATGGATAATCCCGGGATGCGTGAGCTGCATCTGTGGGGCGATGAGGAAGATCTGGCCGAATCTTTTTCCGACGTCGAAGAGTTGGCAACAGCGTGCCGTTTCAGTGACTGTGCGCACAAAGTTGAACCGGGCTGTGCCGTTCAAGCCGCAATTGAGCAGGGACAGTTGCTGCCGGAACGCCTCAACAGTTATCATAAGCTCAAAGAAGAACTGGCAAATCTGCAACGGCGGCGTTAGCCTGTTTCCCGAAGAGGGCTCTGTCGGGCCCGGCTTGCTCAAAAGTGCCGATCGCATCTCCCTGGCAAAGAGGAAAGGGAAAGCAACTTACCGGTTTGCTTCCGCACCACAGGCAAAACTTAACCGACCAGCACCCTTTTCGCACCCCTCCCGTTTTAGTCTAACCAAGCTTTTCTGCTACACTGCGCAGTTTGTCTTCCATCGTCTGGTCACGGTCAACCCTGGTGCCCAGCTTGATGGTGGTGCTGATCCGCGGCGCCCCTTCGGTATGGATTCTTTCATGACAGGCGCGGATTGCCGCGAACACCTGATCGTATTCCCCCTCAATATTGGTTCCGTAAGCATGCAGACGAATTTTCAGCCCCGCTTCTTCCAGAACCTGCTGGCAGAGAGCAACATATTTCGATACCGAAACCCCGACGCCGAGGGGGACAACACAGAGATCGACAATAACTTTCATGGTATGATTCCTTGAGAGGTGCAGCGGATCCAGAGCAAGGTATAGCTGAAGCGGTTTCAAAGAGCCGTCAGCCTTGACGGAGGATTGCTCAACAAAAAACGGGGCTGCCGTCAACAGCCCCGTTTTTTCCTTATCGCCATAAATTACTTTTAGTCGATCGCTTTCGGCGCGCAGACATTTTCCGCCCGGGAGACCTTGGCTCCACAGTTGGTACAGACAAAATGTGGGGGTTCCTCAAAAAGCCTGCGGACCTCTTCATTCAGCTCTTTTGCTTTCAGTTCGCAGATATGCAGGTGATGCTTGTCAGGATCTACACAATTGTTATCACTCATAATAGTCCTCCTCAACAGATAATCCGGTTAACTATGATGGCGTCGCAAAAAGTCCGTCCCCTGGCATTGCAGCAGTTTTTCAGAATCTCGACATACTCTATGTATGCCTTCCCCCCTGAAAAACCACTAAGCCTTGTAGGGCGAAATTTTTGCTTAGCCCCCTCAAAGTTTTTTGCGAAAACACTAACTATAGGTGTAATCGAATCCGGCGGAAAGTCAATCTTCAGAGCTCAATCAGTTGACCGTCGGTCACAATTTCCAGCTCCACCTCGGCCCTTTTCGCCAACATATCCGGGCCGAGGTGCGTCAACAACAACCGTTGACAACCCAATCTGTACCGTTGCTTCAGCAGGGTTTGATAATCGAGATGCCCAGGAACCGGCTGAGCAAAGGCGAAACACTCTGCAAGCAACAGGTCACTGTCGGTGGTCAACGGCACCAAAGCTTCGCTCCACTCGGTATCGCCGGTATAACAGACAACCTTGTCCGCCACCTTAATCCGCAGAGCATAAACATGTGGACTGCTGCCATGTTTGACTTGGCAACAGTTGATCTGGAAGACCCCCTGTTGCAATGGCCTTGCGGTGTCGAGCTGTCGATAAACAACAGGAAAATTCAGGCCGTCCGCCAGAACTCCCGGGTAGAGTGCCTCAAGTGCCGCTTCAACCTGTTGTTGCAGGTCCGGCGGTCCGATCAATGTCAAAGAACGCTGCCGCCGGCTGATATACTTGGCTTCCAGCAACAAAAAGGGAATACCGCCAAAATGATCGCCATGCAGATGGCTTATCACCACGGCGTCGATCCCGGCCGGGTCAATACCGCAGCGCCGAAGTCCGATCAGACTGGAACAGCCGCAATCGAGCAACAGCTGCTGTCCGGCAGCAGCAAGATAAAAACAGCTGTTCAATCTGCCGCCACTGCCAAAGGCATCCCCGCTGCCGACACATTGCAGCCTAACGGAAGCGTTCATTGGGCTACCTTACCCCTTGTTGCGGAGACCTTTTGTCGGGCCAATTCTGCCTGAATCAGCTGATCAAAGGCGGCTTTGCTGCGTTGTGGCAAGCGTCGGCCGTTGACGAAAATCGTCGGGGTACCACGAACGCCGATTTTCTGCCCTTCCTGCAACTCAGCATTGACCTGCTGCCGCAACTGCGGATTGTTCCGCGCCCTGGTAAATTTTTCCATATCCAGCCCGGCTTCTTCGGCCAGTTGGGTGATTTTCTGCTCGCTGAGTTTATTATAGTTCGCAAACAGCAGGTCATGCAGCTGCCAGAACTTGCCCTGCTGCGTCGCCGCCAACCCGGCGACTGCGGCATTCCGGGCATTTTTATGCATCCCCAACGGAAAATTCTTATAAACCAGCTTGACCTGATCCCGGTAAGCAGCCAAAACCTCTTTGAGCAAAGGAACAATCTTGGCACAATAAGGGCATTCGAAATCATCAAAGATAACTATAGTGACCGGCGCATCGTCCGGCCCGAGAGTTGGTGCCCCGGCCGTTGAAATCTGTACCACCGGCTCCAGAGCAACCAGCAGCATCTGCCGTAGCTCAGTCATTTCCAGAATCAGCCGATTCGCTCCCTGAGGCGTGATTCCCGTAACATCGGGACCGGCTTCAAAGGTTCCCCGGTATTGACCATCCGCGGAATAAAGACGCACATCCCCCTGCTCGGTCAGCACATAAATCCGCCGGCCATCAGCCGTAGAAGTAATCTGCCTGGGCGTCGCCCCGAGATCCACCGACCTGAGCATACGTACATCAACCGTAGCGGCGACCAATAAGCTGGAACTGACAAACAGGACGAGTACTGCCAGAAAAAATTCGCGAATCATCCACCACTCCTCAAACGGTTACGAGTAAAGACCCATTTTTTCACATTTCAGCGACAATTGCTACGCGGTGTCATCACCTTTTTCAACGATATCGGAAAGACAAAAGCCGCTCCATCAGGAGCGGCTATCATTTCGTGTAACTTCAGCAAGATGTGCTGGTGATGCCCATGGAAAGAGTGTCTGTCGCCCGGATGGAGACAGACAATCCCCAGGGATGGTCATATTTCATTCAATCGGCGGCTCTTGGAATGGGCGGCACCAGAACATCAGCACCCGTTCTGAATAGTTACCCATTTCGTTTAACGGCGCATCTTCTGGATCAGCACCAGATCTGCAAGCACCAGCGCCGCCATAGCCTCAACGATCGGGACGGCACGCGGCACCACGCAGGGATCATGACGCCCCTTGGCCGCAAGAATTGTCTCCTGGCCGGCGTAATCAACCGTCCGCTGCTCCTGGCCGATGGTGGCAGGCGGCTTGAAGGCAACCCGGAAATAAACCGGCTCACCATTGGCAATCCCCCCCTGCACCCCACCGCTGCGATTGGTCACTGTTCCTAAACGTTCCCCTTTTTGTACAAAGGGATCGTTGTGCGCCGAACCGCGCATCCGGGCGCCGGAAAAACCGGAGCCGATCTCGAATCCTTTGGTGGCCGGCAACGACAGCATGGCATGGGCCAATTTGGCCTCCAGGCGATCAAAAACCGGCTCCCCCAGCCCAACC
This sequence comes from Desulfuromonadaceae bacterium, assembly GCA_030595055.1. Classification (GTDB taxonomy): domain Bacteria; phylum Desulfobacterota; class Desulfuromonadia; order Desulfuromonadales; family Geopsychrobacteraceae; genus Malonomonas. The sequence continues at coordinate 3,761 of JAUVEB010000003.1, forward strand.
GGCAGGTTGCGACAGACGCAGGTAATGACGCCGCCAACCGAGTCTTTTTCCGCCCGTGCGGCGATAATTTCCCCGGTCATCTTTTCCGCCGCAACAGCGTCGGGACAGCGCACGTCACTGGCATCAACCTCACCGCGGGTGACCGTAATCATATCAACATCGGCGTCATGGACACCGACAGAACTGACCCAGGCAACAATTTCGATGGCATAGGTTTCCAGCAGATATTTTTCGGCGATCGCACCCGCCGCCACCCGGCCGATGGTTTCCCGGGCACTGGAACGACCGCCACCACTTGACGCATGAATGCCGTACTTGGCGCGGTAGGTATAATCTGCGTGCGAGGGGCGAGGGATCCGGCTCATCGAACCGTAATCGCCGGGACGCTGATCCTTGTTATTGATCAGCATGCCGATCGGCGAGCCGAGGGTCAGGCCATTTTCCACTCCAGAGAGTATTTTTACCTGATCGGCCTCATTACGTTCGGTCCCGAGCTTATTCCCCCCCGGCCGACGACGATCCAGTTGCTGCTGGATATCTTCTTCACAGAGAGACATACGTGGAGGGACACCGTCAACCACGACCCCGACAGCGGCACAGTGGGATTCACCAAAGGTAGAGATTTTAAAAAGGGTACCAAAATTGCTCGACATGATCTTCCCTCGCTATTGTAGTGCTCAAGATCGCGGCAGCATAACAGAAAGTCGCTCCTAAGACCATTTGCAATCCATCGGAAAGGAAATGTCGGCAGAGCACAAAAAAGTGGTTTTTTTATCAGAAGTAAAGATTTTTACTTCTGATAAATTTTTAGCTTGACCCGATCGTTGCGCTGAATGTATACACTTCCTCGGAGTTGCAACGTATGGCTGAAAAAAATAACCCTATTTTGCCCCTCCGCTTTATGTCTCTCTAATTTGCGCCCTGTTGTCCGATGGGGCGCCATTTTTTTGCCATTTGTCCAAAAACACCCTGCTTGCCGACACCCAAAAAGACGGCACTATCAATAGCTGTCGTTGATCAATCTTTCCCCCCCTAATTACGTTATTTAAAAAAGATTTTTTATGCTAGAATATCGGCGCTGAAATGAAGGAGGTATTATGGCTGATGTCACTAAATTTCTTGATGGAATCGCGAATTTTCAACAGCAGCATTTCGGGGAGAATCCAGACCTTGCCGATACTCTGTTGTCGGGGCAGAAGCCACAGGCTCTGCTGATCGGTTGTTGTGATTCAAGAGTTGATCCGGCGCTTTTAACCAACAGCGCCCCCGGTGATCTTTTTATCCTGCGGAACATTGCTAACCTGGTACCACCTTACAGCAAAAGCAATGATTACCACGGCGTCAGTTCGTCGATAGAATATGCCGTTTGTTTCCTCGAAGTCTCCGACATTATTGTCCTCGGACATTCCGGTTGTGGTGGCATCAATGCCTTGATGGATGCGGCAAAAGGACCGGAAGCAGGTGAGTTTATCGGCAAGTGGGTCAATATTGCGGCGTCTGCACGGGATAAGGTGTTGACAGAAATGGCTGAGGAAACCCCGGAAAAACAAGCCCGTGCCTGCGAAAAGGAAGCGATCCTGGTCTCCCTGAACAACCTGATGAGCTTTCCCTGGATCAAAGAGCGGGTGGCTAAGGGGCAATTGAGCCTGCATGGCTGGTACTACAATATGGGCACGGGGCAACTGAGATACTACAACCAGTTGTCCGGTGAGTATGAAATACTGGTGAAACGCTATTCTCCCGGCACTGCGAACTCCAACGCAACGGTCTCGGAGTAAACACTCTCCGACAAAATCAATAAAAAGCCCCGGTCAATTCGACTGGGGCTTTGTTTTTTCTCGGTAACAAACTGTGGGGTTATTGAACCTCGACAATCCGGCCGCGCCGGACTTGTAATAGATAAGGCCGCTTGATCGCCTCGCCGAGTTCGTCAAAACCGAGCGTCCCGGAAACACCGTGGAAACCGCGCAAATCCGCCAGTTGCCGACGGAAATCGGCGCGATTAAACACTTGGGGATCATCCACCACTTGCAACAGCATATTGGCAGTATCAAATGCCTGGGCTCCCAAAATATTCGGTTCTTCCTGGTAAGCCTGCTGGTACAGTTCCACAAAACGCTGAACTTCCGGGTCTTTGCTGTTATGAAAAAAGCCATCGACAAAGACCGCCTGCCCCAGAAAACGTCCGGCCTGCGCAACCAGTTCCGGCGAGTTCCAGCCATTAATTCCCAGCAAAGTAACATCTTTAAGCCCGTAAAACACCAACTGCGGGGCCAGCATGCCGATCCGTTCGGCATAGTCAGGAATGAACAGGGCGTGAAAGGGTGCCAACGGATATTCCAGTTCAGGGCGTTTGTCCGGTTCCTCCACCGGGGAACCATCTTTATTCAACACAGGCCGTTTCGGCGGCGGCTCAACAACATGATCTTCCCAGAGCAGGGTCTCTATCTGCTTGCGGAAATCAGTGATATCCTCCGGGTAACTGACAATATCGACAATCTCCCCCCCGAGCTGTCGAACCTCATCAACAAATAACTGGGCCATCTCTTTACCGAGACGGTTTTCCGGGTAGAGGACCGAGTAGGAAATATGCTGGGTGTCGGCAGCATAGCGAGACAGGCTACGGACTTGCTGCAATACCGTCAAGGAATCACGGAAGATATAGTTTCCCCGCTGCGGCAAACCCCGGCGCTGTGACAAAGTCAGCAAGGGAACCATTTCCCGTTGCGCGCGGCCGGCGGCTTCCTCTGCCGGCGCACCGAGCAAAGGTCCGATAATCGCCATGACCTTATCGTCATCGGTCAGACTGCTGACCAGTTGCGCGGCACTCACTCCCGCAACAGCGGTATCACGGTAAAGCAAACGCACCGGCAAGCGGGTTTTGTTATGTTTCTCAACCGCCAGATCGAGTCCCTTTTTCACCAGTTCTCCATAGGCGGCATAGCGTCCACTGAGGGGGAGCAAAACACCGATACTGTCGCGATTATACCAGTTGTCCATGCTGGTGCGTTGCAGCAGTAACTCGGCCTCTTGCCAGTAGGGGAAGGTCACAGGGGAGGCAAGGATCGCTCGCAACAACAACCTGGCCTGCTCCGGTTGTTGCCGGGCCAGGGACCGACGGGCCAGTTGCAGCCGGGCATCTTGGCCAATCGCCGTCCCCTGCCACATAAACGCAGCCTCTGCCAGTTCAAGATCGTTCAGTCGACTTTGCAGCAAACGGTGAACCCGCTCAAGCAGCTTCGCGGTGTTCTCAATCAGAGGGAGTGCTTTTTGCAGGAAAACCAACGATTGGAGCGGTTGCTGTAGATTAATCGCAGCATCTGCGAGGCCCAGAAACAACATTCCGGCATCAGCACGATTGATGCGCTGGTCAAGCAACGGCAGCAACTGGGTCCACCCCTCGGAAAAACGACCGTTGTGGATCAGGCAGTGACCTCGCAACAGGGAGACTTCCGAGTTGCGCAAAAATTCCGGAATCCGTTCAAGGTAGAGCAGAGCATCGGGATAGCGTTTCTGGAGGATAAAAATTCGCCCGATCAGGGTGTAGGCCGGATGGAGCTGCGGAGCGTCGGGATAGCGCTGAACAAATGTACGTAACTTTGCCAACGAACGTTTCAACTCCCCCGCTTGGAACAACTGCCGGCCATGTTCGAATTCAACAGCCGCCAACGCTGTCGGCTCAATAGCAAACGCAAAAGAGGGATTACTCACCTGCATTAGGGTAAAACAGATGGCTGATAAAAGAACCAGGTTGAATATCCTCTTCATTCGCAATCCGTTCTTGCAGGTCCGGCTCGGGCACAGGAAAGGGTCAGTCAAACAGATCTTTCATCTTATCAAAAAAACCTTTCCCCTGGGGATGAATATCTTCACCGCTTTCTTTGGCAAACTCTTCGAGCAATTCACGCTGGCGACTGTTCAGTTTCGTCGGCACTTCAACACGCAGCACCACCCGCTGGTCGCCTCGACCGTAGCCCTGCAGGGAGACAATCCCCTTACCTGAGAGCTTGAAGACCTTGCCGGTCTGGGTTCCTGTCGGAATTTTGAGGGTCAGCTTCCCTTCCAGGGTCGGGATTTCCAGCTCGCAGCCGAGTGCTGCCTGCACAAAAGAGATCGGCACCTCGCAAATGACATCCTGCCCTTCACGTTTGAAGAACGGATGCTCTGCGACACTGATCACTACGTACAGATCACCCGGCGGACCGCCTTTGAGCCCGGCTTCACCCTCGCTGGTCAGCTTCAGGCGACTGCCGGATTCTACTCCGGCCGGAACCTTGAGTGACAGGGTCCGCTTCTTCTTGACCGAACCACTACCGCGACAATCGGGGCAGGGGTCGGCAATAATGTTCCCTTCACCGCGGCAATCGGGACAGGGGCGGGTCATGGTAAAGAAGCCCTGTTGATAACGCACCTGCCCGGCACCCTGACAGGTACGACAAGTTTGTGCCCGAGTCCCCGGGCGAGCACCTGACCCGGAACAGGTCTCGCAGGGCTGACGACGGGGCAGCTGAAGTTTTTTCTCCGTCCCGAAAGCGGCCTCCTCGAAATTGATCGTCAGGTTATAGCGCAGATCATCACCACGCTGACCGCGACTACTCCGACGTGAGCCACCACCGAAAATATCGCCGAAAATATCGCCGAAAATATCTTCGAACGGAGTACCGCCGAAATCGAAACCACCACCGGAAAATCCGCCGGAACCACTCAGCCCGGCATGACCGAACTGGTCGTAGTTCGCACGTTTCTGCGGATCGGAAAGAACGGCGTAAGCTTCGGAAAGCTCCTTGAACTTGTTTTCGGCCTCTTTATTGCCCGGATTCTTGTCGGGATGATATTGAATCGCCAGGCGCCGATAGACTTTCTTGATCTCGGTATCACTGGCGTTTCTATTGACCCCGAGAATCTCGTAGTAATCACGTTTAGCCAAAACAATTAATCCTGCTGTAAAAAGGCATCGGCGACCGGAGATACCGGTCGCCGAACAATCAACCTGAGAGGTTGGACTTACTTATTGTCTTTTTCGTCGATGTCCTCAAATTCGGCATCGACAACATCTTCATCTGCAGAGCCTGAAGCAGCGTCACCGGCGTCACCACCCTCACCCTCCTGCTGAGACTGGGCATACATCACCTCAGCCAGCTTGTGAGAAGCCTGTGCCAGAGCTTCGCTCTTCTTCTGGATCACTTCCGCATCATCCGCTTCCATGGCAGTCTTCAACTCGGCCAAAGCATCTTCAATTTGCTTTTTGGTCGCACTATCCAGTTTCTCACCATGCTCGGAGAGGGATTTTTCGGTGGTGTAAATCAGGCCGTCTGCCTGGTTGCGGGCTTCAATCAGTTCCCGCTTTTTCTTGTCATCACCGGCATGAGTTTCGGCGTCCTTGACCATCCGATTGATCTCTTCATCAGACAGGCCGCTGGAAGCAGTGATCTGGATCGACTGCTCCTTGCCCGTGCCGAGATCCTTGGCCGAAACATGCAGAATACCGTTGGCGTCGATGTCAAAAGTGACTTCAATCTGCGGCACCCCACGAGGGGCTGTAGGGATTCCGACCAGTTCAAAGTTACCGATGGTCTTGTTATCAGCGCCCATCTCCCGTTCTCCTTGAAGAACGTGAACCGAAACGGCCGGCTGGTTGTCAGCAGCGGTCGAGAAAACCTGGCTTTTTTTGCAGGGAACCGTGGTGTTCTTTTCGATCAGCTTGGTCATAACGCCACCGAGGGTTTCGATCCCCAGAGACAGCGGGGTCACGTCGAGCAGCAACACATCCTTGACATCGCCGGTCAATACTCCGCCCTGAATCGCGGCACCGATAGCGACCACCTCATCCGGGTTGACACCCCTGCTCGGGGTTTTACCGAAAATCTCCTTGACCTTCTCCTGCACCGCCGGCATCCGGATCATCCCGCCAACCAGAATAACCTCGTGGATCTCACTGGCTGACAGCCCGGCATCCTTCAATGCCGTCTGGCATGGTTCAACCAGACGGCTGATCAGATCGGCACAGATACTCTCCAGCTTAGCACGGGAAAGCTTAATATTCAGGTGCTTGGGACCGGACTGGTCAGCGGTGATAAAGGGCAGGTTGACATCGGTCTCCATCGACGAGGAGAGCTCGCACTTGGCTTTTTCTGCCGCCTCTTTGAGGCGCTGCAAGGCCATTTTGTCACCACGCAAATCGATTCCCTGATCTTTTTTGAACTCATCGGCAACATAATCGATGATCTTCTGGTCGAAATCCTCACCACCGAGAAAGGTGTCCCCGTTGGTCGACTTGACCTCGAAAACCCCGTCACCCAAATCGAGAATCGAAACATCGAAGGTCCCGCCACCCAGGTCAAATACGGCAATGGTCTGCTCGTTCTTTTTATCGAGACCATAAGCCAGGGCCGCCGCCGTCGGCTCGTTAATAATCCGCAGGACGTTGAGACCGGAAATCTTCCCGGCGTCCTTGGTTGCCTGGCGCTGGGAATCGTTGAAGTAGGCCGGAACCGTGATGACGGCATCGGTCACCGTCTCGCCGAGGTAATCTTCGGCGGTCTGCTTCATTTTCTGCAGCACCATGGCGGAGATTTCCGGTGAACTGTACTGCTTGTCACGCGCGTCAACCCAGGCATCTCCATTTTCAGCCTCAATGATATTGAACGGACTGATCAGAATATCTTTCTGCACCGCTTCCGAACTGAACTTTCGGCCGATCAGGCGCTTGATGGCGAACAGGGTGTTTTCCGGGTTGGTGACGGCCTGGCGTTTGGCCTGCTGGCCGACCAGTCGCTCACCATTTTCGGCGAATGCCACCATCGACGGGGTCGTGCGCGACCCTTCCGAGTTGGCGATAACTACCGGCTCACCGCCTTCCATGATCGCGACGCAGGAGTTGGTTGTTCCCAAATCAATTCCAATAACTTTACCCATACCTATATCCTCCTTGGGATCCTTTTTATACAGATCGACTAATTAGTTTTCATCCGGAAACGGCCCTTTTTCACAATCTCTGCGTCAATCTGCGCGGTTGCTTGTGCGGCGTAGACAGCCACGCCTCCGCACCACCGCTTGATTTCCTTGACCTTGAAAAAAATTGCTCGTTTCCCACATGAAAACTTCATCGTCTGCATCCGGAGTTTCCGGATGCACACTAATTAATTTCGTCTGTTGCTGTAGTTGATTCATCATCTTCCGGTTTCGGAAACGTCACTTCCTTGGCGATCATCACCATAGCGGGTCGCAGCAGGCGTTCATTGAGCTGATAGCCTTTCTGCATCTGCCGGGCCACGACGTTTACCGGGTATTCGTCGGTTTCCAACTGTCCCATCGCCTGGTGCAAAGCCGGATCAAAGGGTTGACCAAGGGACTCAAGCGGTTTCACCCCAAAACGGGTTAATACCTGACTGAACTGCTCCAGGGTCATCTGCACCCCTTCAAGCAGCCCCTCGCTGCTCTCTGCCTGCTCGGCATGCTCAACAGCACGCTCCAGGTTATCGATTACCGGCAGAACCTCACGCAGAATATTTTCATTGGCATACTTCGCCAAATCTTCCTTTTCCCGTTGCGTTCGCTTGCGTAGATTTTCCATCTCTGCCAAGGTTCGCAAGTATTGATCCTTATGGATTTGAACTTCGGCACACAGCTGATCTTCGCGGGACAGTTCTTCCTCGACGATCAGCTCTTCAGCCTCTTCCGCTTCAGCAGTTTCCTCAACAAGCTCAGGCTGTTCCTCTGGCGCTTTTTTCCCCACCTTCTTAACTCCTTGTCACGATTATTCTACTTCCCGCTCCAGAATCCGGCTGACCAGCTGGGCGGTAAAATCAACGATTGGAATGACCTGTGAGTAGGGCATCCGGACCGGGCCGATGACACCGAGCGTGCCGATGGCCCCCTTCTTGCTGGAAAAACTCGCGGTCACCAGACTGCACCCCTCAATTTCGGTATGCTCACTCCGGCTGCCGATAAAAACCTGCACCCCTTGGGCGGCCTGGCTGCGATCAAGCAGTTCAATCAGGGTTTTTTTACTTTCCAGGGCGTGAATGATCCGCTTCATCCGTTCCGGGGTGGAAAACTCCGGCTGCTCCAGCATCAGTGAAGTCCCGGAAACAAACACCAGATCCTCCGTTTTCTCCTGCAGTGCCGCACTCGACAGTTCCAGCGCCTGCTGCTGCAATGCATCGTAGCGAATTCGCTCCGCCTTGAGCTCCCGGGCGATCTTCTCCCGCACCTTCGGAATACTCAAGCCGGTCATTTCACGGTTTAAGTATTGACTGATCTGTTCCAGATCACGAGCAGTCAAGCTCGGATCTGCGGTGATAACCTTATTCTGCACCAAACCGGTTTCGGAGACATAGATCACCAGCAGACGTCCGTGCGATAAGCGCACGAATTCGATCTGGCGGAAAACTGTCGACGCGAACTTGGGTGCCATCACCAGACCGGTATAATTGGACAACCCCGACATCACCCGCCCCACTTCCTGCATGATGTCTTCCATCTTCATGTCTTTGAAGCGGTAACTTTTTTGCAGCCGGGACTCCTCTTCCTTGCTCAGGTCACGCACCTGTAACAGGGTATCGATGTAATAGTGGAAACCCTTATCGGTCGGAATCCGCCCGGCCGAAGTGTGCGGTGAACAGAGGAAACCCATCTCCTCCAGATCGGACATGACGTTACGTACCGAGGCCGGCGACAGGTTGAAACTGTGCCGTCGGCTGATCGCTCGGCTGCCGACCGGCTCAGCTGATGCGATGTAATCCTCGACAATCACCTCGAGAATATTCTGGCTGCGATCATTCAGCTCTTCAGCCACAAATCCACTCCAAAAAAAAAGAACCCTGCAAAAGATGTCCGCTGACTGCCTGTTAGCACTCTACCATGATGAGTGCTAACACGACACATTATCAACGGTATCACGCTTTGTCAAGGTGAATAGCAGTTGAAACTGAGGGTGTTAGGGAAAGCTATATGGAGGGTGCTGAACGCAGCGCTATGAAACAAAATTTATGGTCTCGCCAAAAAGAATCCGCTGGCTAAGCAAAAATTTCGACCTACAAGGCATCGTGGTTTTTCAGGGGCAAAGACATACACATAATATGTCGAGATCCTGAAAAAACGCTGTAACGCAAGGGCGGACTTTTTGCGACGCCGGCAAATTTTACAGAAAAGCGCTGATCAGATGATCATATAGCAGCCAGCCCTGCAGATCGTAGCGCCAGCTATCGTCAACCAACTTCAACCGCTCAGCCTGATGCCGGAAGGCGTCAGGGAACAGCTCTTCCGGAAAACTCCCGAACTGCCGCCGAAACCTCTTTCTCGATAGACCATCGGCGGTTCTCAAAGCCAGATAGACGATCTCTGTCATAGCACCCTGACGGTCAAATGATTCAAGTAACTCACAAACAACCTGACCGTTCTGCAACTTTTGCCGATACGCTGACATATCGGGAGGCACATGCCAACGCTCACCCCAGCCATCAGCAACGAAGCTGTGGGCACCGCAACCCAACGCCAGGCAGCCCTGTCGCCGCCAATAAACCTGGTTATGCCGGCAACGGTAACCGGGGCGAGCAAAATTGGAAATTTCATAATGCTCGAAACCGGCAACATTCATCCTCTCATGTAATAAACGATATTGATCTGCGTAGAGGCTTTCTCCACAGGTCGTGAGTTCGCCACGTTGCCGTCGTACGGAAAATTCTGTTCCCTCCTCAAAAGAGAGGCCATACAGGGAAATATGCTCCGGTCTCAACTCCAGCAGAAGGGAAAGATCCTCTTCCAATGACGATAGATCTTGATCGGGCAGAGCAAACATCAGGTCAAGGCTCAGGTTGTTGAACCCGGCTGCACGTGCTGCAAGAACACAGTCTTGAGCCTGATCCGCGGTATGGATTCTGCCGAGCAACTGTAAGTGCTTATCGTTGAGTGATTGGATGCCGAGAGACAGGCGGTTGACTCCTGCTTGTCGATAGCCCTTTAACTGACCCAGGCTAACTGTCCCCGGATTGGCTTCCAGGGTGATCTCGGCATTGTCAGCTATGTCGAAAGTACCCTTGACATTATTAAGTAGACTGCCTATTTGCTCTGCAGAAAGGAGTGAAGGTGTGCCGCCACCGAAAAAAATGGTTTCCAGTGGAGAGTTGTGCGGAAATTTTTGTTGCAAAATCCGGATATCAAGATTCAGCAGTTCAACATATTCTTCAAGCTGTTCCGGGGAACCGACGCGGGAAAAGAAATCACAATATGGACATTTTTTGAAACAGAACGGGATATGCAGATAGAGAGAGCTCATCAGTCATGAAAATCCCCCCCCCTGAGGTCAGGGGGGGGAGACAGAAATCAGTTGAAATAAAGTAACGACATGACCGCAACGAATACCACGGCCAATAAAACACTGCCACCGATTGGATAAGCGAGAGCTTTAGTTCGATGATCTATTTCTTCATTGCGACGTTCAACCTGACTCTTGTTGCCAGTAGCTCCTGCTATTAATTGAACAGTTCGTTTCTGTACACTTCTCGATGGATCAGAGAAAAACCGGTTAAGCAGGCTTGGAATTTTCTGGGCAAAAACCCGATCACCAAAATCATTGATACCATTGAAAATCCAGGCACAACCGGCATAAAACCACCGCCCGCCCTTACGATAAAACCAGTCGCTGTCAATAGAGATGGTTTCGGTACGCTTCAAAAGCGGCAGAAGCAGGAAGAATGCCAAGGCCGAAAACATCAGCAGTTGAAACTGGTTGAGGGTATGCTCAAACCCGTAAGCATGAAAGTCAACCGGGTAGGGAAGGATATCGTAAAGTGGCTGTGGATAGACCCCGAGGAAAATACAGATAAAGGCAAGAAAAGCCATGGCCAACAGCATATGTTTAGGTGGTTCGCCTGGCCGTAGCCCATTATCCTTGGCGAAAAAGACAAAATAGGGAAACTTGATCCCGGCATGCAGAAATACCCCGGCCGAAGCGATTTCAAGAATCAGCCAGACCCAGAAAAATCCTTCATGGATCCCGGCTTCAATAATCATCGGCTTACTGGTGTAGCCCGACAGAAAAGGGAAACTCGAGATAGCCAGCGCCCCAATAGTGCCGAAGATCAACGTCAGAGGCATGGTTTTATAGAGCCCCCCCAAGTCGGTACACTTACTCTTGCTGGTCATGTAGAGCACCGCCCCGGCACTCATCCAGAGCAACGCCTTATAAATGATATGAGCAAAGGCGTGGGCGACAGCCCCGCTGATCGCCATGGCAGTGCCGATCCCGATCCCGCAAATCATGAACCCAACCTGGTTCATGATCGAATAAGCCAGGATGCGTCGCATATCGTTTTCCAAGATGGCGTAAATAATCCCGTAAATGGCCATGAAACAGCCAACAGCTATGAGGATCTCCCAACCCGCGAATCCACGGATCAGAGTATATACAGCGGTTTTGGTGGTATAGGCCGTCATAATGACACCACCAGTGACGGTCGCTTCAGGGTAGGCATCGGAGAGCCAAGCCGAAATTGGAGGTGCGGCGGCATTGACTAGAAAACCGATCAGAATCAGATAGGTCGGCAAGCCTTGCAGACTGAAGCCATCAAAGGCAACCGAACCGGTGGCATTCACCTGTAGCAGGATCCCGGCCAGCAGGCATAAACCACCAAAGATGTGCACCATGACATAGCGAAAGGCTGCCCTATAGGCTTTTTCGGTTTTACGTGCCAGAACCAGAAAGGTGGAAGTGATCGCCATCACCTCCCAGAACAAGTAAAGAGAGATCAGGTCAGCAGCAAACACCGCCCCGAGAGCGGCACCGATGTAGAGGAGTGCCGCAGTATGCTCGTAACGGCTTTTCAGATGCAGGGCAAACAGAAAGCAAGCAAAGGCGTTAATGGTGAACACGTAGCCGAAGGCCTTACTCAGTTTATCAATCCTGAGTAGATGCAGGTCATATCCGAACAGCTCATAGCCGTAGAAAGTGCCTGGTGCCATCTGGGTGATGACCAGAAACGCGATAGCGGGTACCAGGAGAATCACGAATTTCCGACCCAGCAACGGTAACACCCAGAGCAATAGAGCCCCGGCTAAGAAGATCAGTGACGGGTGCATGCTAGCTGTCATAATAATCCTCTTTCCGCTTCAACACGTACCCGAGCACCTTGGAAACCAGAATAATCACTACGCAGGAGACAAAGCCGACAAATGCATAAAATCCCGGCCAAGCCTCTACAGAGGAAAAGTTGCTATGCTTGTGAATAAAGAAATCCGGAATCACCAGCAAAACCAAGATAATATAAAACCCAATCTTTAATCGCTTGATATTCCGCGGATGATCGAACCAAGTCCAAACCTCCGGCTTTTTATTTTCAGGGTCCATAACTTACCTCAACTTAAGAAAACAAGGCCAGGCGGGCCAACCGGAGAAAAATGTCCGGGTAAAAAAACAGTGCCAGCGAACCACACGCGGTTATCGACAGTGCCACCAGACAGAACAGCGGGGCCTCTTTTATACCCTGATCAAAAACAGGGTCAGCTGCTTTGGCAAAATAACCCCGGTAGACGATCGGTAGAAAATAAGCCGCATTCAACAGGGAACTGCTCAGCAACACAAGCAGCAGGAGTAACTGATCACTGCTGACAGCTCCGATCACCAGATTCCACTTACTGATAAAACCACCCAAAGGGGGCATTCCGATGATGCTTAGAGAACCGAAGAAGAATGCCAGATAAGTGATCGGCATACGTCGACCGAGCCCATCCATCTGACTGATATATTTTTTTCCCGCAGCAACAAAAATCGCCCCGGCACAGAAGAACAGAGTGATCTTACCAAAAGCATGCATGGCGATATGCAATAGACCGCCAGTCATGCCGGCAGCCGTGAGCATACCGGCCCCGAGAATCATGTAGGAAAGTTGACCAATGGTTGAATAAGCCAGGCGCCGCTTCAGATTGTCCTGAGTCAAGGCGATCATTGATGCAACCAGAATGGTAATTGAAGCCAGGGTGGTAATGACCCAACCCAGGTTGACCGCCAACAGTTGTTCCGGGCCGAAAATATGAAAGATGACCCGCAGGATTGAAAAGACGCCGACCTTAACAACGGCAACACCATGCAGGAACGCACTGACCGGTGTCGGTACCACCATAGCTGCCGGCAACCAACCGTGGAACGGCATCAAACCTGATTTGGCAAAGCCGAACAGGAACAAAACCAGAACCAGTGCAAGGGTTTGCGATGAGGCGCCGGTTCCGCTGAGGATGCCGCCGATTTTAAAATCCAAAGTTCCGGCCAGCGAGTAGACAATCAACATCGCGGGCAGGGCCAGCCCAATAGAGGTTCCAAGGATGTAGGTCAGATACTTGCGACCGGATCGACGTGCCTCGGCATCCTGGTGGTGGGTGACCAACGGGTAGGTTGACAGGGAAAGCATTTCATAGAACAGATAGAGGGTCAGCAGGTTAGCGGAAAAAGCAACCCCCAGGGTTGCTGAAATTGCCACTGCAAACGAAGCATAATAACGAGTCTGCGCATGCTCGTTAAGGGCACGCATGTAGCCGATGGAATAGACCGAGGTAAGAAACCAGAGGATAGATGCAACCAGGGCAAAGAACATCCCCATGGCATCCACACGCAGAGCCAGCGGTACTCCCGGTATCACTTCGACAATGGTAAATTCAAATCCGCCGCCGGCCAATACCGTGGGGAGCAGCGAGGCGACAATAGCCACTTTGCCGAGTGCAATAAGTATCGTCCAGCTTTCACGCAAATTCGGATTGCGGTCCGACAGCATGATCGGGATGGATCCGATCAAGGAGATCAACACGGCCGCCAGCGGCCAGATCGATGTTTGATAGCTCATAGTGAAAGTTGCCCTGTCTTTTTAGTCATCCAACGGTTGAAAGACCGCCTTAATCAACAATCAATCAACTCTAAAAACCAACCGGTAATGCCAGTTTGATAATTTTTTCAACCAACGGCCCGGAACCGAGACCAATGACAATCAGTGCAGTTGCACTGATCAGGAGTGGAACCTGCATACTCAATGGAGCCTCTGCCAACTTTTCGTGGCCATGATGCTCGCCATCCTTGTGGAAGTAGCCGATCTCAATAATGCGGAAAAACAGCACTGCGTTCACCAGAGAACTGAATAATAGCGCAACAACATAGCCCCACTGTCCCGCTTCAATGCCGCCGAGGAGCAGATACCACTTACTGAAGAAACCGGCGGTCGGAGGTATCCCGATCATCGCAAAGGCACCGACGGTAAAAGCCGCCATAGTAATCGGCATTTTCCGGTAAATACCCTGCAGACTGTCAAATTCCACACTACCAAGCCGATAAAGGATGGCGGCAATGGCCAGGAACAGACAGAGAGTCATCAGTGCATCATTGATGATATGCAATATCGCGCCTGTCATTCCGGTACTGTTGGCCAGCCAGACGCCGCCCACCATGTAACCGACTTCAGCAACGATGATGTAAGTCAACATCCGTTTCAGATCACGTTGGGCCAGAGCTAAGGACGATGCACAGATAATAGCCAGAGCAGCGGCCCAGACAATTCCGTTTTGTACTGCCGGATTCTGCAGGAACAGTAAGTCGACGGAAAAGATTGTGAACATGACCCGCACCATCAGATAGATAGTGACCTTGGTCATCAACGGAGCAACCAGTATTGCCGCACCGGTCGGCGCTAAAGAATAGGCATTCGGCAGCCAACCGTGCAGCGGGAAAAAAGCCATCTTGACCCAGAGACCGACCAGCATAAATGCCAAAGCCGTCGCAATTGCGGCACCACCGCCAATTGTCGGCAGAATCTGAGCGATATCGGCCATATTCAGACTGCCGGTCATCAGGTAGAGGTAGCCGACCCCGAGCAGGTAAAAACTGGCACCGATAGAGCCCATGATGATGTAGTTAAAGCTGGCCAGCGGGGCACGTCCCTTCCCCATGGCAATCAAACCATAAGTTGTGATTGAGGTGATTTCCAGCAGCACGTAAAGATTGAAGGCATCAGCGGTCAGAACCAGACCAAGCAAACCGGCAATCAAAATCAGATAAAGGGTAAAGAACAGATACTCTTGATCTGGAAGTTCTTGAGAGGTCGACTTTAAAGCAGACATGGTAGCGATGAACGCGACAACGGAAATCAGTACCAGCATAACGGCGGAAAGATGATCAACGACCAGTTCAATACCGTATGGTGCTTGCCAATTGCCGACCGTGTAACTGAATCCTCCATAAGCCATAACCCGGCCCAAAACAATGATCGAGGCGGCTGAGGAGAAAGCCAAGCAACCGAGTGTCAAGGGAGCGATCCAAGCCTTTGAAACCCTGCCGACGAGATTAACGAAAAAGGCCGTCAGCAGTGGTGCGGCCATGACATAAACATGCAGGTTAGACGTACTCATCGGCCGAGTTTCTCCAGGATTTCGTCCTCTTCGAGAGTTCCATATTCACGGTAAATACGCAGCAGAATGGCCAAGGCAACCCCGGTGACACTGACCGCAACAACGATGGCGGTCAACATCAGAACATGGGGTACCGGGTTGACAATATCGACAACATTAACTCCGTGTTCCATAACGTGATGTTTGTCCAGGATCGGAATCTTTGCGCCCTTCTTCACACCGGCGGAAACAAACATCAAGATGATTGCAGTTTGAAAAATGTTCAAACCGATCAACTTCTTAACCAGATTTCGTTTGCCGATCATGGCGTAGAAACCGATCATCATCAGCGTGACATAAATCCAATAGTTGTACTTGGCAATGATCAGTGCTGCTATTTGATCCATGATTAAAGTCCCTCGTCCATTTCTCCGTTTGAACCTAGTAACCAGAAGAGCGAAGCCGAGATACTCATAACCGCAAGACCGACGCCGACCTCAATAACAAAAATACCGAAGGAACGCCAGGCGATCGGCCCCAGCGGAAGCAGTTTATCCAGAGCGCTGTAATCGAGAAACTTGCCGCCATAACAGATGGCACAGAGCGTTGCCGTTCCGGTAAAAAGCAGCGCCCCGGCATTGCTGAGTATGTTGTTGGCTTTTTCCGACATGTATTTAAGGGCAAACTTCTGGTCGAAAGCCAATGTTAACAAAACAAATGAAGCTCCAAGAATAACCCCGCCCTGGAATCCGCCGCCGGGACTGTAATGTCCATGCACAATAACGTACAGACCGAACAGTTGGATAAAAGGAACCAAGATGCGCACAGCCGTCTGAATAATCAGGCTTTCGCCAAGCTTCTGCTCTGCTGTTTGATCCTGAAGCAACCTCATGATTTATTCTCCGGCACACTCGGTTTTTTCTTGCGTAACACACTGACTACCGCCAGTCCGGCACAGTAGATAACCACGGTTTCGAACATCGTATCGTAGCCCCGATAATCGCCCAGAACCGCCGTAACCAGGTTGGGAACATGGGTTTCACGTACCGCATTCTCAGTAAAATAGGTAGCCAAGTGGGTTGCTGCCGGCGATTGCGGGTCACCGAAAGCCGGGAAATCCATCGTTCCGTACAGGAGGATGGCCCCAGTCATCAGAGTGGCAAAAAGTGCGAGTAGTTTCAATCTTTACTCCTCCGTGACGTATGAAGAATCGCGGCAACAAACAAAATGGTACTGATTCCGGCACCGACAGTCGCCTCGGTAAAAGCCACGTCAACTGCGCCCATTTCAGCCCAGAGCAGGCACATTGCGAAACTGTAGACACCGAAAATAATCGTTGCGCTGAGCAGGTCTTTGACATTGATGGCAACAAGTGCACAGACAACCACCAAAATGAGAATCATCAGGTCGAGAATCCAGATCATTTGCTCCCCTTCCCTTTTGTCCAAGGGGTAACCCCGATGACCAAAGCTGCCTTGGTAATCGCATGGGTTGCTGTCGGACTGGCAACGTAAATGAATACAGCAATCAACATAATCTTAATGCTGACCAACAGATTGCCGAGATTGTATTCCTGCAAATTGTAAAGAGCGACACCTAACAGCACCAAAACTGCCGCTAAAGAATCGGATTTTCCGGCAGCATGAAGGCGGCTGTAAAAATCGGGAAATCGCAAAATGCCGATAACACCGACCGTGGAGAAAAACAGGCCGGCAAGCAGAAAGATTACAACAACAATGCTCATAAAGAGCCCCCCTTCGTGCTATCTGCGCCATCCAGAAAGGTTGCTTCTTTATCGAGGACTGCCTCAATAATTTCCTCAGAGTCGCGTTTACGCAGGAAAAACTTTGTGACCCCCAGGGTAGCGATAAAATTGAGCAGAGCGTAGGCGATCGAGATATCGACAAACATCGCCAGGTCTTCGTAAAGGACACCGATCAGCAACAATAGTACCGTCGCCTTAGTGCCGATGACATTGCTACCGAGAATTCGGTCGAGCACCGTCGGCCCACCAACAACCCGGTACAGACACAACAGCATAAGCAGGAGCAGCACGATCGCTACAAAAAGAACAACCTTTTCTACCATTTATTCAATCTCCAGCGCTTTGGCGACCCGACGTTCCATCTCACCCGGCAGACTTGCTGCGGCTTCCTCGGTAAGCGCATAAACTGCGACCTGATTTTCGTGAATATTGACTGTAATAGTCCCCGGAGTCAGGGTGATCGACTGGGCCAAAGTCACCTTGGATATCGGTCGTTTCAGGGTTGTTTCAAAGCGGAATAAATGCGGATCGATTTTTTCCAGCATGCGCGGATGTAACACAATATAGGTGACCTGTAGATTTGCCACGATAATCTGCCAGAACAAGTAGGGCAGATAGCAGAGCATGCCGAATAATTCCCTCAGCCAAGGCTTGCCTTCCTCTGGAAACAATAGATCGCTGCTGAAAAAAGCAATCAGCAGACAGCTGATCACTCCCAGTGAAAAATGGAAGACATCGAACATGCCGGACATGACGACCCAGAAGATCAACATGATAATAAAGGTGGCAAATTTTGCCTTCATGACACAAGACTCCAATGAAGGAACAAACGGGATGATAAAATCGAAAAAACCGTTTGCGAAATGTTTGCGAAATCTTAAATCTTCTCTTAATAAGATATGGCAATATGCCCGGAAAATTGTGTACAGTATACACACGAAAATGAAAAAAACAAACAAAATCAACGGCCTTACAGGACTGATACTATGCTTGATCCCCTGTTCAACGGTTGCGTTCAGCGCCGTGCCGATTTTCAATGGTCACCACAACGGGCTTTGAACCCTCATAAAATGAAAGCTTTGCATATCTAGCATGAGATCAAATTTGCGGTCAACAAAATCCGGCGTTCTACTTTCATCTTTTCTTCTTTTTCGAGTAAAGTGGATTGTGTTAAGAAGGCCCTTGAAATAAGTTCAAGGAAATAGAACTGAATTTTATTTTCAATAAATCAGGAGACGAAAATGAAACAGCTGACCTGCGCATCCATCCAATTCAATATCCACCTCGGCTATATCGACAGCAACCTCGACAAGGCAACGGCCGCCCTGAAGAGAGTAGCTGGAAAAGGGGCGAAACTGGCGGTTCTGCCGGAAATGTGGAGTTGCGGTTACGACTATCGCAATCTGCCGATACTCGCCAAAGAGACCCCGCGGGTTCTTGAGGAACTTCAGGAAACATGCCGCAAGCTCGATCTGGTGACGGTCGGCAGCTTGCCGGAACTCGACAACGGAACCATCTACAACACCGCCTATGTGATCGACAGAGGGGAAATCACCGGCAGCTATCGTAAACTGCATCTGTTTTCAACCCTGCGCGAGAATGAACACCTCGGTGCCGGCAACCAGGCCGTGGTGGTCGAAACCTCGGTCGGCAAACTGGGCATCGCCATCTGCTACGACCTGCGCTTCCCCGAACTGTTCCGCAAACTGGCCCTGGCAGGAGCGGAAATCATCTGTCTGCCCGCCGAATGGCCGAAACCACGCCAGGAACACTGGAAAACGCTGCTGCGCGCCCGGGCGATCGAGAATCAACTGTTCGTCATTGCAGCCAATTGCTGCGGGATACAGGGCAAGCTCGACTTCTTCGGTCTGAGCCAATTGATTTCACCACTGGGAAACATTCTGCAGATAGCAGAAGAGAGCGATACCGAACTGATCGCCACGTTTGATTTCGCCGAAATGGAAAAATACCGGGGTCAGATTAACATCCTGGCTGATCGCCGGGACGACATTTACGGCACACCCTGAACGACACCAGTGAGCCGATCTCCTGCACTTTCAGTTGCAGAAGTTATCCGGCATACATGGTCCAGAGCATCGTCACCGGAAAGAACCCCGAAAAGATTTCATAACGATTTCATAACTTATTCTGCCAACGGCTGGGCATCTTTACGGAAGGGCTCCGGAACCTGTTCAAAACTATCGACAAACTGCAATGCGCCACTTTCATCGACATAAAGATAAGGTTGCGGCCGGCTGGGCTGTTTTTGCCTTTGCCGCTTGTTTGTTTCAATCACCTGCTCAATCGACTGCGCAGCACCCTTCCCTGTCACCCCGGTTAAACCGAGCAAACGCTGACGAAAATCAACATAAAAAGTCTGCGCCTGCTTAAGCCCGGCGGTCTGTAACGGGATTCGCACCATGACTTGATCGAACAGGGCCAGCGCAATCACTGCGACCACCAACCACAAACAGATTCTCAGCATCTTCAACATGCAATAAACTCCCGACAAAAGACCTGCCAAGTGTACCTGTCTGCATCAACAAACTCAACAGATCCCAAAGCCACTACCTAAAAAAAGAAAAAGGGACCCACCGACCTCTGCCCAGAAAGTGGCGGTGGATCTGGGGGGTAGTTCATTCCTTGACTTATCTGTGGGTGAGGATAGAGTTAATGAGCCACCCCGCAGCAAGCTACGGGGTAACAACAGCCTGCAACCTTTGCTAATTCGCGCAGCAAGCTGCGGGGAATTAGACCCTACTTATTGGTTAAATGGACGTTGTGGTTTTTGTAAGAGCTTTGTCGGGCTTCAGACAAATTTAAAGTGGAATTTTATTGCTTGGGGGCAATGACCACCGTTACCCAGGTACTGGTGGTTTTTTATTTGCTGTTTTCAATATCAAGGAGATTGGGGAATGGGCACTTTAGCTTACCGTTTAACGGGAAAATTGCGTCACTGCCTACCACTGTTTGTTCTTTTCTTTTTTCTTTTTTCACCAACGGTTTTTGCCGCCAGCTTGATGGATGTCTATCAACTGGCCCAATCAAACGATCCAAGCTTTCAGGCAGCACATTTTCAAAAACTTGCCATCAACGAGGGACGAAAGCAGGCCATTGCTCGAATGCTGCCGACTGTCGCCGGTTCAGCTGAGTACACACAGACCACGCAGGATATCAAAAGCAGTGACAATACGGTTTTCGGTGCTGGACAGACCGATTTTGATACCACTTCATACAGCCTTACTTTAACCCAGCCGATTTTCCATTGGGACCTGATTGCCGGGTACCAGCAATCAAAAGCTGAAAATCTACGCGCCGAAGCCGAATACACTATGGCTGTGCAGGATTTAATGGTGCAGGTTGCCGATCTCTACCTGCAGGCATTATCTGCACAGGATCAGTTGGTCTTTGTTCGCTCAGAAGAGACTGCCGTAGCAAAGCATTTTGAGCTGGCCAGTGGTCGACATGAGATGGGGCTGATCCCGGTTACCGATCTGCATGATGCAAAGGCTCGCCTGGCCACCACTCAGGCGAAAACCATCGCCGCGCAGAACCTGCTTGATGATGCCCTGCAGGCTTTGCAAGAAGTTGCAGGAGAGCCGGTTGAGAGCTTAAGTAAGCTGCGGGCTGAGATTTTCCTGCAAAGTCCCGATCCCATTGATGTCGGCAGCTGGATTGAGGGCGCACTGAAACAGAACCCTTCAATCGAAGTACAGAAGCACGCCGTCACCGTAGCCCGTAAAGAAGTCAGTCGTCAACGCAGCGGTCACTATCCAAACCTCGACCTGATCGGTCGTTATAATAGCCAGGAAACAGAAGGGACCCTCTTCGGTGGCGGCAGTGAAATCGACACCACTGACATCCTGTTACAACTTAATGTCCCGATCTTCCAGGGCGGCTATGTTAATTCCCGCGTTCGTGAAGCCAAACATCAACTCAGCATTGCCCGTCAGGAGTTGATCAAGCAGGAACGCGCCATCGAAAGACAGACACGTTCCGCCTACCTGGGGGTGAACAGTGCCATCCGTCAGGTTGAGGCCTTCAACCAGTCTATGGTGTCCAGCCGGCTGGCCCTCGAAGCCAAGCAGGAAGGTTTTCTCTCCGGACTCTTCACCAGTCTGGCGGTTCTGGATGCCGAACGTGACCTGTTTCTGGTTAAGCAGGACTACGCCCAGGCCCGCTATGACTATCTCCTCAACAGCCTCAAACTCAAATATGCCACCGGCAGCTTGAGTGAAATGGATCTGACCCAGCTTGACCAGTGGTTCAGGAAAGGCGAATCACCGTCTGCTCAAATTAAAGCTAAATGAAAATATCCATTGAAGGACTTTAGTCACACTTAGGAGTCTGTCATGATGAGACGTTTGCGTAGGACCCGGGACAAGAGCAAGCAGCGGCCAGTTCGTCGCAAGATGAAGTTTGAGGCCTTGGAACCGCGTATTCTGCTTTCGGCGGATCTTGGGATTGAGCAGCTTGTTCTACATGCCGATCCTCTGCCGGCTAGTGCCCCTGTTGTGGGAGAAGTCTTGTCAGAAGAAAGTTCAGCTTCGCAGGGAGCTGATACGCCTCCAGACCTGAGTTCCAACTTTGCCGAGGTGCAGAAAAAGGAACTGGTTATTGTCGATTCCTCGGTTGAAGATTACCAATCGATCATCGATCAGATTGCCGATAACGACAGCACCGATTATCAAATAGAAGTTCTATCAGCAGGTCAGGATGGCTTGCAGCAGATCAGCGAAATTCTGCAGCAGCAAAACGACCTTTCCGCTGTGCATGTCATTTCACACGGTTCCAGTGGCAGCCTCAGCCTTGGAACATCATCACTCAATATTACAACTCTGAACGATAATGCCGCTCAGTTACAATTTTGGGGCGAAGCCCTGACTGAAGAGGGTGATATTCTGCTCTATGGGTGCAGTGTTGCGGAAGGGGAGGCTGGGGTTGAGTTTGTCGAACGCCTTGCTGCATTGACAAAAGCAGATATCGCAGCATCCGAGGACCTTACAGGTTCTTCCAGCCTGGGTGGCGACTGGATACTTGAAACTGCTCGTGGGGCAATTGAAAATTTAGAGCTTTCCCAAACTTCCGATTTGAAAGCGTATCAGCATTTGTTGGCAGATATTGATGGGTCTGATGATGTTGATGACATCCTGGTAAGTATTTCTGGAGAGGACGATACGCTGACTGGCGGTACTGGTGACGATATTTATCAATTCCAGGATAATTGGGGGAGTGACGTTGTTGTTGAAAATGAGCTGGGTGGCACGGATACTATCGACTTCTCGGAAGTCACCGCCGATCTGACTTTTACTTTTGGCCCCAGCGGCAACGTTGTCGTCAGTGATGGTAGTTCCAACCTGACAGCTGTAAATATCGAGACAATTAAGTCAGGGACCGGCAAGAATGATTTTGTGTTCGGACCGGGGGCAGCTTTTGTCGGAACGATTGTTGGTACTGGCAATGATGCTTTCGATTTTAGCACTTACGACGACACACTCACTTTTTCCGGTAGTACGATCAGTAACTCAGATACGAGCTTGAATATTACTCATTCAGGCATAGAAGATGTCAGCGTAGCTTTTCCTCTGGTTGACATCAGTGATGCTGCTGAAACTCTCAAGAATGGGTTGAATGATCTGGTTGTGTGGGCGGCAAAACTTCAGGAACATGCTGAGATTGGTCAAACACTGTCCGGTGTGGGAGCCGAAGATGGCGTGACTCTGGGGAATAGTCTCAATATTGAAGAGGCCGTTGACCAGCTGCGTATCGACATCAATGAATTCATCGATGAAAACCCCGTTATTTCTGCCCAGGATATTCATGATCGTATTCAAGCGTTTCAGCAAACAGTCGAGTCCCTAAAGGTCAATACCTCAGCGCCCGATCTTGCCCTGACATTTGTAAATGGACTGCCAGAATTGGTTTTCGAGTTTACTTACAATGCCGAACGATCCACTGATTTTATAATTGATTTAGGCAAAGAGGCTGAGGATATCGGACTGATGTTTGATGACGATTTCAGTCTGCTGGCCAACCTCACTGCTGGTTTCGGACTTGGTTTGAAACTCAATGACAGCTCAGAATTTTTCTTCAACTTGGATAACTTTGCCCTCTCAGCAGGGGATGATCCTGTCTGGGATGCTGCTTCTCCACTAAATCTCGATGTCGGTTTTCTGGCGGCAGAGGCAACCGGTAGTGCCACATTGAGTGCTGCTGTAAATATCACAGCACAGAATTATCTTGATCCGAAGGATGATCCCAATCTCACTGTAATAATCGATAACTTGGGAACCGATTTCGATCTGGACTTGGCAGTCACTGTTCCTCAAGGGAACGTGACAGGGTTAGATGCATTCGATGATCTGTCAATTTCCCTGACAAACGGCAATCCGTTTGCTGGGCAGGATATCGACAACATTATTTACGAAGGGTTCGGCGTTGACAACCTGGGTAAATTCAAGGAGTTCAGTGCGGCTACTTTTATCAGTCAAGTCGGGGCGGTTCGAGACTGGTTCGGCAGTGTGACTGAAAGTGAGGTCTTTACCAGTATCGATATCCCCTTTGTCGCGCCGGCATTAAATACGGTTTTTGATCTTGCCGATGCTGTGGGTGACACCCTGCTTTATGATGATGGTGACGATGGCGAAGACGACGGCACGACCTTGGTTGTCGACTTGCGAGAAGCCTTGGCTGCGGCAAATCTCGACGAGAAAATTCGTGTCGAAGGTGATGGTGGGAAAATTACCTTTATTGCGGTGGATTCTTCGATCAGCAGTATTGTCGTAAGTGGTGCAACGGCAATCGGCTTTGATGGTTCCGAGACTTTTGAGAATGACAAACTGACTGCTAATACAAATGCGCCTGATGGGGGCGTGCTGAGTAGTGATGTCAGTTTTGCCCTCAGCTTGGTTGAAAAGGGGGAGCTCAACGACTATACCGTCAGCTTGACGGCGGATTCGACCGCCAACAACGAAACCATCGGCAATGATCACGCCAAATTGCTGGATGAAAACAATCAGGCGACATTTAAATCGGCACAGGATCTTGCCAATAAGTTGATCGAGATTTTTGGTTTCGGCGATAACGTAGAAGCCGAATATGACGCTACGGCCAAGCGCTTAACGTTTGAACTTAAATTCAGCCCGGTCGACTTCAACCTTGATGTGCCGGTCGATTTCAATTTTGATCTCAGCCCGATCGGTAATATCGGCACTGTTGGCAGTCCGGAAATTTCGCTGGGAGCAGGCGTTGATATTGAATTGACCCTCGGGATGGATTTAAGTGACAGTCCGCCAGGTGCCGGGAAGGATCTCGAAGTAGATACTAATCTGGTTGATCTCAAAGGGATTGATGATCTAGCTGACGCGATCAAGACAGCATACTCCCTGTCACCGGAAGAGGTTCCGACTGCCGAACTGAGTAATGCGGATAGCGTTGATATCGATTTTATCAATTCCGGCGCAGAATTAACCGGTGACCCGCAGTTGGAATTCAATTCTGACAGCATTGAGCGCAATGATGGTCTCGATTGGTCGGATGACGGGTTCAGAGTGGGGCAACAGATAACGGTCACCGGCTCCTCGAACAATAACGGTTCCTACAAAATTGCACAAATTTCCGGTGCAATCATAACCATCACCTCTGCCGATTTGACGGCAGAAACCAAAAGCAATGTCACTGTTGCCGGCCCGGCGCCGATGCTGAGCGAAAGTCCGAATTTGAGCTTTTCTGCTGCCGATAGAACCATCACCCGTGCCGCAGGCAGCTGGCTAGAGGATGGGTTTGTCGGTGGTTCCTATATTGTTGTTGAAGGTGCCGGTGTTAACAATGGTGTCTACCTGATTGCGACTGTCAGTGGCGATATTCTCAGTCTGACATCATCAGCGGTACTGGTAACACAGGAGAATGTAAAAAAGGTCACTGTTGTTGAGCCGGACAGTATCAAGCTGAACTCCGGCGGCAATTGGGAGACTGACGGCTTTAAAGCAGGGCAACTGCTATCCATCTCCGGCACCCAGTTGAATAACCGCTCGGTTCTGATTGCAGATGTTTTGGAAGGCGGAACGCTGTTGATGTTGTCCGCTTCCAGCAAGTTGCTGGATGAAAACCTGAATAATGATACCGATCTGAAGATTGCCGGCGGGTCGATAATCCGTTTGTCGCAAGCTGCGACGTTCGAGATCGACGGTGTTGCGGTCAAGGTGCTGGCACAATTCGATAGTGATTCTCCGTTCGTTTCGGCGACCTCGGACAACAACAATCAATTCGATCTGGTCAACGATATCAACTCCGCACTCGATGAGGCGGGCCTGAAAGAAACCGTCAAGGCCGAGCTGAAAAACGGCCAAATTATTGTGACTGATATTTCAGGGCTGGCCGCAAGTCCCTTTGTATTAACCACCGATGAAGCTGACACTGCTCACACCGAACTTGGGTTCGCAGCCTCTCAAACGGCGGATTCTGCTGATTTGTTAATTACCCTGAGTGATAGCACCATTGCTCCGTATCGAATTACCCTGGATGGCGTAACCACCATTCAGGATGTTATCGATCGGATCGAAGCCGGGACCAATAATCAGGTCAAAGTTGAAATCAACCCGGAAACCAATGCCGGATTGCAGTTGTTACTGGTTCCGGCGCTTACCGGCAATCCGCGTCTCAGTTTCGATGCTACGGAAAACACTATTCTTTTTGATGACAGCAGCCTGAGCTGGGCTGACTATGGTTTTGTGATCGGCCAGCAAATCCGCGTGTCCGGTGCGAGTGACGATAATGATGGCACCTATAGTGTTGCTGGTATCAGCGCCCATGAGCTGACACTCAGTGGCAGCAGCCTGGTTGCACAACAGTCGATCAAAGATGTGCGCATCACTCTTGCCGGCAGTGAAATCTTCCGGGTCGAAGCGGTTAACGGATCGAAGGTCGCAGGCAGACTCGGTATTCTCAAGGCTGATGTCAGCTCTGATGTGGATGAGAGCGGGAAGGTCGATGCGAATGACAGTGACGGTCTGATCGTCGGCGATGCAATTGCCGGTGTGTCCATTTGGGATCGGTTTTTTATTCAGGACCCGAAAGTTGAGGGGAATGTTTTTATCAATGCCGGCGATGCAGCGACTGACGGCATTACGGTGACCGGCGATTTCGGTTTTGTGTCGATCGATTTGAACGGCTATGGCGCCTTTGATACGACCCTGACCTTGGACCTGGATGATCCTACGCCGGATGTCGAAGGTATAACGGTCAATGAATTGATCGACAGTCTGAGTCATATCGAGTCGATCGTCTCCTGGCCCGAAATTGGCGGCCCTAAGATCAGTGGTGAGGAATTACGCTTTGCAGAGAAGACCATCGTCCGCACCAATAATGAAAGCTGGGACGGTTTCTCCGCCGGAGAATATATCAGTGTCTCCGGGGCGACAGGACAGAACAATGGGCAGTACAAAATTACCGAGATCAGCGGCAGTATCCTGACGCTTGAATTAGATGATAATTTTGCCAATGAGACGACAGCCGGGGCAACAGTTCTCAACGAAATCGGTTCTTTCCGTTTCAATCTCGATATTGTACCGGACTTCGGTCTTATTAATGAAGAACAGACATCTGAGGTTATTGTCGCGCTGTTCGATTTCGGTAATCCATTTGCTGATACCGACTTCAATAGCGATAACTTCACCTTGGGCTCGGATGACAAGAGTTTTACGCTGGAGGGAGACTGGACCGACCGCATTAAGGCCGGTGCCGATGTGATTGCCGAACTTGAAGCCTCGCTGTTTGATGGCGTTGTTTATATCAGTGAGAACAGTTTTCAGCTGGAAGGAGATCAAAGTAAGAATTTTGAGCTTGGCGCCAAGATGACTGCTGTGCTGACAGTAGGGGCAGAGAGCAAAACCGTAACCAGTAAAATCAAAACCATCAATTATGACGAAGATTCCGATCAGACGGTATTTACCATTCAGGATAACCTATTAACCGCCGATTTAAGCAGCGTTTCGATTGCTACGAAGGATGTAAAAACCAAGGTTTCCAGCCTTAATTATGACGAGGCTGCCAACAGAACCACAATTGTTGTCGTTGATGAGGTGCTGACCAGTGCTGTCAACAGCTTGAACGTCGATACTCCGCGCGATCTTGATTACCTGTTGCAGCTGCCTGATCTGGGCGAACTGGTCAAGTTCGATGACCTCGGCATCAGTCAGATTATCGATGGTTTGCTTGAGCTGTCCGATTTCCTTGCTGACTTCGAAGCCTTCGGTTTTCTTGATGAACCGATCCCCATTATTGATGTCAGTATCAATGATGTCCTGTCCTTCGCCGATCGTTTCGATGCAGCAGTGCAGCAGGCGCAAAACAATCCTGCCGGAACCCTGCAAGTTCTGGAGGCAAAACTCAAGGAAGCGCTGGGGATTCCGGCCGGGATTGATTCCGACGCTCTCGGTTTTACAGAGCGCCAGAGTTCGGATAGCGGAATATTGACCGGCAACGCTTTAACCGATGCTGATGTCGCCGATTTGCATAATGACGCCGTTTTTCTCCTTTCACTGGATAATGGGCCGTCGCAGTTGATCAAGGTTGAAACGGATACGGCAGATACGATCGATGAGTTGATTGTCAATGTGAATGCTGCGTTGTCGGTCGCTTTTGCGGCAAAGGTTCAAGCGCGTCGGACCGGCAATGACGAGATTGAATTTTATACGTTGGACAGTGAGTCACTCGCTATCAGCAATCCTATCGATTTTTCTATTTATCAAGATGGTGACCTGCAGATGTTCCGCATCGATTTTGGCCTGGGTATCGGTTTTACGGAAGCTCTGGATGTGGAATTCGATTTAGGTGATTCCGGCATATTGTCCGGTGCGGCCGGTCTGGAAGCTTCCGGCGCCATCGATTTTGCACTCGGTCTCGGTGTTGATCTTAATAATCCCAGCGATGTTTATCTGTTTGATTCCAGCATCACCGGTCAACTGGAAGCGATCGGTAATGACCTTGCCTTCCGTGCCGGAATTGGACCGGTTGGTGTGTTTATTAATGGCGGTGAAGTTCAGGTCGGTGGTGATATCGGCAACAAACTGTTCAGTCTGGGACTCGACTTCGACAACGACAACACAACTCGAAACGGGCTTAAACTGGTTTCGGATATCGTTTTGGCTGATGACTTTTCTGCTGAATTCAGCGGTTCCATCGTTGCTGATCTGCCGGTCTATTTTCCTTCCGAATCCCTGCATAAAGGGTCTGTTGTCTTTGCCGCGAGTCTGTCAGTGGATGATGATGGCAACCTCGAAACCACAAGTGTTTTGGGAGCCGTAGATCCCACAGGGGCCGACATCGCTATCGGCGATTTGTTTAGCTTCGATCTAAACGAACTGAGTCTGATGGACAACATGCTGCTGGCCGTGGACGGAATCGATGCTTTCCTCGAAGGCTTGCAGGATGTGTTGGATGGTGAAGTATTCGGATTACCTCTGCCGCTGATCGGTGACAAACTCTCTGACGGTGCACGTTTTATCGAAGATTTCCGTGATGATTTTATCGACCCCTTCCGCGATGAAATCGAAAACTTGACCGAGCAGGACGAGAATATCGTTTCCGAACTGCTTTATGATCTGCTCGGGCCGGGTGGAATCGGTCTGTTGTTGGATGCCAATGCTGACAACATCATCACCATTGACGATGTCATTTTGGATACCAATATCGATGTCAACGATGCTGACCTCGAAAATGACTACATGCAGTGGAATGTGCTGTTGGGACAGAATCTGGATCTTGGCACCGGCATCGGTTTCGATCTGGGAATTCCCGGTTTGGGACTGGCAACCGAGGGTGATATCAACCTGAACCTGGGCTGGGAGCTTGCATTCGGTTTCGGGATTTCGTTTGAAGAAGCCTTCTACCTTGATGTCTCTGATGATAGTGAATTGGAAGTCGTCATTGAAGTCACACTGCCGGACTTCGGCTTAAGTGGGCAATTGGCCTTTTTGCAGTTGGATATCTCCGGGAATAAAAATCTGCAGGGAGAGGATCTTACCCACTTCATCGCTCAATTCGGGGTCGATGTTTATAACAAGAATGATGAGAACGATGAGCGATTGGCCTTCTCTGAACTGGGCAGTCTTGGTTTGGACGCCGGTGTTGCGGGAGAGGCTATTGTTGATCTGCATCTGGAATTGAAACTGAACAGTGAACTGATACCGGGGGTTGCCGGTGTGTTCCCTAAGGTTGTAGCTGAGTTTTTCCTCGATTGGAGTATCGATGCCGATGATGCCGCGGATGGTTTGCAGCTGGTGTCTTTTTCGGATCTGTCGACCAATCTGATTAAGGATGGTCTGGAAATAGTCGAATTCCAGGATGTTTCCCTCGACCTCGGTTCTTTCGTCAGTGACTTCATTGAACCGGTCTTGAGTGTTGTGCGTGAAGTCACTGACCCGCTACAACCGATCATCGATATACTCACCACGCCGTTGCCGGTCATTTCCGATATCGGACCGGATATGACGATTCTCGATCTGGCTGAGATGACCGGAGTGGTGAATGCCGGCTTAATCGAATCGATCGCTGATATGATTACTCTTATCAACGGGATTCCGCTCGGTGCTGAAACCATACTGCTGAATTTCGGAGATTTTACCATTTACAATCGGGACGAAGATCCTGATCTGGATCTCACTGATCCCAACGAAGATGTGCAGGGCAAGGTAGAAATCCCAGATGTTGACGCACCGGCGATCCCGAATGATGGCAGTAAAACGTCAGGCTTTGTCGATAAAATAAAATCTGCCGGTGACTTCGATATCCCAATCATCAACGATCCTTCGCAAATCTTCAATCTGCTGCTGGGAAAAGATGCGGTCTTACTGACGTATGATCTGCAACCCTTGGTTGCAGAATTCACCTATAAACAGAGCTTCCCGGTTTACGGACCGCTGGCCGTTGCCATTTTCGGAGAGATTGCCGCCGAAGCTGATTTTGCTTTCGGGTTCGATACCTATGGAATTACCGAATTTGCTGATAGTGGTTTCCGCAATCCGGCACTGATCTTCAACGGTTTTTATATCAGCGATACCGACCTGCCGACCGGCGAATACGGTACCGATGTGCCGGAACTGACCCTGTCAGGCGGCTTTGGCGCAGCGGCTGAACTCAACCTGGGGATTGCCAGTGCCGGTGCCGGTGGCGGCGTATTTTTTGATGTATTTTTCAATCTCTTCGACCCGAGTCACGATGGCAAGGTGCGTGTTCCCGAGGTGATTAACAGCGTCATCAATGAATTCCGCTATGGCAGTCCGGTATTTGCACCGATGGCGATGTTTGATGTCAGTGGCGAAGTTTATGCTCAGCTGTTTGCCTACATTGAGTTCCTGTTCTTCGAAATTGAATTTGATATAACGCCGCCGCTGACCATCGTGGAATTCGATATTCCGTTTACCCGTGTCCCCACATTGGCAACCGAGGTGGGCGATGGTGTCTTGCAACTAAATATGGGTGAGTTTGCTTCACAACGGCTCAACAATAATACCATCGACGGCAATGAGGTTTTTGTTGTCAGCGGAAATGGCAGCACAGTCAACGTGTCTGCAACCTTCGGCGGCACGACCTTTACCCAGACGTTCAAAGGCGTTTCGAAAATACTGGGTTTGGCAGGCGAGGGTGACGATGTCATCGATTTGAGGGGATTGAATAGTTTGTCCATTGAATTCGAACTGGACGGCGGAGTCGGCAACGACCAAATATTGCTCAGTCCTGCAGCTTTTGGTGCAGCGGTTGTCACTGGTGGAGTCGGCGATGATCTGATTGTTGGCGGCAGCGGCAATGATCAGCTTTATGGCGGTGCCGGCAATGACCGTATCTTTGGTGGTTTGGGATTTGATGTGCTCTTCGGTGACGAAGGTGAGATCGCCTATCTGGAGGGCCTCGATGCAGGCGGAAATCTTATTGTTCTGACCGATGCCCTGGGGAACAAGCTCGTTGACTACACCCGTTCACGGGTCAAGGTTACTGATGGCGATGATTTGATCGATGGTGGTGCGGGTGACGATCAGATCTTTGGTGGCGGCGGTGAAGATGATCTGCGTGGCAGCACAGGTAACGATTTGCTCATTGGCGATGGCGGGATCCTGCGCAGCCAATTAACGATTACAGCGAAAAACGAGGTTGCCCCAGAAAACTATCAGCTTGACGACGATGCAGTGCTGGAATTCATGCTCGATGGTGAGAATCTTCTGTTTACTTTGCTTGCAGCAGATACTGTCGGGAACACAACCCTTGAAGCGTTGATCGCTGATATCAACAACCAGTTAGCGATAACGGAAGGAATTGACGGGCGCATCCTCGCGGAAGCGGATGCAGACGGCACAAGTATTCTCTTCAGGGCAGTTGGCGAGATCCTTGAGTTCAGGGTCAAGGGAGCGAATGAGATCGCGGTTGCCGGGCTTGGTTTTACCCCATTTTTCAAAAAGGTTTCCGTACTGGATGATACCACTCGCGGCGATGGTAAGGCCGACATCCTGTCCGGTGGTACCGGAAACGATGTCATTTTTGCCGGTCGCGGCAATGACGACATCTACGGCAACGCTGGTGATGATCAGCTGTACGGTGAAGATGGTTTTGACCTGATCTATGGAAATGACGGCAATGACAGCCTTTTCGGAGGTGAGGATAACGACCGGCTGTCAGGTGGTGCCGACGATGATCATATCGAAGGTGGTGCCGGCAACGACCAGATCTGGGGCGATTGGATGGTCGGGGAAGTTATCACCGGGGTTGCCGGTGTCGACAGTGTCTGGGGGGGGACCGGACTTGATACCATCTTCGGCGGCGGAGAAGGTGATTTCCTCTTCGGCGATAGTGACCCGGACAAGATTTTCGGTGAGGCGGGTAACGATACGATCGATGGCGGCCATGGCGCCGATAAGATTTTTGGCGGGACCGACGACGACAAGATCACCTCCAGCCTGGGGGATGATTTCATCGATGGCGGTAGTGGTAGTGACGATGTCACCATCAATGTCCAGGGTGGGGATATGAGCAGCCTGGTGACACTGTTCGACACGGGAGCACCGATCGGCGACGGCACGGATACGCTGATTGTCAACGGTACGGAGGATGCGGACCGCTTTTTGTTGCGGGCTGCCAAGGCTGATATCTTTGACGCAACCCTCGTTGATTTAAATGCTGAATTTGCCGCGATCGAAACTGAATTGGAAGAGCTCGGTGTGAATCAGAATCTGCAATTGGATTTATCATCGGCACCGCCGCGCGCCTTTATTGCCAAGCTGAACAACGACGAAAAGGTAGAGCGCATCAACTATTACGACAATATGGAAAGCATCATCATCAACACCCTTGAAAATGATGATCAGGTGGTGTCCGATAATACCAATGCTGAAGTGACGATAAACGGTGGCGATGGTGATGATCTGTTCCAGGTGGGGCAACTGTTCAATTCCCCACGTGATGAAGCTGCCGGCATCGACCCGTATGATCTGTTCGATACGGTACAAACCACCAAAGGCTTTTTGTCCAGCGGTATTAATGCACCAATGACCATTAACGGTGAAGATGGTGAGGATAGTTTTGTTGTTTTCCGTAATCTGCATGTTCTGACTCTGAATGGCGGGGACGGCGATGATGAGTTCCTGGTCAAGGCCTTCGCTCTCGAAGGCTCGGTTGATGATCCAGATCGTGACCGCACCGATATTGACGGCGAAGGTGGCGCTGACCTGATTCAATACGCGGTCAATGCGCCGGTCGGTATAAATGGCGGTGATGGCCTGGATACGGTTATCGTTCTTGGTACTGAATTTGGAGACGATTTTGTCGTTACGGCACAAGGTATTTATGGCGCTGGTCTGAATGTCAGCTTCACCGGGATTGAGGTGCTAAAGCTGGATACAGCGGAAGGGAATGACCGTATTTTTGTCCAGAGTACCGGGATAGATCATCTGACCGAAATCTACGCCGGAGAAGGTTCCGATACTTACTTCATTGCCGGTGATACGCCGCCGATCGTCAGTCAGGACTTGCTTGGACATAGCGGGATCATTACCCACGCGGTCGATAGCGACGATGAGCGTTTCAGCGGGATTCATGTGGACGGTATTTCCGCAAATGTCGGCGATAATGACGAGCCTTTCGTGCGTATCATCAAAGCGGATGGTCTGCTCCGGATCACCGAAGACGGTTTGCTGGCAGCGCAATATTCGCTGGTGTTGTCCCGTCCGCCTCGCGGGAAAGTTGGGATTACCGCGATTACGCCACGTCCTTCTCCCGATGAAGTGAAAAATGGTGCCGAATATATAAATGTCAACGGCGGACAGGCGTACGAATTCATTTTCGATGACACCAATTGGTATATACCACAAACCGTTACGGTAACAGCGGATCAGGACCTGGCATACGAAGGGACTCATTTTGCGACCATCAACCATGTTGTTACCGAGTTCCCGATACTGGATGATCCGAACTATGAAAAGATGGCCATTCCGAGCGTCAGTGTTGAAATCAGCGACGATGATCTGCCGGGATTGGTGATCGAACAGACCGATGGCGCCAGCAGGGTGATTGAGGGAGCCGATTTCAGCAGTGCTGCGCCTTTTGCGGATACGTATACGATTCGGTTGAATCAACAGCCGGAAACTGACGTGACTGTTGAGCTGACAAATGAAGATGGCCAGCTAGCTTTAGAGCAGACTGTCTTCACATTTACACAGGATAATTGGGCAATTGCTCAAACGGTTCGCCTGATTGCTGCCGATGATGGTGTCAATGAAGGTTTCCATCACGGCTATATCAAACACCTGGTCAGCAGTAATCAAGACGATCAGACTCTGCCGGCAACCGATACTTTTGCCGCAACGATAGAGGCTGAAGCACATAATTCCGTGTTGCTGTCATATGCCCCGATTGATAAGAGCGCCATCAGTTCGGTACAGTTGGGGGATGATCTGCTGGACGCTGATCGCTACCGTCTCAATCAAAAAATGTTGACCCTCCTTGATAAAGACGGTCAGCCAGAGATGGTGACGGAGCAAATCATTGTCAGCTACGAATATACCAAGCCGGGATTCCAGAATGTCGCTGTTCAGCTCGTTGGTGTGGAAATCGGTGATAATGATGCGCCCGGTGTTCTGGTCCTGCAAAGCGGCGGCTCGACCAATGTCATAGAGGTAGAGGATACTGTGCCTGGCAACAGTACCTCACCCTTTG
Source organism: Desulfuromonadaceae bacterium (assembly GCA_030595055.1). Taxonomy (GTDB): domain Bacteria; phylum Desulfobacterota; class Desulfuromonadia; order Desulfuromonadales; family Geopsychrobacteraceae; genus Malonomonas. The sequence continues at coordinate 38,088 of JAUVEB010000003.1, forward strand.
TCGATCAGTATCAAGTCGTCTTGACGGCCCGGCCTGATGCCGAAGTGCGTGTTGATATATCACCACAGCCGAC